>NZ_AP022567.1:7500000-7800000 GCF_010727475.1 Mycolicibacterium mageritense
GTACATCGACGCCGCCCTGGAGATCGCCGATCTCAAGAAGGACGAGCTGTTCATCACGAACGTCGTGCACTGCCACCCGCCCAACGACCGGACCTCGGAGCGGTACGAGATCGACAACTGCAAGCACTTCCTCCACGACGAACTGGATGTCGTGCAGCCGCGGCTGATCATCGGCCTCGGAGAGGACGCGGAGAAGGTGCTGACAGCGCGGTACCCCGACGGCCGGCAACTCACCTGGCCGTTCGTCAAGCCGCGGACCGTCAAGCCCGGCGTGACCTACCTGCTGTTCCCGGAGCATCCCGGTTCGCTGCGGTTCAAGAAGACCGCCGACCGCGCCTACTACTCCCCCACGCTCGCCCGCGCGATCACGTGGGGATTCGGCTAACCAGTTGTGCCCGTGATTGCCCTACGCGCTCTCGCAGCCTCGATCGGACTCAGCGGGCGAGCCGCCGGGCCAGTACCTGCTGCCCGGGGCCGGCCAGCTCTACGAGGGCGCTGCGTCGACCGGAGACCGCCATCAGCACGGCTTCCGCCGGTCCGGTCAGTTCCGGTCCTCGGCCGTGACTCCAATCCAGGTCGGTCGGGATCAGGCGGAGACCGCGGGCGAGGCGCCACGCCGGCAGCTCAGGGGTGTGCAGGCTGTCGCCCAGCACGCAACGCAGCCGTTCAGCCGGAATCCGGCGCGGTAGACCGAGAGGGCGGCGGATGTCCTGATGGTGGATGGTGACGTCGAGCAGCGCGAGCCGGCCGCCGAACATCGTGGCCAGCCCCTGCGGCCGCAACCGAGCCCGCAGCCGGTCGAGGAGTTGTTCTGTGCTCAGTGACGCGAGTTCGTCGACCCACACCTGGTTGGCTTCGAAGATCCGGCCGCGGATGACACGGCGCGTCATGCCGAGCAAGCTGACGCCGTCGAAGCTCATCACGTGAGCGACCACGTCCCGCACCCGCCAGCGCTCACACAAGGACTGCGCCTCCCACTGCTCGGGCGTCAGAGTCGTCAGCAGGGCGGCGAGTTCTGTCCGCTCGGCGGTGGCCATCTCAAGACCGTCCACGGCACCACTTCCTCGAGCCCGTCACTGGACACGAGTCTGTCACTTGCGCAGCGGTGTGGGAGAAGGCCGCCGTCGGCCGTGCCGTCACTCCCCGGCGAGCGCCCGGTCGAACGCCTCCGCGAACGCCTTCTGCTGCCCGAACGAGGGGAACGGGATCCGCACCTTGCTGACGGGCAGGCCGGCGGCTGCCAACGCGGGGTACGCCGCGTCGAACACGTCGGCCTTGATCAGGACGATCCGCTCGGGCGTCAGCTCGGCGATCCGAGCCATCAACCCGGGCACGTACGGCGACAAGTCGGACCCGTCGACGGTATCGGGCTTGAGGTCGATCAGAAACACGCCGCGCTCCTGCAGCTCCGTCAGGACGGCCGCCTTGTTGTACCGGCTGGGTTCGGTGTTCGGCAGGATCGCCCGCGCCACCGACCGGAACAGTGAGTCCTGCGTCGCGACGTCGGTGAAATAGAAGTAGCGGTCATCAGCGGCCGGCGGTGCCTGGGCCACCAGCAGGAGCCGAATATGGTCGGGCCGGTACCTTTCGGCGGCCTCGGCACGGCGCCGGCGCACCTCCGCGGCGACGGACTCCTCTCGCGGCGTGGCCAGCGGTGGCGGCGCCGAAATTGATAGATCTCAGACCGGTCTCTATCACCTTGTGACACTGCAGTTTTCGATGTAGACGTGGCAGTGCCCCACCGGATTGTCGGGGGCACTGCAGTTTTCAGACTGTCACCGTCACCGCGTCCATCACGGGGCCATCCTCCGGCTCCGGTTCCTCACCGACCGCCAAGGCCGCGTACGGCGTGAAAGGAAGGTACGCACGAAGGGCGTGGAAGCCGACCCGCAACTCCTTGCAGACTCTGTCCGGATCCGCGCCGGCGGCGACCATCACGGCGGCCGCGGACATCTTCGCGGCGTCCATGCCCTTCCGCCACTGCTGGTACTCACGCAGTGCCCGTTGCGTCGCGGGATCGGTGGGGTCGCCGATCATCGCCTCGCCGAATCCGAGCAGCGTCTCGCGGTTCAGGTCCGCCAGCCGCGCCATGGCGGCGGGGAGTTCCTGACGCGCCGTGGCGATCTGGTCCGGGGTGGGTTGTGCGAATATCATGGGTTCTCTTTCTATTGCTGGGCTTCATGTTTCGGCGCGATGGCGGCGGTGCGCGAGTCACGCCAGAGCGACTTCCAGCCGCCGATCCAGATAGCCTCGGACTCGGGATCGAACCCGAGCGGACACCAGGTCTCAGCGACGTTGGCGGTCACTTCGACTACTGTCATCGCGCATCGATCGGGCACTCTCGCGTCCCGCGACGAATACTTTGGCGGAGGCGAGATCTGGGCTCATGCCGCCGCTCCTCCGGCGTCGATGAACCGCTCCACCGCATCCGCCCGCACCAGTCGCCGGCGGCCGATCTTCACCGACGCGAGGCGCCCGTCCTTGAGCAGCTGGTACACCGTCGTCTGCCCGCAGCGAAGCATCTCGGCGGTCTCAGACACAGTCAGTAGGGTGCGTGGAGGCTCTGCGTCGGTCGTCGTCTGGGCAGCGGCCACCAGTGCAGCAATGACGGCGGTCAATTCGTCCGCGTTCGTGCTCATGAAGCTCAGCGAAGTGCACGAACGCGTTAGCGTCCAGCGAACCGTCACGACACGCCGGAGCTCGGCGTGTCGTACGAAGTTAGACGAAATCTCGGTGCCTCAAGAGATGCCGCCCCGCGTGGCACGCAGACCTGACTGGGTGAAACCCGTCGAGACGAGCAAGGGCCGGCGCTACGAGGTACGGGTGCACGGCAACCGACCCGACGGCTCCCGGTTCCAGAACAAGAAGAGATTCAAGTCGGTCGAAGAGGCGGTGAAGTGGCGGACCACTGTCGTCTCGGAGCTGTCGCACGGCACCCACGTCGCACCGAGCGAACTGACAGTGCGACAGGCCGCAGACTTGTGGCTTGAATCGCAACGGATCCGGACCTCGACCCGCGAGGGTTACATCGCGAACCTGCGTCCACTCGTCGACCTGCTCGGCGACCGCCTGGTGCAGTCCATCACGAAGGCCGACATCGAGGCGCTGGTGACCACGCTGCGCAAGGGCGGGTCCGCGTTCGGCGACTGGCACGCCCCGGCGAAGCTACTCAAGGCGGCCCGGAAGACGCGAGATCCGTTGGCACCGCGCACGATCAACTCCTGATCCGGGTGCGCGCGGTGTTCGACGACCTCGAGCAGCAGGGCGTACTCCCGCGCAACGTGGCCAACCTGGTGAAGTCCTTGCCGGTGGCCCGTCCGGAGTTGTCCACGCTCGACGACGACCAGGCCGCTGCCCTACTGGACGCGACGACCGAGGACTGCTTCCACGTCGCGTGGCGACTGGCCCTGTCTGGTCTGCGCCGGGGCGAAATCCTTGCGCTCGCTTGGGATTCGGTCGACCTCGACGCGGGCACCGTCACGATCGCCGCGGCGCGCATCGCGGTCGCGGGCGGCAGCGTCACCGGCGCGACGAAGACGAAGTCCAGCGAGCGGACCCTGCCGTTGCCGCCCGACCTGGCGGCCGCGCTGAAGCTGGAAGCCGAGCGGCAGAAGGAACTGCGGAAACTGCTTGGGAACCGCTGGCCGAACTCGGGCCTGGTGGTCGTCGATGACTCCGGCGCCCCACCACACCCGGACACCCTCAGCAAGGCGTGGCGCGAAGCCCTGGCGGGGGCCGGGCTCCCCCACGTCCGACTGCACGACGCGCGCCACAGCTGTGCGACGCTCATGCACCTGGACGGGGTGCCGGCCGCGGTGATCGCCGCCTGGCTCGGACACACTGATGCCCGGTTCACGCTCTCCGTCTACGCACACGCGAACGACAACGCACTCGCCACCGCCGCGGCGTCGCTGTCGAAGGTGACCGGCAAGCGACCGAAGCAGGACGCGGAGTGACCCACGGCGGGGTCATCGCGGACCGATTAGATTCCGAATGGGTCAACCTGGGTCATCGAGCCCGGGTGGCCCGGAGGTCGGTTACAGACAAATCTCGGCGTTTACCTGCAACAACTTTGGTGGGCGCGGACGGTATCGAACCGCCGACCGCTGGTGTGTAAAACCAGAGCTCTACCACTGAGCTACGCGCCCCGTCGCAGGCACGGTACCCGACCGTGCGCCGTGACCGGAAATCCGTTATGTCCGCAGGGCCGCCAGCGCCTTGACCCACACCGACTGGTCCCGCGCCTGACCGGGCTCCATCATCTCGGCAAATCGGATGATCCCGGAGCGGTCGATCACGAACGTGCCGCGGTTGGGGTACCCCGCGTCGGCGTTGAAAACCCCATAGGACTGCGCCACCGCGCCGTGCGGCCAGAAATCGGACAGCACCGGAAAGGTGAACCCGCTTTGGACGGACCAGATCTTGTGGGTCGGCGGCGGCCCGACCGAGACGGTCAGCGTTGCGGTGTCATCGTTCTCGTAGCGCGGCAGGTTGTCGCGGATCTCGCCGAGCTCGCCTTCGCATACGCCCGTGAACGCCAACGGGAAGAAGACCAGCAGCACGTTCTTGTCGCGCAACGCCGACAGTGTCACCGGCCGGTTGTTCTGGTCTCTGAGCGTGAAATCCGGCGCGGCCGTCCCCACGTCGAGCACTAGCGCCTGCCGGCTGCCTTGGACTTGGGCTGCACCAGCCGGCTCGCCGTCCAGTCGCCCAGCTTGGCCGACGAGGTCTGCATCAACCCGGCGGTCGGTGCGGACTCGGCGATCTCGGCCGGCTGCACGTGCCCGGGTTTGCCGGTCTTGGGTGTCAAAACCCAGATCACGCCGTCCTCGGCGAGGGGCGTGATGGCGTCCATGAGCCGGTCGACCAGGTCACCGTCGTCGTCTCGCCACCACAGCAACACGACGTCCACCACTTCGTCCGCATCCTCGTCGAGCAGCTCGGAGCCACAGGCATCCTCGATGTCGGCCCGGATATCGTCGTCGGTGTCTTCGTCCCAGCCCAACTCTTGGACAATCTGATCTTTTTGGATGCCCAATCTCTGGGCGTAGTTCGGGTCAGAGTCCGTCCCCGCCGCGACCACCGTCGATCCTCCTTCAGCCTTCTCTACGGCCTTTTCAGGCGCTGCTCAAATGCTTGTGGGCATTATCGTCGCACGCCAGTGTTCAGCCCACCTCAATACGCCGTATCGCAGCGCCGCAGCGCGTTTTCCTTGGCCGTGTTCAGCCGGTTCTTCGCGGTGTTGAACGCGTCCACCCCACCGTCGTTGATCGCGCCCACCACGCCACGTGCCGCGTCGACCCATTCGGTCAGCATGCCGCGCAGGTCAGCGGGCAGAGCGTCGTTCACGTCGGCGCTGACCAGGTCAGCGCTGCGGTTGAGTGCGGCGATGGCCGGGCCGGTCGTGGCGGGCACGTCACCGGGCCGGTTGTTGGCCGCATCGACGTACGCGTTCACGGCGTTGACCACGTCCACCGACGTCGAGCTCAGATCCTCGCAGGCCGTGTGCACCGCCTTGGTCGTCAGCGACGCCTGCCGTTCGGACTCCCGGGCCGCCGAACTCGACTCGGACGCCTCGATCGACGCCGAAATCGAGGCCCGGTACTCCGGTACCGCCCCCGAATCGGCCTCGCCTGACCCGTCGACCACCACTGTGCATCCCACGACGACCGTCGCCAACGCCGCTGCACTACCCACGGCGAGGGCGGCCATCCGTAGCTGCTCCCCACGCTGCCTCACTACCGGCACGATCTGCAGACGTTACCGGTTCGGACCAGTTCTGACCGGTTCATTGCACTGCCCACCCCCAGCGGCCGAGATACGGCACGATAGGTGGACGATAGAGGTGCCACAAGCACATGTAGTTGGAACCGCCTGACAAGGAGCGGAAGTTGACCACCGAGTTCGCGCGCCAGGATCTGGCCCAAAACTCCAGTACCGCAGCAGAACCCGACCGGGTACGGGTGATCCGAGAGGGTGTCGCGTCGTATCTGCCCGACATAGATACGGACGAAACCGCCGAATGGCTGGAGTCATTCGACGAACTGCTCGACCGGTCCGGACCGGCCCGCGCGCGCTATCTGATGTTGCGCCTGCTGGAGCGCTCCCGCGAGAAGCGCGTGGCGATCCCCGCGCTGACCTCCACCGATTACGTCAACACGATCCCCACCGAACTTGAGCCCTGGTTCCCCGGCGACGAGGACGTCGAGCGACGCTACCGCGCCTGGATCCGATGGAACGCCGCCATCATGGTGCACCGCGCTCAGCGCCCGGGAGTCGGTGTGGGCGGCCATATTTCGACATACGCATCGTCGGCGTCGCTGTACGAGGTCGGGTTCAACCACTTCTTCCGCGGCAAAGCCCACCCGGGCGGCGGCGATCAGGTCTTCATCCAGGGGCACGCCTCCCCCGGCATCTATGCGCGCGCATTCCTCGAGGGCCGGTTGACGACCGACCAACTGGATGGTTTCCGGCAGGAGCACTCACACAAGGGCGGCGGCCTGCCGTCGTACCCGCACCCGCGGCTCATGCCGGACTTCTGGGAATTCCCCACGGTGTCCATGGGCCTTGGCCCGATGAACGCGATCTATCAGGCCCGGTTCAACCACTATCTGCATGACCGCGGCATCAAGGACACCAGCGACCAGCACGTGTGGGCGTTCCTGGGCGACGGTGAGATGGACGAGCCCGAGAGCCGCGGCCTGATCCAGGTGGCGGCCAACGAGGCGCTCGACAACCTGACCTTCGTCGTCAACTGCAACCTGCAGCGTCTCGACGGCCCGGTGCGCGGCAACGGCAAGATCATCCAGGAGCTGGAGTCGTTCTTCCGCGGCGCGGGCTGGAACGTCATCAAGGTGGTGTGGGGCCGCGAGTGGGACGCCCTGCTGCACGCCGACCGCGACGGCGCGCTGGTCAATTTGATGAACACGACGCCTGATGGTGATTACCAGACGTACAAGGCCAACGACGGCGCCTACGTGCGTGATCACTTCTTCGGCCGCGACCCCCGGACCAAGGCGCTGGTCGAGCCGATGACCGATCAGGAGATCTGGAACCTCAAGCGTGGCGGTCACGACTACCGCAAGGTGTATGCGGCCTACCGGGCGGCCACCGAGCACAAGGGCCAGCCGACCGTGATCCTCGCCAAGACCATCAAGGGCTACACCCTGGGTCAGCACTTCGAGGGCCGCAACGCCACCCATCAGATGAAAAAGCTTGCGCTGCAAGACCTCAAGGACTTCCGCGACGTCACGCGGGTGCCCATCAGCGATGCCCAGCTCGAAGAGGATCCGTACCTGCCGCCGTACTACCACCCGGGTCCGGAGGCCCCCGAGATCCGCTACCTGCTGGAGCGCCGCCGCGCGCTCGGCGGGTTCGTGCCCGCGCGGCGCACCAAGAGCACACCGCTGCAGTTGCCTGCGACCGACGCCTACAAGGCGCTCAAGAAGGGCTCGGGCAACCAGGCCGTGGCAACCACCATGGCGACCGTGCGGACGTTCAAAGAACTGTTGCGGGACAAGAACATCGGGCCGCGGATCGTCCCGATCATCCCCGACGAGGCCCGCACGTTCGGCATGGACTCATGGTTCCCGTCGTTGAAGATCTACAACCGCAACGGGCAGCTCTACACCGCGGTCGACTCCGAACTGATGCTGGCCTACAAGGAATCCGAGGTCGGCCAGATCCTGCACGAGGGCATCAACGAGGCCGGTTCGACGTCGTCGTTCACCGCGGTCGGCACGTCGTACTCGACCCACGACGAGCCGATGATCCCGATCTACATCTTCTATTCGATGTTCGGGTTCCAGCGCACGGGCGACGGCCTGTGGGCCGCGGCCGATCAGATGGCCAAGGGCTTCGTGCTCGGCGCCACCGCGGGCCGGACCACGCTCACCGGCGAGGGCCTGCAGCACGCCGACGGCCACTCGCTGCTGCTTGCGTCGACCAACCCGGCCGCGGTCACCTACGACCCGGCGTTCGCCTACGAGGTCGCCCACATCATCGAGAGCGGTCTGCACCGGATGTACGGGGAGAACCCGGAGAACGTGTTCTTCTACATCACCATCTACAACGAGCCCTACGTGCAGCCCGCCCAGCCCGAGGATCTCGATCCGACGGCACTGCTGCGCGGGCTGTACCGCTACCGCAAGGCGGCCGAGCCCCGCACGAACACCGCGCAGATCCTCGCGTCGGGCGTCTCGATGCCCGAGGCGCTGCGCGCGGCCGACCTGCTGGCCGACGAGTGGGACGTGGCCGCCGACGTGTGGTCGGTGACCAGTTGGGGCGAGCTCAACCGCGAAGGCGTCGAGATCGAGAAGCACCGGCTGCGCCATCCCGACGAGCCGTCGCCCACCCCGCACGTGACGGCCATGCTGGCCGACGCGGCGGGTCCGGTGGTCGCGGTTTCGGACTGGATGCGCGCGGTGCCCGAGCAGATCCGGCCGTGGGTGCCGGGCACCTACATCACGCTCGGGGCCGACGGCTTCGGTTTCTCCGACACCCGGCCCGCGGCGCGCCGCTACTTCAACACCGATGCCGAGTCGGTCGTGGTGGCGGTGCTCGAAGGGTTGGCCCGCGACGGCAACATCGATCCGTCGGTGGCCGCCGACGCGGCTCGCAAGTATCGCATCGACGACGTGTATGCCGCCGCGGTGTCCTACGTCGACACCGGCAGCGCCTGACCTTCCCTCGGCGAGCAGACGCGCAGGTACCCGGAACGGCCGCGTACCGGGTACCGGAGCGTCTGCTCGCCGGGAAGGGTGCCACCGAACGTTTGGAGGAATCCCCCACAAAAAGGGCGTAGCTTTTAGGGATGCCCGACAATCGCTTCGTTCCGCCGAAGTCCACGGTCGAGGTGCTCGAGACCGTGCCCGACTCGACGCTGCGGCGGCTGAAGCAGTACTCGGGGCGGCTGGCCACCGAGGCCGTGCACGCCATGGAGGAACGCCTGCCGTTCTTCGCCGACCTCGACGCGTCGCAGCGGGCCAGCGTCCAGCTCGTCGTCCAGACCGCGGTGGTCAACTTCGTCGAGTGGATGCGGGATCCGAGCAGCGACGTCGGCTACACGGCCCAGGCGTTCGAGGTGGTACCCCAGGATCTGCGCCGTCGCATCGCGCTGCGCCAATCGGTCGAGATGGTGCGCACCTCGATGGAGTTCTTCGAGGAGGTGGTGCCGCTGCTGGCCCGCACGGAAGAACAACTGAACGCGCTGACGGCGGGGATTCTGCGCTACAGCCGCGATCTGGCGTTCGCCGCGGCCAGCGCGTACGCGGATCAGGCCGAGGCGCGCGGAGCCTGGGACACCCGCATGGAGGCAAACGTCGTCGACGCCGTGGTGCGCGGTGATATCGGTGCCGAGCTGCAATCTCAGGCGGCCGCGCTCAACTGGGACGCCACCGCCCCGGCCACGGTGATCGTCGGTCTGCCGCACGCCGACCGATTGGACCTCGCGAGTGACGATGTCCGCGACGTCGTACAGCGCAACGACCGCGCGGCACTGTCCGATGTGCACGGCACCTGGCTGGTCGCGATCGTCTCCGGGCCGCTAGCCCCGACGGACCGGCTGCTCGGTGAGCTGCTGTCGGTGTTCGCCGACGGTCCTGTGGTGATCGGCCCGACCGCGCCGACGCTGACCGCGGCGCATCGCAGTGCGACCGAGGCCATTTCGGGCATGAACGCCGTGGCCGGCTGGGGCGGCGCACCGCGCCCCGTGGCCGCGCGCGAACTGCTGCCCGAACGTGCGCTGCTCGGAGACGCCACCGCGATCGCGATGCTCGAGAGCGAGGTCATGCGGCCGTTGGCCGATGCCGGCCCCGCACTCACCGAGACGCTCGACGCGTACCTGGATTCCGGCGGCGCGATCGAGGCCTGCGCTCGCAAATTGTTCGTTCATCCAAACACTGTCCGCTATCGCCTCAAACGGATAGCCGACTTCACCGGCCGGGATCCCGCGGTGCCACGCGATGCATACGTGCTGAGGGTGGCGGCGACCGTCGGCCGACTGAGCAAACAGGCATATCAGTCGAGCACGCCAAATGGCTGATCCGATGCTCGCACGCGGAGCCAGGCAGGCGCGGGAGGCGCGCGGAGGAGGCCAAGACGCGGTCACCGCGACAATCACAGATTGCGGCACGGTCTCGCGAATGTCGCATCACATGCACTTTTGTGGAGACCCTACAAAAACATAAGACAAGGTTCATAATCTCTTACACCGCGCAAAACCAACTTCACAGTGTTCTCTTAATGACGTGCCTCAACCACCCGTGCTCGCATTGCTTGCCCCCGGACAGGGCTCGCAGACTCCCGGCATGCTCACCGCATGGCTGGAGCTACCCGGCGCTGCTGACCGCCTCGCGACCTGGTCGCAGATCAGCGGCCTGGATCTGACCCGGCTGGGCACCACTGCCACGGCAGAGGAGATCACCGACACCGCGGTGACGCAGCCGCTCGTGGTCGCCGCGACACTGCTGGCGCATGAGGCGCTCGTCAAGCGCGGTGCACCCGAGACCACCGAGACCATCGTGGCCGGGCACTCCGTCGGCGAGATCGCGGCCTACGCGATCGCCGGTGTCATCTCCGCCGACGATGCCGTCAAGCTGGCCGCGACCCGCGGCGCCGAGATGGCCAAGGCGTGTGCCGTCGAGCCCACCGGGATGTCGGCGGTGCTCGGTGGCGACGAGGCAGAGGTGCTGGCCCGCCTGGAGTCGCTCGACCTGGTGCCCGCCAACCGCAACGCCGCGGGCCAGATCGTGGCCGCAGGCGCGATCGCGGCGCTGGAGAAGCTCGCCGAGGATCCGCCTGCCAAGGCCCGCGTCCGCCAGCTCACCACCGCGGGTGCGTTCCACACCCACTACATGGCCTCGGCCCTGGACGGCTACGCCGCCGCCGCGCAGTCTGTAACGACGAGCGAGCCGACCGCGACACTTTTGTCGAACGCCGACGGGCAGCCCGTCACCTCGGCCGCTGACGCGATGGAGAAGCTCGTCGCCCAGCTGACCAGGCCCGTGCGCTGGGATCTGTGCACCGCGACCCTTCGCGACCGCAACACCTCGGCCATCGTCGAGTTCCCGCCCGCCGGAACGCTCGTGGGCATCGCCAAGCGGGAACTGAAGGGCACGCCGACGCGCGCCGTCAAGTCCCCCACAGATCTGGACGGCCTGGGCGAGCTCTGAGCCCGGCTACAACCGAATATCCAACTCAATCGTCCGGAATAGCGCTCTCCACACGGAGTGCGTATCAACAACAAGAAGGAGCCACCGTGCCCGCCAGTCAGGAAGAAATCATCGCCGGTCTCGCCGAGATCATCGAAGAGGTCACCGGCATCGAGCCGTCTGAGGTGACCCCGGAGAAGAGCTTCGTCGACGACCTGGACATCGACTCGCTGTCGATGGTGGAGATCGCGGTGCAGACCGAGGACAAGTACGGCGTGAAGATCCCCGACGAGGATCTGGCCGGCCTGCGCACCGTCGGTGACGTCGTCGCCTACATCCAGAAGCTCGAGGAAGAGAACCCCGAGGCCGCTGCTGCCCTGCGTGAGAAGTTCGCGGCAGACCAGTGACCAGGCCTTCCACTGCCAACGGCGGTTACCCCAATGTTGTGGTAACCGCCGTCACGGCGACGACTGCGATCGCGCCGGACATCGAGAGCACGTGGAAGGGCCTGCTGGCAGGCGAGAGCGGCATCCGCGAGCTGACGGACGACTTCGTCACCAAATGGGATCTGCCGGTTCGCATCGGCGGGCACCTGGTGGACTCGATCGACGATCACATGACCCGGCTGGACCTGCGACGCATGTCGTACGTGCAGCGCATGTCGAAGTTCCTGAGCAAGCAGCTCTGGGAGAACGCCGGCACCCCTGAGGTCGACCCCGATCGTTTCGCCGTTGTGATCGGCACCGGCCTTGGCGGTGGCGAGAAGATCGTCGAGACCTACGACGCGATGAACGAGGGCGGCCCCCGCAAGGTGAGCCCGCTCGCGGTTCAGATGATCATGCCGAACGGTGCGGCCGCGGTCGCCGGGCTCGAGCTCGGTGCGCGCGCGGGCGTCATCACGCCGGTGTCGGCCTGTTCGTCGGGTTCTGAGGCCATCGCGCACGCGTGGCGTCAGATCGTGATGGGCGACGCCGATTTCGCGGTGTGCGGTGGTGTCGAGGGCGGTATCGAGGCGCTGCCCATCGCGGCGTTCTCGATGATGCGCGCGATGAGCACCCGCAACGACGATCCCGCCGGCGCTTCCCGTCCGTTCGACAAGGACCGCGACGGCTTCGTGTTCGGCGAGGCCGGTGCACTGATGATCATCGAGACCGAGGAACACGCCAAGGCCCGTGGCGCCAAGCCGCTGGCCCGGCTCATGGGCGCGGGTATCACGTCCGACGCGTTCCACATGGTGGCCCCGGCTGCCGACGGCCTGCGGGCCGGCCACGCGATGAAGCGTGCGCTGGAGACCGCCGGTCTGGACGCCAAGGACATCGACCACATCAACGCGCATGCCACCGCGACGCCGATCGGCGACACCGCGGAGGCCAACGCAATCCGGGTTGCCGGTGTTGAGCAGGCTGCGGTGTACGCGCCGAAGTCCGCGCTCGGCCACTCGATCGGTGCGGTCGGTGCACTGGAGTCGATCCTGACGGTGCTTGCACTGCGGGACGGCGTCATCCCCCCGACGCTGAACTACGAGACGCCTGATCCCGAGATCGATCTCGATGTCGTTGCAGGTGAGCCTCGTTATGGCGAATACCAGTACGCCATCAACAACTCGTTCGGGTTCGGCGGCCACAATGTGGCCCTGGCCTTCGGGCGATACTGAGGCCGGCTGGTAAAGCCCGGCAGGTAAGCACGGAAGGAAAGTACGCAGCAAATATGGCGGGATTGTCCACTGGGAACGGTCTTCCCAACGTGGTTGTCACCGGCGTAGCCATGTCGACGGCGCTGGCAACCGATGCTGAAAGCACCTGGAAGAAGCTGCTCGACGGTCAGAGTGGCATCCGCAAGCTCACGGATCCGTTCGTCGAGCAATATGACCTGCCGGTTCGCATCGGCGGCCATCTCCTCGAGGAATTCGATTCCGAGCTGACGCGGGTCGAGCTGCGCCGGCTGTCATATTTGCAAAAGATGTCGACGGTCCTCGGCCGCCGGGTCTGGGCCCACGCGGGCTCCCCGGAGGTCGATGTCCGCCGGCTCATGGTGTCGATGGGCACCGGCCTCGGTTCCACCGAGGAACTCGTGTTCGCCTACGACGGCATGCGGGCCAAGGGATTGCGCGCAGTCTCCCCGCTGACCGTGCAGATGTACATGCCCAACGGCGCGGCCGCGGCCATCGGTCTGGAACGTCAGGCCAGGGCCGGGGTCTGTACCGCGGTCTCGGCCTGCGCCTCGGGTTCCGAGGCGATCGCCAACGCATGGCGCCAGATCGTGCTCGGCGAGGCCGACATCGCTATCTGTGGCGGTGTCGAGACCAAGATCGAAGCGGTGCCGATCGCGGGCTTCGCCCAGATGCGCATCGTGCTGTCCAACTCCAACGACGATCCCGAAGGCGCGTGCAAGCCGTTCGACAAGGATCGCAACGGGTTTGTGTTCGGCGAGGCCGGCGCCCTGATGGTCATCGAGACCGAGGAGCACGCCAAGGCCCGCGGTGCCAACATCCTCGCCCGCATCATGGGTGCGAGCGTGACCTCGGACGGCTTCCACATCGTGGCGCCGGATCCCAACGGCGAGCAGGCCGGTTACGCCATGACCCGCGCCATCCAGCTGGCGGGCCTGGCTCCCACAGACATCGACCACGTCAATGCGCATGCCACCGGCACCAGCGTCGGCGACGTGGCCGAGGGTAAGGCAATCAACAACGCGATGGGCGGCCACAAGCCGGCCGTCTACGCCCCCAAGGCCGCACTCGGCCACTCGGTCGGCGCCGTCGGAGCGGTTGAGTCCATCCTGACGGTGCTGGCGTTGCGCGACGGTGTGATCCCACCGACGCGCAACTTGCAGAACTTGGATCCGGAAATCGATCTGGACGTTGTCGCCGGTGAGCCACGGCAAGGCGACTTCAAGTACGCAATCAACAATTCGTTCGGATTCGGTGGGCACAACGTCGCGCTCGCCTTCGGGAAGTACTGACACACAGCGCATTTCCCGTGAGGCGCCAGCCGGCATCCGACGGGCTAGAGGAGACTTATATGACGATCATGGCCCCCGAAGCGGCTGCCGAATCACTCGACCCACGCGATCCACTGCTGCGCCTGAAGACGTTCTTCGACGACGGCTGCGACGTCGAGTTGCTGCACGAGCGGGATCGGTCGGGCGTGCTGGCGGCGGCAGGCACCGTCAACGGTGTTCGCACCGTTGCGTTCTGCACCGACGGGACCGTGATGGGCGGCGCGATGGGCGTTGAGGGCTGTGCCCACATCGTCAACGCCTATGACACCGCCATCGAGGAGCAGAGCCCGATCGTGGGCATCTGGCATTCCGGCGGCGCGCGGCTGGCCGAGGGCGTCAAGGCCCTGCACGCGGTCGGCCTGGTGTTCGAGGCCATGATCCGCGCGTCGGGCTACATCCCGCAGATCTCGGTGGTGGTCGGATTCGCCGCAGGCGGTGCGGCTTACGGCCCCGCCCTGACCGACGTCATCATCATGGCGCCGGACAGCAAGGTGTTCGTGACCGGTCCCGACGTGGTGCGCAGCGTCACCGGTGAGGACGTCGACATGGTGTCCCTCGGCGGCCCGGACGCCCACCACAAGAAGTCGGGTGTGTGCCACATCGTCGCCGACGACGAGCTCGATGCCTACGAGCGTGGCCGTCGCCTGGTCGGATTGTTCAGCCAGCAGGGCCATTTCGACCGCAGCAAGGCCGAGTCGGGCGACACCGACCTGCACGCGCTGCTGCCGGAATCGGCTCGTCGCGCCTACGACGTGCACCCGCTGATCACCGCCCTGCTCGACGACGGCGTGCCGTTCGAGGAGTTCCAGGCCAAGTGGGCCCCGTCGATCGTCGTGGGTCTCGGCCGGCTCGCCGGACGTTCGGTCGGCGTGATCGCCAACAACCCGCTGCGCCTCGGAGGCTGCCTGAACTCCGAAAGTGCCGAGAAGTCAGCACGTTTCGTGCGGCTGTGCGACGCCTTCGGCATCCCGCTGGTGGTTCTGGTGGACGTGCCCGGCTACCTGCCCGGTGTCGACCAGGAATGGGGTGGCGTGGTCCGCCGCGGCGCCAAGCTGCTGCACGCGTTCGGCGAGTCGACGGTCCCCCGCGTCACGCTGGTGACCCGCAAGATCTACGGCGGCGCGTACATCGCGATGAACTCGCGGTCGCTCAACGCCACCAAGGTGTTCGCGTGGCCCGACGCCGAGGTCGCCGTGATGGGCGCCAAGGCCGCGGTCGGCATCCTGCACAAGAAGAAGCTGGCCGCCGTCGAGGATCCCGCCGAGCGCGAGGCCCTGCACGAGGAGCTGGCGATCGAGCACGAGCGCATCGCGGGCGGTGTGGATTCCGCGATCGAGATCGGTGTGGTCGACGAGAAGATCGACCCGGCGCACACCCGCTCCAAGATCACGCAGGCACTCGCCGAGGCGCCGCACCGCCGCGGGCGCCACAAGAACATCCCGCTGTAACCTTCTCCTGCGCCGGCAGACACAGAATCGCACGAATTCCATTGGAATCGTGCGATTCTGCGTCTGCTCGGCCGGTTAACGCGTGGTGTAGCCGCCGTTGGCGAATATGGTCTGCCCGTTGATCCAGTGGCCCTCGTCGGTCAGGAACACCACGAGCGGTGCGATGTCGGTGATGTCGGTCAACCGGTTGCCCATGGCCTGCGACTTGTGGAACTCGACCCGCTCGGGGGTTTCCTGGGGGTAGAAGAACGGCGTGTCCATCGGCCCGGGCGCCACATTGTTGACGTTGATGCCGCGCAGGCCGAATTCCTTGGACGCCGCGCGGGTGAAATGCTCGACGGGGCTCTTGGAACCCGCATACGTCGAGTAGCCGTCGGTGTAGGCCGCCAGTAGCGCCGTCACGATGGTGACCACCGAACCGTTGTCGGCCAGCCGCTTCCCGGCCTGCTGCAGGAAGAAGTAGGCCGCCTTGGCGTTGATGTCGAACATCGAATCGTATTCGGCCTCAGTGGTTTCCACGAACGGCTTGCGCAGCACCTTGCCGACGGTGTTGATCGCGATGTCGACGCTGCCGAACGCGTCGATCGCGGCGTCGAACAGTTTCTCCACGTTGGCGGGAACCGTCAGGTCGCCCTGCACCTTGATCGCCTTGACCCCGGCGTCCTGAATCTGTGCGACGGTCTTGTCGGCGTCGGCCTCGGTCGATGCGCTGTTGTAGTGCACCGCGACGTTGACACCCCTCGAGGCCAACGTCGTGCTGATGAGACCGCCAAGGTTCTTCGCCCCCGCGGCAACGATTGCTGACTTGCCTTCCAATGTGCTCATGCTCTCGACGCTAGCGACCCGATCGACAATTGAAAAACGCATATTGCCGAGTCTTTAACAAGCAAAATTTGTAGATAGTCTGGTTCGGTGACCACCAGAATCCCGGATCTTCGACGCCTGCGGCACTTCATCGCGGTCGCCGACGCCGGCAGCTTCACTGCCGCCGCCACCAGCCTGCATCTGAGCCAGCAAGCGCTCAGCAGCTCGGTGCAGCAACTGGAAAAAGAGCTGGGCGCAGCGCTTTTCACCCGTGTGGGCCGGCGCGTGGCACCCACGCGCGCGGGGAAACTGCTGCTCGACGAGGGGCGGACGTTGCTGGCTGCCGCGCGCACGGTCGCGCAGCACGTCGAACGGACCGCCGCAGGCGCCGAGGAGATCTACGTCGTCGGCCACACGCCCGCCCTCGGTGGAGCCGAGGTCTACGAGATCATGGAACCCGCCATCGAGGCGTTCGCCGAGACGTCGTTCACGTTCCGTCAGCTCTACCCCGACCAGCTGGTGGACGGGGTGCTCGACGGCACGGTGCAACTCGGTCTGCGCCGCGGCGTGGTGCCGACCAACGTGCTGTCCACCGCGGTGGTCAGCTATCACCGGGTGCGGCTGGCCGTTCCCGCCGGCCACCGGCTCGCCGAACGCGGCATGGTCGACATCGAGGATCTCGCCGGCGAGCGGCTGGCCCTGTGGGCGCCGCCGGGCAGCTCGTACTACAGCGATTTCCTGCTGAGCGCCTGTCGCCGTGCAGGTTTCGAACCCGACTATGTGGTCAGCCGGGTGCAAGGGTCGGCCACGGTCGCCGCGCCGCTCACCACGGGCGCCATCGCGTTCGTCACGACACCTGCGGGCCCGGCCATGGGCGGCCGGGTCACGGTGGTCGACCTCGAACCCGAGCTGCTCGTTGGAGTCCAGGCATTGTGGCAGCGCCACACCAGCTCCGCGGTGCGCGACGCGATCGTGGCCGGCTCCTAGACGAACTCGGCCAGGAACTCTGCCGCCACCTCGGCGACGCGGGCCCGGTCGGCTGCCACGAGCCCGATCCGGGTGCGCCGGTCCAGGATGTCGTCGACCGTCAGCGCTCCTTCGTGGCTCACGGCGTACTCGAATTCCGCGCGGGTGACGTCGATTCCGTCGGCGACCGGCTCGGTCGGCCGGTCACATGCGGCCTGCGCGATGACGTTGGGCGCTTCGGCACCGTACCGGGCCACGAGCGACGACGGCAGCTCGACCGGTTGCTTGAGCGTGGCAACGGGATTGGCGGGCGCACCGACCAGCGGTAGGTTGCGGGTACGGCAGTCTGCCGCTGCCAGAGCGCGCAGCCGCACCGCACGGTCCAGCACATCCTGGGCCATGAACCGGTATTCGGTGAGTTTGCCGCCGATCACGCTGAGCACGCCACTGTCCGATTCCACCACCGCATGTTCCCGCGACACATCGGCCGTCCTGCCCGTTCCATCGTCGATGAGGGGACGCAGCCCCGCGTACGCGCCTCGGACGTCGGCGGTCGTCAACGCCGTCGCCAGCGCGGTGTTCACGGTGTCGAGCAGGAACCTGATCTCGGCCGCGGTCGGTTCCGGCACATCGGGGATCGGGCCAGGGGCGTCCTCGTCGGTCAGGCCCAGGTAGACCCGGCCCAGTTGTTCGGGCATCGCGAACACGAAGCGGTTGAGTTCGCCCGGTATCGGGACCGTCAAGGCCGCCGTCGGATTGCCGAATGCCGTGGCATCGAACACCAGATGGGTACCGCGGCTGGGCCGCAGCCTGATCGACGGATCCACCTCCCCCGCCCACACGCCGGCCGCGTTGATCACGGCGCGCGCCGCGACGTCGAACGACTCACCCGTGAGCTCGTCGGTCAACCGCACCGAATCGCCTTGCGCGGCAGAGGCCGACACACGGGTGAGGATCCGTGCGCCGTGCTGGGCCGCAGTTCGTGCAACCGCGGCGACCAGGCGGGCGTCATCGACCAGTTGACCGTCGTAGGCCAGGAACGCACCCTCGAGACCGTCGCGCCGCACGGTCGGGGCGAGCTCGACCGCTTGCGCGGCGTCGATCCGCCGGGAGCGCGGCAGCGTCGAGGCCGGGGTGCCGGCCAGGCGGCGCAGGCCGTCTCCCGCGACAAACCCGGCGCGGACCAGGCCGCGCGATGCCCGGCTCATCGACGGCAGCAGCGGAACCAGCTGCGGCATCGCCTTGACGAGATGAGGAGCGTTGCGGGTCATCAGGATTCCGCGTTCGACAGCACTGCGCCGGGCGATGCCGACGTCGCCCGTGGCCAGGTATCGCAGTCCGCCGTGGACCAGTTTGGAACTCCATCGGCTGGTGCCGAACGCTAGGTCGTGCTTCTCGACGAGCGCCACGCTCAGTCCGCGCGCCGCGGCGTCGAGCGCAATGCCCGCGCCGGTGATGCCGCCGCCGATGACGATCACGTCGACGCGCCCACCGTCGGCCAGCGCGGCCAGTTCGGCGGTGCGCCGGGAGCGGTTGAGTGCGGTGGAGCCGGTCATGGGCGCAGGTATCCGTTCAGCGAGTGGGCGAGTTCGGTTGCGAGCGCGTCGCTGTCGAGGATCGGCTCGACCATTTGCGCGGACTGGATCGCGGACTGCGTGATGAGCAGACACATGGTGGCGAGCTGCCGTGAATCACCCTCGCGCACAGTGCCGTCCTCCTGCGCCAGCTTGAGCTCGCCGGCCAGCGCATCGATGAGGATCTGCTGGCTGGTGCCAAGCCTTTCGGCGATGTACACCATGGCGAGGTCCGGCGCGGTGTGCAGCACCGCCATGATCACCTCATCCTTGCGCAACTGCTGCGCGACCGTGACGATGCGCCGGACCAGATCCTGGCGTTCGGTGCCATCGGCCTGTACCCGATCCAGCACGCCGACGATCCGTGCGGTGAGCAACGCGGCCAGGATCGACCGGGTGTCGGGGAATCGGCGGTACACCGTGGGCCTGCTGACCCCGGCTCGACGCGCGATCTCGGCCAGCGTCACCCGCTCGACACCGAATGCCAGCACGCAGCTGGCCGCCGCATCGAGGATCTGGTCAGTCAGCGATCCCTCGTTACTGATTGACATCATGTGTAATACTGTAACGCATGACGCGCCCGGCCGAACAGCTGTTGCCACCCATGAAATGGAATGCCTGGGGTGACCCGCAGGCCGCCAAGCCACTGTCCGACGGCATCCGGGGCCTGCTCCAGCAGGCCCTCGGGGTCGATGCCGAGTCGGTCGCGGAGTTGACGGCCGAGCAGGTGCGGTTGCGCCCGTCGGCCCTGTCCGACCAGGATCGCGACGCGCTCACCGCGATCGTCGGCGCACGGCACTGCGGTGTCGACCATGCCTCGCGGCTGCTGCACGCCGGCGGCAAATCAACCCTGGACCTGTTACGCCGCAAGGATTCCGGGCCTCAGGACGCCCCCGACGCGGTGCTGCTTCCCGCGGACGAGGACGAGATCGCGGCGATCCTGGCGCTCTGCAGCGAACGCCGGATCGCCCTCGTCCCGTTCGGTGGCGGCACCAGCGTGGTCGGCGGTCTCGATCCGCAGCGCGGTGAGTTCTCCGCGGTGGTGTCGATGGACCTGCGCCGGCTCGACGGCCTGCACGGCATCGACGAGATCTCCGGCGAGGCCGAACTCGGGGCGGGCGTCACGGGCCCGCAGGCCGAGGAACTGCTCGGCGCCCACGGATTCTCGCTGGGCCATTTTCCGCAGAGCTTCCAGTTCGCGACCATCGGCGGATTCGCCGCCACGCGGTCATCCGGACAGGATTCCGCGGGCTACGGCCGCTTCGACGACATGGTCCGCGGGCTCCGGGTCATCACACCGGCCGGCGTGCTCGATCTCGGCCGCGCACCTGCCTCGGCCGCCGGACCGGATCTGCGCCAACTCATCGTGGGGTCGGAAGGGGTCTTCGGCGTCATCAGCCGCGTCCGGGTGCGGGTGCATCCGGTCCCGGAAACCACCCGCTACGAGGCCTGGTCGTTCCCCGAGTTCGCAACCGGCGCCGCAGCGCTGCGCGCCGTCACCCAGACCGGTGCCGGCCCAACGGTGATCCGCCTGTCCGACGAAGCCGAGACCGGCGTGAACCTCGCCACCACCGAGAGCATTGGCGAGCAGAGCATCACCGGAGGTTGCCTGGCCATCACGCTGTTCGAGGGCACGCCCGAGCACACCGCGAGCAGGCACGCCGAAACCCGCGCCCTGCTCGAGCGGCATGGCGGTTCGTCGCTCGGCGAAGCGCCCGCGCGCGCATGGGAGCATGGCCGGTTCGGTGCGCCGTACCTGCGCGATTCGCTGCTGGCAGCCGGCGCCCTGTGCGAGACCCTGGAAACCGCGACCAATTGGTCCAACCTCGCGACCTTGAAGGCCGCGGTCACCGAAGCGCTCCTGACAGCACTTGGCCCCGCGCTGGTGATGTGCCACATTTCGCATGTGTATCCGACCGGCGCCTCGTTGTACTTCACCGTCGTCGCCGCCCAGCGCGGCAATCCGATCGAACAGTGGCGCAAGGCAAAGGCCGCGGCCTCCGACGCCATGGTGCGCGCCGGCGGAACCATCACCCACCACCACGCGGTCGGCGCGGACCACCGCCCGTGGATGCGCGACGAGATCGGTGACCTCGGAGTCGAGGTACTGCGGGCCGTCAAGGCCACGCTCGACCCGGCGGGAATCCTCAACCCCGGCAAGCTGATTCCGTGACCATCTCACAGGTCACGGTCCTGACCAATCCGCTTTCGGGCCACGGCAACGCACCGCATGCAGCCGAGCGGGCGGTCGCGCAACTCCAGCGACGCGGCATCGACGTCTGCGCGATCGTCGGCACCGACGCCGCGCATGCCCGCCGCCTGGTCGACGAAGCGCTCGACCGCGGCACCGACGCACTCGTGGTCGTCGGTGGCGACGGCGTGATCTCCCTGGCCCTGCAGGCCCTGGCCACCGGCGACGTGCCCCTGGGCATCGTGCCGGCAGGCACCGGCAACGACCACGCGCGCGAATATCGGCTGCCGACAGGTGATCCCGAGGCCGCCGCCGACGTCGTCGCCGACGGCCGCACCGAAGTCGTCGACCTGGGCCGCATCGTCGATGCCGCGGGCGCGGTCAAGTGGTTCGGGACGGTTATGGCGGCCGGTTTCGATTCCCTGGTCAGCGACCGGACCAACCGGATGCGCTGGCCGCACGGCCGGATGCGCTACAACGTCGCGATGCTCGCGGAGATGTCGAAGCTGCGGCTGCTGCCGTTCCGGCTGACGTTCGACGACGGCCCGGTGCTCAGCACCGATCTGACCCTCGCGGCGTTCGGCAACACTCGCAGTTACGGCGGCGGCATGCTGATCTGCCCGGGTGCCGACCATACCGACGGCCTGCTCGACGTCACCATGGTGTCCTCGGCGTCGCGTACCAAGCTGATCCGGCTGTTCCCAACGGTTTTCAAGGGCACGCACGTCGATCTCGACGAGGTGACCACCAGAAGGGCCGCGACGGTCCACGTCGAGAGCCCGGGGATCAACGCGTATGCCGACGGCGACTTCGCGGCGGCCCTGCCGGTGACCGTGTCGGCCGTGCCGCGTGCGCTGGAGATCCTGGTCCCCTAGCGCTGTCAGTCGGCCGTTGGCGCAGGCTCTTTCGGCGACCCGAGCGCCGACAGCAGTTTGACGAGGTGTCCGAACGCGTCGGTGAAGGGACGGGCCGGCACCGACGGGTCGATGGCCCGCTGGATGCCGAGCCCGATTCCGGCGCTGAGCAGCAGGTTGCCGAGATCCTCGAGGCTCGCGGCCACCGCGCTGTTCGCCAATTGCGTTTCGGTGAGGCCGAGTTCGGCCGACATCGACTCGAGGACGTCGACCACCATGCGGGCGGCATCGTCGCGCAATGTCGTGATCATCTGGGCGAGTTCGGGATTGTTCCGCGACAGCACCGCGAACTCGAGTTCGAGCATGGTCCAGCCGACGTCGCCCGCCGTGCGTTCCAGCCAGTCGCTCAGGCCTGCGATCCGGGTCTCCAACTCGGCGTCGGACGTCGCGAGTTCGGCCATCTCGGCGAACTTCTCGCGGTGGATCAGTTCCAGCACGTCGCGGCACAGGTTGGGCTTGCTGCCGAAGTTGGAGTACACGGCGCCCTTCGAGAAGCCCGCGTCATCGGCGATGTCCTCGAGGCTGGTCGCGGCATAACCGTGGGCCAGGAACCGCTGCCTGGCCGCCTCCAAAAGCTCGGCGCGGGTCTGTTCCTGGCGTTGAGCCCTGGTCAGCCGCGGCATGCGCTGATGATAGTTCCGCACGAACCCTGGGTATTGAATTTACTCAGAGTATTCAGATACCGTCAGTATTCGAACGGTCGTGAGGCGACCCCGAGGGAGGCATGACGTGCGGTTTTCACATCGACGGGCGGCGGTGGACGGCGCGGTGGTGGTCGTCACCGGCGGCGCGCGGGGCATCGGAGCCAAGACCGCGGAGCTGTTTTCCGCCAGCGGCGCCACGGTATGGATCGGCGACGTCGACGCCGATGTCGCGGGTGCGACCGCGTCCCGCATCCCGCGCTGCCGCTCGGCGCGTCTCGATGTCACCCAGCGGCCGTCGTGGGACCGGTTCGTGTCAGACGTCGTGGAGACTTCGGGCCCGATCGACATCCTGGTCAACAATGCAGGCGTCATGCCGCTCGGTGCATTCGACGCCGAACCCGAGTCCACCACCGACCTGATCCTCGACGTGAACGTGCGTGGTGTCCTCAACGGCATGCGCACCGTCATCCCGGCCATGGTGGCCCGGGGCCGCGGCCACGTGGTCAACGTCGCGTCGATGGCGGGCATGATCCCCATCCCGGGCATGGTGACCTACAACGCCAGCAAGTTCGCGGCGCTGGGCGCCTCACTGGCAGCGCGCCGCGAGTACGCAGGCACCGGGGTCACGGTGTCGGCGGTGCTGCCCGCGGCAGTCCGGACCGAACTGACAGCGGGCGTACCGCTCGGAAACGGCCTTCCCACAGTAGATCCCGAGGACGTCGCGCGGGCGATCCTCAAAACGGTGCGGACGCGCGCCGCCCGGACCTCGGTGCCAGGCTGGGTTGCTCCGGGGTGGGCACTCGTCGACGCGCTGGTGCCCGAGAAACTCCAATGTGCGGTACGGGACAGGATCAATGATCGACGCGCCTTGACCGAAGTGGATGCGCAGGGTCGGTCGGCGTACCGCGAGCGCCTCGTACGGCAATCGAAAGCCCATGCCGCGCAAGCGGGATCCGAGGTGGCGCCGTGAGCACCGCGCTGGTGATCGGGTGCGGCGGGACGATCGGCGGAGCGTGGACCGTCGCCGCGCTGCACGCCCTCACCGAGCAGACCGGGTGGGATCCCCGGGACGCCGCGGTGTTGCAGGGCACCTCGGCGGGCGCCGAGCTGGTCACGATGCTGGGCGGCGGAGCGACCGTGGCCGACCTGGTCGCGATGCACCGCGGGACGTCCTCCGACGAGCGGCTCCGCCGCCACATCGCTGACACCCCGACCAGCTTGCCGCCGATTCCGTTGCCGCGCCCACTCAATCCACGGTTGCTCGGCAGGGGGCGCGGTCTGGCCGCAGCGACCGGCATCGCACCCGTCGGCCGCGGAAACGCCGATTGGCTGCAGCGGCTGGCCGACGGCTTCTCGGGCCCGTCGGGCTGGCCTGCGCATCCGGGCATCCGGATGGTCGCGTTCGACTACCGGCGCGGTGAACGCGTCGTCTTCGGTGCTCCGACAGCGACCGCAGGTGAGGCGCTGCGCGCGTCGTGGGCCGTGCCGGGATGGCTGCCGCCCGTCACGATCGGTGACCGGCACCTCGTCGACGGCGGCGCGGCGTCGACCGCGTCGGTCGATCTCGTGAGCCACGACGCGGCCGACACCCTGTATGTCATCACCCCGATGGCCTCCGAACAGGGTACGCGCGCACCGGGATTCGGTGGCATCCTGGAGCACGCGCTGTTGCGCCGGCCGATGTCGAACGGGCTGGAGAAAGAAGTGGCCGCGGTGCGGGCCCGCGGCACCCGAGTCGTCCTCATCCGCCCTGACGCGACCGACCTGGCCGGTCTCGGCGCTCATTTCATGCATCGTGGTCGTCGCCGCCAGGCGTTCGAGGCCGCGATGCACACCGCACCCGCCACCGTGCGGCGCGCGCTTGCCGTGAGCGAGGAGGCCCGATGAGCCGCCGAGTACGCATCGTCATCATCGGGGCGGGCATGGCAGGCATCGCCACCGCCTACACCCTCAAGCACGCCGGCTTCACGAATTTCACCATCCTGGAAAAGGGTTCCGATGTCGGTGGCGTCTGGCACTGGAACCGCTACCCCGGGCTCACGTGCGATGTGCCGTCGCAGATCTACCAGTTCTCGTTCGCGCCGAAACCGGACTGGAGCCACGTGTGGGCCGCCGGCGAGGAGATTCAGCGCTACCACCGCGAAGTCGTCGACCGTTTCGATCTGGATGCACATCTGCGATGCAATACCGAGGTCACCGAGGCACGTTACGACAGCACCACCACGTCGTGGACGGTGACGACGCGCGACGGCGACACTCTCACAGCCGATTTCGTCATCTGTGCCACCGGCGTGCTGCACCACCCGTTCGTGCCCGACATACCGGGCATGGACAGCTTCCAAGGACAGATCGTGCACACCGCGCGGTGGCAACCCGAGCTGGTGACCAGCGACCGGCGGGTCGCGGTGATCGGCACGGGATCGACCGGTGTCCAGGTGGTTTCGGCCCTGCAGCCGGAAGCCCGGTCGCTGATCCACTTCGCCCGATCACCGCAGTGGATCCTGTGGGCGCCCATGTGGGTCCGGCAGTCTGCGGCGCTCGCCGAGGTGCTGCGCCGGCGACCGGCCTGGCATGACGCCCTCTACCGTCGGCTGCTGTGGGCCTCGGGCATTCTGGCCGACATCGTCACCACGCCGTCGTGGCGGCGCACACTCGTGCAGGCCTACGCGCGGTGGAGTCTGCGCGCCCAGATCCGCGACCGTGAGGTCCGCGCGAAACTCACGCCGGACTATGAGCCACTGTGCAAGCGGCAGGTGGTCTCGGGCACGTACTACCACGCCATCACGCGGCCCAACGCGCGTCTGGTCACCGATCCCATCCAGGAATTCACCCGCACCGGTATCCGCACGGCCGACGGCACGCACCACGACGTCGATGTCGCGGTGTTGGCCACCGGATTTCAGGCTCACAACTACATGCGGCCCATGGTCGTCGTGGGACGCGACGGCATCACGCTCGACGACGCGTGGGTCAAGGGCCCGCGGGCCTATCGCATGACGGCGATCCCCGGCTTTCCCAACCTGTTCACGGTGCTCGGCCCGAATTCGCCGACCGGGTCGATCTCGCTGCAATATTCGGCCGAGCTCACCGCGGGCTACATAGTGAGCTGGCTCAGGCGGTTCGAGAACGCCGAGCTCTCCGAGATCGAAGTCACCGAGCAGGCCACCGACGAATTCAACTCCGCGGTCGCCGACGCGCTCGGTCCGACGGTGTGGAACACCGGATGCAATTCGTGGTACTTCACCGACAACGGCACGATCGACCTGTGGCCGTTCGACCGGGCCACGCTCACCCGCATGCTCTCCGAACCGGACCCGACGCATTTCCAGGTCCGGTGACGCGGGGTAGGGTCAGCCCACGCCCCGATTGAGCCAGCTGACCTCACCGGTCTCGCCGCCGTCGCGGTAGGGCTCGAGGGATTCGTCCCACGCCGTGCCCAGCACCGAGTCGAGTTCGGCAGCGAGCATGTCGGCACCGCCGGCCATGAGGGTGCGCAGCCGCTGTTCGCCCACCATGACATCGCCGTTGGCACTCATCGCGCCGCTCCACAAGCCGAGCTGCGGGGTGTGGCACCACCGGTGGCCGTCCACTCCGGCGCTGGGATCCTCGGTCACCTCGAACCGCAGCACCGACCAGGAGCGCAGGGCATTGGCCAACTGCGCCCCGGTGCCGACGGGCCCAACCCAGTTGGTGACCGCACGCAACTGGCCGGGCATGGCCGGTTGCGGGGTCCACTTCAGGTTGGCCCGCGCCGACAGGGTCGACGACAACGCCCACTCAACGTGCGGGCATACCGCCGCGGGTGAGGCGTGGATGTAGACCACGCCCGTCGCCGCGTCGGCGAACTGATTCGACGCACGCATCTGCTACTCCTTCGGCTCCACGAGGGACGTCTTCCCCAACGACCTGGTGATTCCGACAAGAATGCAGTTGTGTGTGTCGCGCGTGTCTATTGTGCCCTGTGAGACGCATGTTGCGCTAGTCTGTGCCGATTTCTCTCAGCACTCCATCAGATATGGCCGGCCACAGGGCATACGTCCAGTCTCCGAAATCCCGGTCGGTGAGAGCTACCAACGCCAGATCGGCAACCGGGTCGACCCACAAAAACGTCCCTGACTGGCCGAAATGGCCGAACGTGGCCGGCGAGTTCGCCGATCCGGTCCAGTGCGGGGATTTCCCGTCGCGGATCTCGAATCCCAGCCCCCAGTCGTTGGGCCGTTGCACACCGAATCCGGGCAGCACGCCGTTCACGCCGGGAAACTGGACCGTGATCGCGTCGGCATGCGTGTCGGGGGAAACCAGCCGGGGTCGCAGCAACTCCCCGGCAAAGGCCGCCAGGTCCGCCACCGTCGACACGCCGCCGTACCCGGCCGCCGCGGCACCACCCAGCAGGGCCGACGCTGCCATGCCGAGCGGCTCGAACACCGCCTCGGTCAGGTAGGCACCGAACTCGATCCCGGCGGCGTCCTCGATGGCACGCGCGAGCAGTTCGAATCCGTAGTTCGAATACACGCGCCGCTGCCCCGGCCGCGCGATGGGGTCGGCCGAGTTCATCGACACCCCGGACGTGTGGGCGAGGAGGTGACGCACCGTGGAGCCCGGCGGGCCCGCGGGCGTCTCGAGGTCGACCACGCCTTCCTCGATGGCCACTTGCGCAGCACGCGCCACGAGTGGCTTGGTCACCGACGCCAACGCGAAAGGCTTGCCGGTGTCACCGTGGCTGGCCAGCACGCCGGACGGCCCGACCACCGCCGCAGCGGCAGTCGGAACCGGCCAGTCGTCGACAACGGCGAGGGCGTCCGCAGCGCTCATCGAGCAGCGTGACCCATACCGCGGGCCAGCAACCGCTCGACCAAGCCTGCCGCCACCGCGTCCACCTCGGAGACCAGGCGGCGCAGATCGACGCTGCGCCGCATCAGCTCCCCCGGGTCGGTCGCAGACTCGGCGGTGAGTCGATGGACATCGCAGATCGCGCGGTACGCCGATTCGGTCGAGCCGGCCTGCGTCGTCTCGCACCACAGCTGCATCGACTGGGTCCACGACCGCAGCCGCGCACCGTCGCCGTGACGCTGTGCGGCACCCAACGCCCTGCGGTACACATCACCCGCCCACTCCACGGGCACCCGCTCGTCGAGCGTCGGCAGCAGCACATCGTCAAGCGTGGCGAACCCGCCTGTATCAGCGGCCAAGCCGTCGAGCACGCGTGCGAGCGTGGCCAGAGCTCCATCGGCGACGCGCCCGGCAATCCCAGCCAGCTCGCGCGCCCCGGGAGCCAAGGCCGCGGGCGCGCCGCCGTCGGCGGCCGCGACCCCATCGAGATAGACGAGGTAGCCGTGGGCCGCGACCTCGGGTACACCCTGCAGCAGAACGCCGGCTCGCTGCGCCCAGTTTCGGGCCAGCGCAACATGTCCCCGAGCCAACCATGCCAAGCCGATCTCGGCCGCCTTCATGGCCGCCATGACCGGATCGGTGCGCAACAGCCGGGTGTGCACACGTTCGTTGATCCGCAGCGCTTCCCGCCCGTGGCCCTGGCGCCATGCGACGGCGGCGAAAACCGCGAGATCATCGGTGTCGAGTGGCTGCACACCCTCGACGCGGCTGAACGATTCGTAACTGGTACGCCAGTCATTTCGGCGGTACGCAGACCGCGCGACGACCAGCAGTTCGGTTCGAGTGTCGACCACGACCCACGGTATCGCGAACGCGTGCGATGAAGCTCAGGTATTAGGTTATAGGCATGAGCCAGACGGTGCGTGGTGTGATTTCTCGGTCCAAAGGTCAGCCGGTGGAGTTGGTCGACATTGTCATTCCCGATCCGGGGCCCGGTGAGGTGGTGGTCGACATCATGACCTGCGGGGTCTGTCACACCGACCTGACCTACCGCGAGGGTGGCATCAACGACGAGTTTCCGTTCCTGCTCGGGCATGAAGCCGCCGGCACCGTCGAATCGGTCGGCGAAGGCGTAACCCACGTCGAACCCGGCGATTTCGTGGTGCTCAACTGGCGCGCGGTGTGCGGCGAATGCCGGGCCTGCAAACGTGGTCGCCCGCACCTGTGCTTCACCACGCACAACGCCAAGCAGAAGATGACGCTGACCGACGGCACCGAGCTGACCCCGGCCCTTGGCATCGGCGCGTTCGCCGACAAGACGCTGGTGCACGAAGGCCAATGCACCAAGGTCGACCCCGAGGCCGACCCTGCGGTCGCCGGACTGCTGGGCTGCGGCGTGATGGCAGGCATCGGCGCCGCGGTGAACACCGGCAACATCTCCCGCAACGACACCGTCGCGGTGATCGGCTGCGGCGGCGTGGGTGACGCCGCCATCGCCGGCGCCGCGCTGGTGGGCGCCAAGAAGATCATCGCCGTCGACACCGACAACAAGAAACTGGACTGGGCCCGCGACTTCGGCGCAACCCACACCATCAACGCCCGCGAACTCGACCCGGTCGAAACCATTCAGGATCTGACCGGTGGCTTCGGCGCCGATGTCGTGATCGACGCGGTCGGCCGCCCCGAGACCTGGAAGCAGGCGTTCTATGCACGCGACCTGGCCGGCACCGTGGTGCTCGTCGGCGTGCCCACCCCCGACATGACATTGGAGATGCCGCTCATCGACTTCTTCTCCCGCGGTGGATCATTGAAGTCCTCCTGGTACGGCGACTGCCTGCCCGAACGCGACTTCCCGATGCTCGTGGACCTCTACCAGCAGGGCCGGCTGCCACTGGAGAAGTTCGTCTCCGAACGCATCGGCCTCGACCAGATCGAAGAGGCCTTCAAAAAGATGCACGCCGGCGAGGTGCTGCGCTCGGTGGTGGTGCTCAAATGAGCTCGGCATCCAACATCGAACGCGTGGTCACCAGCGGCACGTTCGAACTCGACGGCGGCAGCTGGGACGTCGACAACAACATCTGGATCGTCGGCGACGACCACGACGTCGTGGTGTTCGACGCGGCCCACACCGCGGCACCGATCATCGAGGCCGTCGGCGGCCGCAACGTCGTCGCGGTGGTCTGCACCCACGGCCACAACGACCACATCACTGTGGCCCCCGAACTCGGCGCGGCCCTCGACGCCCCGGTGCTGCTGCACCCCGCCGATGACATGCTGTGGCGAGCCGTACACCCGGACAAGGACTTCCGCACCGTCGACGACGGCCAGGTGCTCCGCGCCGGCGGTATCGAACTGCACGCGCTGCACACCCCCGGGCACTCCCCCGGATCGGTCTGCTGGTCCATTCCCGACCTCAACGCCGTCATTTCGGGGGACACACTTTTCCAGGGCGGACCCGGCGCGACCGGCCGGTCGTTCTCGGACTTCCCGACCATCCTGGACTCCATCTCCAAACGCCTGGGCATGCTGCCCGGGGAGACCGTCGTCTATACCGGTCACGGCGACACCACCACCATCGGCGACGAAATCGTCCACTACGACGAATGGGTCGCCCGCGGCCACTGACTTGCGATCACGCTGAGCCAGTCCCTACCGCGCGTTGCGCGGCGGGCCGATAGTCACTGCCATGACGACTTCGAGTGGACGCTCCGCGGCAGTCATCGGCGCCGGGCAGACGGGTGTGACGGCTGCGTTGGGCCTGTTGGACAACGGTTTTGACGTCACGCTGTACAGCGACCGCGATCAACGCAGCCTGCGCGACGCCGTCCCGCCGACGGGCACGGCGCTGATCTTCGGTCACGCGCAGCGCGCCGAGGAGAGCCTCGGGTTGAACACGTATCTGGCGACGGCACCCACCTCGACCGGTCAGAGCGTGCGCGTGGTCGACGGCTCGGTGGACAGCAGACCTGAAGAAATCGCCTTCGATGCCGACTTCGGCGGTTTCCAGGGCGTCGCAGTGGACACGCGCCTCAAAGCCGACGATCGCCTGACCTTGTTCCAGCAGCGGGGTGGGCGGTTCGTCGTCGAGGCTGTCGATCCGGATCGACTCGATCAGATCGCCGCAGGCGTCGACCTCACCCTGGTGGCCACGGGCCGCGGTGGGTTGTCCTCGCTGTTCCCGGTGGTAGCCGACCGCACGGCCTACGACCGCCCGCAACGCACCCTGCTGACCGTGACACTCACCGGATTGCCGTACGGCCCGGAGGTTTTCGCGCACCGTAGCGCAGCGGGCGGCAGGCACAACGCGTTCACCGTCATCACCGATCAAGGTGAATCATGGCTGGGCCCATACCTGCACAAGGACGCGGGGCCGACCTGGACGTTCCTGGGCTGGGCCCTGCCCGGCACCGACTGGGAGCGCCGGTTCTCCGGCGCCACGAGCGCCGCGTCCGCTCTGGAGGTCGTCACCGGGCTGCACCGCGACTACATCGACTGGGATCTCCCAGAAGTGCAGGCGCTGAAGGTTATCGAGGACGACCCGCACTCCTGGTTGACCGGTGCCGTCACGCCGGTGGTGCGCGCCGGGGTCGGGCACACCGCGAGCGGGCATCCCGTCGCGGCGCTCGGCGACACCGCCGTGGCGTACGACCCGATCGCCGGTCAGGGCGCGCAGGGCGGCCTGATCCAGGCCGCTGCACTGGTGCACAAGGCCGCCGGGCACGACGGCGCCTTCGACACCGCATGGCTGACGGCGGCGTTCGAAGAGTTCTACGATCGTCGCGCCCGGGCGGCACAGTTGGTCACCCGGCTTTTCCTTTCCGATCCTGACCTCGTCGAGTACGGGCACCTGTTCTTCGCGGCGGCCAACACCAGCCCGCGGTTCGCGTCGAAACTCTTTGGTCTGCTGGACGATCCGCGACCGTTCGAAGCGGTCACCTCGGTGGCCGCCGCCAAGCAGTTGATCACCGAGTTCGCCGCGGAACCCGCCGACACGCTGTTGGATCGGTTCCTGCCCGCCGGCTCGTTCGCGCGGTCCGGCTTCGAACCCCGAGTGGCCCAGGGCGCTGCCTAGCCGTTCAGGATCCGCCGTTGGTCGGCTTCGACTACCGTCGGGGTATGTCTCGCACCGAGACCCTCGCCGTCACATCGGACCGTCCGGCACGCCGAGTCGGCCCGCGATACTGGGTTGCGCTGATCCTCGTCGCCATGGCCGTGCTGTGGGTGACGGTCGGTCTGTTACTGCGGCGACGGCGGGGCTGACCATGCCGGAGTCCAGCATCGTCGTCCGGCCGGAGCCGGAGGGCACCCCGCCGAGCACGCGGCTGCAGGCGGCCGGATTACTTTCGGCCATCAAGCTTTTCGAGGAGGCGGCCCGCACGGTTCCGCTACCGTCGGCCCCGCAGCCTATCGTGATCGCCGATTACGGCGCAGGCACCGGGCACAATTCACTGCTGCCGATCGGGGCCGCGATCACGACTTTGCGGGGACGCACGCGTCCCGAACACTCGGTGCTGGTGACCCACACCGACACGGTCGACAACGACTTCTCGGCACTGTTCCGCACCGTGGCCGAGGATTCGGACTCCTACCTGCGCAAGGATTCGGCGACGTTCACCTCGGCTGTCGGACGGTCCTTCTACACCCAGATCCTGCCGTCGAACAGCGTGAACCTGGGCTGGTCGGCGTGGTCCCTCCTGTGGCTGGGCCGCGTACCGATGCCGGTCCCCGACCACATCGCGGTGGCCTGCAGTGCCGATGCCCACGTGCGCGACAGCTACGCCAGGCAGGCCGCGCACGACTGGCACGAGTTCGTCGCGTTCCGCGGCCGCGAGCTGTGTCCGGGCGGGCGACTGGTGGTGCTGACCATGGCATTGGCTGAGGACGGTGACTTCGGGTACGGGCCGTTGTTGGCAGCGCTCACCGACACACTGTCCGAGCTGCGCACCGACGGATTTCTCAACGGCGATGAGGTGCAACGCATGTCGCTGCCCATCGTGGGGCGGCGCGCGGCCGATTTCGTGGCACCGTTCGCCCCGTCGGGGCGGTTCGAACGGCTCACGATCGAGCATCTGGACGTGTTCGACGCCGACGACCGGTTCTTCAATCAGTACCGAACCGAGCACGACGCAAAGGTTTTCGGCGCTCAGTGGGCGAGCTTCTGCCGGTTCGCGGTGTTCGGTGTGCTCGCCGAGGCTCTCGACGGCGGTTCCGCGGACCCGCGGCGCACCACGTTCTTCGACCGACTCGAGGCAGGGGTCGCGGCACGGCTGTCAGCCGCACCCGAGCCGACGCGGATCCCGCTGGCCCAGGTCGTCCTGGAGAAGCGCAGGCGAGGCTGACGTCGCGGCCTAACCTGCCGACCAGGCCGGCACCACGGCGTCGATGAGGTGCGGGCCGGGTTCGGCCAGCGCGGCCCGGAACTGTTCAGCGAGTTCCTCCGCGGTGCCGGCCCGCGTCGCCGGAACGCCGAATCCCTGTGCGATGGAAGCGAAGTCGATGTCCGGGCGGCTGAGGTCGAGCAGCGACCGCGACTGCTCACCCGTGGCCGATGTTCCGACGCGTTGCAGTTCGAGCTGCAGGATCGCGTAGGCGTGGTTGTTGAGGATGACGACCGTGACGTCGAGTTGCTCGCGGGCCATGGTCCACAACGCCGAGATCGTGTAGAGCGCGCTGCCGTCGGCCTGCAGCGCGATCACCGGGCGGTCCGGAGCTGCCACGGCGGCCCCCACCGCGACGGGCAGGCCCTGGCCGATCGCCCCGCCGGTGAGGGTCAGCACGTCGTGCGGTGCGGCACCGGCAGTCGCGGCCGGCAGGAAGAGCCCGCTCGTGTTCGCCTCATCGGAAATGATCGCGCGCTCGGGCAGTAGCGCGGCGATCACCTCGGCCCAGTTCTGCGGGTTGAGTGGCCCGCTCGGAACCGTGGGCGCTGTCGGAGGGCTGTCGACGTAGGGCGGTGCCCCGAGGTGGTCGGCCAGCTTCTCCAGATCCGCGGGGGCCAGGACGTGAACGCTCGCACCGGGTGGCACGAGGTCACCCGGCTTGCCCGGATACGCGAAGAAGGTCACCGGAGACCGTGCGCCGACCAGCACCAGATCTGTTGTGCCGGAGAGCTGTTCAGCTGCCTGCTCACCCAGATACGCCAGTCGGTCGTGGTGCGGCACGCCGCGGCCGCGGGCCAGGCGGGCCGGGAAAGTCTCGACCAGGGCCCGGGCGCCGGTGGCCGCGGTGACGCGGGCCGCCGCGGTCAGCCCGGCCGCGGTGTTGGCAGGTCCGCCGAGCAGTAGGAGCGCTTTGCCGCCGCGGTCACGCAGCAGGTCCGCGACATCGGCCACCGCCATGCCCGCGGTAGCCGCTTGCTGCTGCTGTGGCACTGCCGGATTTGAATCGGCCGGCCCCCACGAGAAGTCGGCGGGCAGGATGATGGTGGCCACCCGGCCGGGCTCCCCTGTCGCGCTCTGCACGGCACTGTCGACGGCGGCGCCGATGTCCGCGGGCGACGCGGGCCGGTGCACCGAGCCGTGGGCCCAGTCGGCCAGCGCCTCGATGTCGGACTCCAACGGGGCGTCCAGCGGCTTGTGGTAGGTGGCGTGGTCGCCGACGACGTTGACGAGCGGGCTGAAGGCGCGGCGTGCATTGTGCAGATTGGCCAGTCCGTTGGCCATCCCCGGCCCGAGGTGCAGCAACGTGGCAGCAGGCCGACCCGCGATGCGCGCGTATCCGTCGGCCGCACCCGTGGCCACGCCCTCGAACAGGCACAGCACCGGCCGCATGTCCCGCGCGGAATCCAGGGCCGCGACGAAATGCATCTCCGACGTGCCCGGGTTGGCGAAGCACACGTCGACTCCGCCTGCCAGCAGCCGCTCGATCACCACCTGCGCGCCGGTCGTCATCGGCCGTCCCGCATCAGTTCGCGTTGATACCACCTGTCATGCACCCACCCATAGTGGTCGGCAACCCGGCCGGGCGCCAGAGCCTGCCCGCGCCCAAGGCCACTTCCGCCGTGGATCCGGTCCGCGGCTTTCGCATGGCCGCCGCGGTGGTCAAGTTCGCGGTGCTCGCCTGGGGCCACGGCTACGCGTTGGTTATGACCCTGACGGTCGCATCGATCAGGATGTCCAGCAGTTCTGGCACGGCGCCCGCGCGAACCCGTACCGCGAGGTTGTTCAGCGCGGCCGTGGCGATCTGAGCGAGCATCCCGGCGGGGTGGCCCGCCAGTTCCCCGTCGATGGCCGCCCTTTCGAACCGTTCGGTGAACATTGCGGTGAACGCGTCGAACGTCGAGTCGACGATCGCTTGCACGTCCGGGTCGCGGTTGGCCTCTGTCACGGCGGTACCGATGAGGAAGCAGCCCCGCGCGGCGTCGGTCAGATAGAAGTCGCGCGCACCGCGGTATGTCGCGTACAGGACGTCCCGCAGCGATCCCGGTCCGGCCAGCGCACGCGCCAACGACGCACGACTGGCCTCGCCATAGTCGGCTGCCGCCCGTAGGTACAGCGCCCGCTTGTCGCCGAACGCCGCGTAGATGCTTGGCCGGTTCATTCCCATGCCTGCGGCGAGGTCGTCCAGCGATGTCGCCGCATAGCCGTTGCGCCAGAACACATCACGCGCGTCGCGCACCGCACGCTCGGGATCGTACGCCCGCGGTCGGCCGCGACGCTTCGGCTCGGGTCTGGTCACTTGCAGAATTTTATACTACTTTGCACAAAATGAGCATCCACCGCGTCGAGACCGGCGAGGGCGAGCCGGTCCTGCTACTACACGGATATCCGCAGAGTGCGTCGTGCTGGCGTCATCAGATCCCCGCACTCGCTGCCCATCACCGTGTCATCGCCCCCGACTGGCCGGGGTTCGGCCGGTCCGGTCCGCCCGACTCCCCCGCCACCTACGACGCCGAGGTCGACCGGATCGGCCACATCGCCGACTCCTTCGGGCTCGACCACTTCAACCTCGTCGCCCACGACTACGGCGGCTTCCTCGGGCTCGGCTTCACGCTGCGAAATCCGGAGCGGGTCAACCGATTCGCATTGCTGAACAGCCGTGCGCACGGGGTGTTCCGGCCGTGGTTCTATCGGTTCTCGCGCGGTCAGCGGTGGGCCGTAACCCACACTCCCGCGGCCGCCCGCCGGTTGCCGCTGCGCCGCATCCACCGCCTCTTCCTGCGCCCTTACCGCCAAATGGGTTGCTGGGACCAACCATTGGAAACCGAATACCTCGGCTGGATGGACACTGCGTCGGGCAGGCAGACATTCATCGACTTCTTCACGCACTACCACCTGCCCGTCGTACCGTGGCTCGCCGACGGGCTACGTACCATCACCTGCCCCACGGCGATCATCTGGGGCGACCGGGATCGCTACATCCCGGTGCAGACCGCCGAGGAACTGGCCGACCGCATCCCCAACGCCACACTCACCCGGCTTCGCGGCGCCGACCACTACGTCATGGAAGAGCGTCCGGACGAGGTAACCGCAGCGCTGCTGGAACTGCTGGCGCGTCCGTGCCCCAGTCCCTCGACGATCTCGGGCTAGTGGGCGCCGCCCGGTGCCGGCACCCACGGCAAGCCCGGGACGGTCGGGTAGGGCGCGGTCGGGGTCCACGCCGGCGGCGTGGCGGGCGGCGCCTCGCTGGTAGGCGGTGGCGCTTCGCTGGTCGGTGGCGGTGGCGGTGGCGCCTCAGAGGTCGGCGGCGGGGTCTCCGCCGGTGGCGGCGGCGCCTCCGAGGCCGGCGCGGTCTCGATCACGGTCTCGGGGGCCGGAGCTTCACGCGTGACGGTCTGGGGCTGCTGCGCCGGAGCATCCTGGACGGGCGCTTGTTCGGCCGGCGCGGGCGCCTCGGCGGGTGCCGTCGTCGAGGTGACCGATCCGGACGTCGACGTGGGCTCCGGATTTTCGGCGTCGCCGTTACCGACCAGCAAGACCACCGCGGCCACGGCCGCCAGTGCGGCAGCGCCGCCGACGCCGAGTGCCACCGCAGGACGGCGGTACCAGGGCCGGGCGATCGCCTCGTCGTGCGGAGACAATTCCGGCTCACTGAACTGCATCCGCGGGCGCGCAGTGGTCGAGCCGCCGGGCCCGGACTCGTCATAGTCCGCAAAGTCGGCCTCGTACCCGGTGGGAGCGACGTCGGGAATGTCCTCGGCGTCCGACCACGCCAGCGCCTGCGGCGCCGGGGGCGGCTCGGGCGCGACGGCCGCGGCCGCCTGGGTGGCGGGTGCGGCGGCCGCCGCCGGAGCCAACGCGGTCATGCCCTCCTCGGCCGTACCCCGCACCGCGGTCAACCCGCCACCGATCGCCGCGGTCAGCTCGGGCTGGGCGCCGGTGATCACCGGAAGCTGGAAATGCTGGGACAACGCGGTCGTGATGGCCGGGATCCGGGCCCCGCCGCCGATGGTCGCCACCGCGACCAGGTCGCCCGGCCTCACGCCACTGCGCTCCACGGTGTCCTGCAGTACCGCGACGAATTCCGCCAGGGGCGCACCGATGGCCTCGTCGAGTTCGTTGCGGTTCAGCCGGACCTCACTGCGGTGCCCGGGCAGCTCGGCAACCAGCGAGGTGACCGAGTCGGTGGACAGCCTCTCCTTGGCGCGGCGGCACTCACCGCGCAGCCGGCCGAGCGAGCCGATCGCCGAGGTGCTCGCCAGGTCGATGGTCCCGGCCGCCGAGAGGTCGTTCACGATGTGCGTGAGCAACGCCTGGTCGATCAGATCCCCGGACAGGTCGGGGTGACGCACGGTCGGCGCGATCGGCTGGTATCCGCGTGCCGCGTCGGCCAACGTGATGCTGGTGCCGCTGCCGCCGAAGTCGCACAGCGCGATCACGCCGCGCGTCGGCACACCCGGATCGTTCTGCAAGGCGACCAACGCGGCGGTGGCATCCGACACCAGGGCCGGTTCACTCGCGAACTCGCGCACCGACGTCAGTGCGCTGCGCAGGGCATCGACCTGGTTCGGCCGCCAGTGCGCCGGGTGCGTGATCGCGATCGGATCGTCAACCTGGCGGCCCCGGGTCAGGGCACGTAGCAGCGCGCCGAGCGCGTCGGCTACCAGGATCTCGCCCTGATGCGACGAGCCGTCCGAGGCCAGGATGCCGACCGGGTCGCCGACCCGTTCGACGAAGTCCGTGATGACCAGGCCGCGTTCGGTGAGGTCCGGATTTTCGCTGGGTACGCCCACTTCGGGACGCCGATGCGGATACAGCGTCAGCACCGGCGAGCGCGTCACCGCGGCTCGTCCCACCACGACCGCTGTCAGGTTGGTCGCTCCAACCGACAGCCCAATTCCGTCGACCATGTCACCCCGTCTCGGAGATTAACCCTATCCGGTATACCTTCTCGATTGACGCGGCAGACGTTACTCAGCGAATAGATCCGATACCCAGATTCAGTGGTAGGCCGGGTTCAGTCACCAACCTGGCGAAGGTCGGTTGACGGCGGCGACAGTATGGGTGACCGCAGGCCGGTGCCGCCCACGGGCGCCGGCTGGGAGACCTGCTGCTACGCCTCCCCCAGCCGGACCCGCGATCGGGTCAGCGCATCTGGCCCGCGCCGACGTACGGGAAGGGGCTGGTGAGCAATTTCCCTTCGGCGAATCGGGACAGCCGGAAGTCCTCAGCCGGGATGTCGGCGTCGGTGCTGGTTCCGTCCACGACGAGGTCGGCGACGAGCCGGCCCACCGCGGGGGCGATCTTGAAGCCGTGGCCGGAGAATCCCGCAGCGACGATCAGCCCGTCGACGGGGGTTCTCGAGATCACCGGGTTGAAGTCCGGGGTGACGTCGTAGCAACCGGCGTACGTCGACGCGATCGACGGGTTCTCCAGGCCAGGGAACCGTGTCCCGATCTTGTCGACGGTGAGGTCGATGAAGTCGTCGTCGGCGCGGTTGAGGTAGTTGTCCGGGTCCGCGGGTTCGAGCACGTCGAGAGCGGAGTTACCGAACAGGATCTGCCCGTCGGAGCCTTCCGGTCGGACGTACTGCAACGACACCAGATCGGAGAACACCGGAACCTTGCCGAGATCCTGGCCCGGATCGATGAGCACGATCTGCTCGCGGTGCACCGTGATCGGCAACTCGATGCCGTGGGCGGCCAGCAATGCAACCGACCAGGGTCCGGCTGCGAGGACGACCGTGGCGGCCGACACGACACTGCCGTCGGCCAGGCGCACACCTGTGGCGCGGCCGTTCTCGACGATGATCTCGCTGACCGTCGTGCTCTGCTTCAGGCGCACCCCTTGGCGGCGAGCTGCCGCAGCGAAACCCTGAGCGGTTTGGTAGGCGTCGCCGTAGCCACCACGTTCCTCCCACGCAAACGCGGCGAACGGTTCCAGATCGGCGACAGGCCAAAGCTTTTGAACCTCGGTGGCGTCGATGTCCTCGGTGCGCACACCCACGGCGCGCTGCGCGGCCATCGAGTCGCGGATGGCCTGGACGTTCTGCGGGCCTACGCCGACCACGTAGCCCGTCTGGTGAAAACCGACATCCTCACCGAGGATCTCTTCGGCGTTCTCGAAAAGTTCGAGGCTTCGAGTCGCCATTGCGGCCAGCGAGCTGACCCCGTAGTGGCAGCGCACGACGCCGGAGGACTTCCCCGTGCCGCCCGAGCCAACGGTGTCGCGCTCGAGAATCGTGACATCGGTGATGCCACGCTGGGCCAGCGACCAGGCTGCCGAGCAGCCTTCGAGTCCGCCGCCCACGATGACGACGTCGGTCGTAAGGACAGTTTCAGACATATCGATTGCTTTCTGAGAGGGCGTGTTCAGGCGATTGCTCACGTAAGTGCAGATGTGACCAGCCTCACTGGATCGATCGTCAGCTTACGACGCACAGTGAACAATGTCCACCTTTAGGAAACATCAATTGCGAGCCGCCCCACACGCCCTCGCGCCGAGAGACGGTCAGAGTCATCACAATTGCCCCTTGCCTATGACAGCGGTCACAGTGTTTACTAGTGTGATACATTGATTCCTAATAAGAGACAAGGCAGAAAATATGTCCTTTGACCTCGCCACACAGGCGGAACAATCGGGAACGAAGTTCATCCTCGCGCTCTTCGTTGACCTCCGAGGAAAGCCGTGCGCCAAGCTGGTGCCGGTCGAGGCAGTCGATGAACTCGCCAAGGACGGTGTCGGTTTCGCCGGCTACGCCGCCGGCGCCATGGGCCAGGAGCCCAAAGACCCTGACCTGATTGCGATTCCCGACCCGGCGTCGTTCACGCCGATCCCATTCGTCAAGGAGGGGCTGGCACTCGTGCACTGCGACGTGCACGTCGAGGGCAAGCCCTGGCCGTACGCACCCCGGAACATTCTCAAGTCCATGATCCAGCGCGCTGCCGACGCGGGCTTCGAACCGTGGATGGGTGCGGAGGTGGAGTACTACCTGCTCACCCGCAACAGTGACGGCACGCTGTCCACCGCGGACAAGAACGACGTGGCCGCGAACCCGTGCTACGACGTGCGCGGCCTGACCCGGATGTACGAGCACCTCTCCGGGATCTCCACGGCGATGAACCAGCTCGGCTGGTCCAACTACGCCAACGACCACGAGGACGGCAACGGCCAGTTCGAGCAGAACTTCCAGTACGCGGAGGCTCTGGTCACTGCCGACCGCGTGGTGACGCTGCGCTATCTACTGGCGATGAGCGCCGAGGAACACGGCATGATCGCCACGTTCATGCCGAAACCGTTCTCCGACCGCACCGGCAGCGGGTTGCACCTGCACATCTCTCTCACCAGTGGTGGCACGCCGGTGTTCCCCACCAATACCGATGAGCGAGGTCTCGGGCTTTCGGAAACGGCCTACCACTTCATCGGCGGCATACTCGAGCACGCGAGCGCGCTACAGGCAGTTATCGCCCCGACTGTCAACTCCTACAAGCGAACCCGCGCCGTTGCGGTGACGTCCGGTGCGTCCTGGGCGCCGAACAATCCGACCTTCGGCGGCAACGACCGCACCCACTACATCCGCATTCCCGACAATCAGCGGATCGAGCTGCGTGGTGGATGCGGATCGGCGAACCCGTACCTGGCGGCCGCGGCGGCGATCGGCGCCGGGCTGCACGGCATCGCCAACAAAGTGGACCCCGGCGAGATGGGGGCGCAGGCCACCTCACGGCCCGCGCTGCCGGTAACGCTGCTCCACGCCGTGGAAACACTGGAGGCAGACCCGGTGATGATGGACGTCCTCGACGCCGCCGGTGCCGGGGTCTCCAAGTACTTCACCGACCTCAAGCGCGACGAGTTCTTCAGCTATCACAGCCAGGTAAGTGCCTGGGAAATCGATCAGTACCTGACGGCATTCTGAGAAGGGAGACCAACAAATGTGCGGAATCGTGGGGCTGCATCTGCGCCGCCCCGAACTGTATCCGAGGCTGGGCGAATTGCTCACCGGGATGTTGTGCGAAATGGCCGACCGCGGAATGGATTCGGCGGGTGTCGCGGTCTACGGCGACCCCAACTGGACGCCACCGGGACACGGCGCCGTGTCGCTGCTCGAGGTCACCGCGCCAACTGACGAGGTCGCCGCTGCCGTCAGTGCGCAGGCCGGCGTCGAGGTGACCGTGCGCGCCTACGAGCACACGTATCTGCTGACGGCTCCGATCGATTCGGAGCTGCTGCTCGAAGCGGCCCGCACGGCTCTGCCGGACGCGCTGGTCGTCGGGTTCGGTGCCGATCTCGCGGTGCTCAAAGGCGTCGGCCACCCACGGACACTTGCCGAGGCGTGGGGACTGCCCAAGGCGCAGGGCTGGCAGGGTGTGGGGCATACCCGCATGGCCACCGAGTCCGCCGTCACGCCGGCAGGTTGCCACCCGTACGCCGTGGGCACCGGACAATGCTTGGTGCACAACGGATCTTTCTCGAACCACGCCACCGTGCGCCGGGATCTGCGCCGGGAGGGAGTGTCGTTCGACAGCGAGAACGACACCGAGGTGGGAGCCCGGTTCGTGGCGCACCAACTGGCCCAGGGGCGCGATGTCGAAACGGCGTTGAAGGAGCTGTGCGCCACCTTCGACGGGTTCTACACGCTGTTGGTGTCCAACCATGACTCGTTCGCGATCGTGCGCGATGCGATCTCGTGCAAACCTGCCGTGATCGCCGAGACTCCCGACTGGGTCGCGATGGCGAGCGAATACCGTGCCCTGGCATCGCTGCCGGGTGTCGAAAACGCAAAGATCTGGGAACCCGAGCCCGAGGTGGTGTACGCATGGAGCCGTTGACATACGACCTGGCTGAAACGCCGCTGCGGGAGGTAAACGCCGCCCTGCATGCCGCGGATCTGTCCGGTGAATTTCTCATCAAGAACCCGGCGGGAGCGCACAACGTCGCGGTTGGCGTCAACGCACCGGTCAAGATCACGGTCGACGGACACCTCGGCTACTACGGCGCGGGGATGAACCAGCAGGCCGAGATCACCATCAACGGCAACGCCGGAACCGGTGTCGCCGAGAACATGATGAGCGGCACCGTATGGGTCAAGGGCAGTGCCTCTCAGTCCGCCGGGGCGACCGCGCACGGAGGATTGTTGGTGATCGAGGGCAACGCCTCTGCGCGGTGCGGAATTTCGATGAAGGGCGTCGACATCGTGGTGGGCGGCAACGTCGGCCACATGAGTGCCTTCATGGCGCAAGCCGGACGCCTGGTGATCCGCGGCGACGCCGGCGAGGCACTCGGTGACTCGATCTACGAAACGCGAATCTATCTGCGCGGTAATGCCGCATCGCTGGGTGCGGACTGCGTCGCGAAGGAAATGCGGGACGAGCACCACCAGGAGCTGGCCATGTTGTTGAAGGCGGCCGGCTTCGATGACGACGACACTGCCTCCTACACGCGGTACGGGTCTGCCCGCAACCTCTACCACTTCCACGTCGATCACGCCGGAGCATACTGATGAGTCAAACAGACGACGACCGGGCCAGGCTTGGCCTGCGTGAGTCCGCCACCTTTGACCGGACCACCATCGCCGCCATCCAACGGGCCGCCGACACGGGTATCTACGACATCCGTGGCTGGGGTGCCAAGCGCAAGCTGCCGCACTTCGACGACTTGCTGTTCCTCGGCGCGTCGGTGTCGCGTTACCCGCTCGAGGGCTATCGCGAGAAGTGTGCCACCGACGTGGTGCTCGGCGACCGGCATGCGAAATACCCGCTACACCTCGATATTCCGATCACCATCGCGGGCATGAGCTTCGGCGCGCTGTCCGGACGCGCCAAGGAGGCCCTGGGCCGAGGGGCCAGCGCGGTGGGCACCTCCACCACGACTGGTGACGGCGGCATGACACCGGAGGAGCGCGGCCAGTCGAAGAACCTGGTGTACCAGTATCTTCCGTCGCGCTACGGGATGAACCCCGACGACCTGCGCAAAGCGGACGCCATCGAGGTGGTGCTCGGGCAGGGTGCGAAGCCGGGTGGCGGTGGCATGCTGCTGGGCCAGAAGATCTCCGAGCGCGTCGCCGGAATGCGTACTCTGCCACAGGGTATCGACCAGCGCTCGGCGTCACGGCATCCGGACTGGACCGGCCCGGATGACCTCGCCATCAAGATCGCGGAAATCCGGGAGATCACCGACTGGGAGAAGCCGATCTATGTCAAGGTGGGTGCCACCCGCACGTACTACGACGTAAAGCTGGCCGTCGCCGCCGGTGCCGACGTGGTCGTCGTCGACGGGATGCAGGGCGGTACCGCGGCAACTCAAGAAGTGTTCATCGAACACGTCGGCATCCCGACGCTGGCTGCGATTCCTTTGGCTGTGCAGGCCCTGCAGGAACTGGGTATGCACCGCAAGGTCCAGCTGATCGTCTCCGGCGGTATCCGCAACGGCGCCGACGTCGCCAAGGCATTGGCGCTGGGCGCCGACGCAGTGGCCATCGGAACCGCCGCGTTGATCGCTCTCGGCGACAACGATCCTCGGTACGCCGCTGAGTACGAGAAGCTGGGCAGTGCCGCCGGGTTCTACGACGACTTCCAGGACGGAAAGGATCCGACCGGCATCAGCACGCAGGATCCTGAGCTGGCCGCCCGATTCGACCCGATCGAGGGTGGTCGTCGGTTGGCGAACTACCTGCGGGTGCTGACGCTGGAGCTCCAGGTCATCGCACGCGCTTGCGGTAAGGCCCACGTCCAGCACCTGGAACCCGAGGACATGGTGTCCTTGACGGTCGAGGCGGCGGCGATGTCTCGCATCCCGCTCGCCGGAACCTCGTGGGTTCCCGGGATGCCATAGGGCGGTGTCCGCACGCCGCGACATCACGAATGTCACGGCAGTGCATGGCAATACCGCGAGATCCGGGATGACGGTAAGCTCCTCTGGCCGGCGCGCTGATCCTACCGAGTCAGCGCGCCGGCCGCCGTCGGACTTATCCCTACCCATCCGTCGGCGCCGATGAAACTGTGGTGATCCGTGTTTGCCCGCATCCCCCGCAATGGCCCGCCCGAAAACTACAGTGGTGGGGTGACCGACACTCCGCTCCTGCGCAACATCTCGGGCATCGCGACGGACCGCGACTCGGACGAGTCGATCGAGGCTCTGGAACTCGAATCGGCCATCGCCCGAAATGTCCGGCTGTTGCGCCAGCAGCGCGGCCTGACCCTCGGCGAGATGGCCAACGCAGTGGGCATCTCGAAAGCGATGTTGTCCAAGATCGAGAACGTCCAAACCTCGTGCAGCCTGTCGACGTTGGCGTTGCTCGCCAAAGGTTTGGATGTGCCGGTGTCGTCGCTGTTCCGCGGGGCCGACGTGGAGCGCCCAGCCGCATTCGTCAAAGCCGGCAACGGCGCGCACATCGTGCGCGATGGCACCCGCGATGGGCACGAGTACCAATTGCTGGGCTCACTGCGAGGCGAGCACAAACGGTTGGAATGCCTGCACGTCACGCTGACCGAGAAGAGCCGGACGTATCCGCTGTTCCAACACCCCGGCACCGAGTTCATCTACATGCTCGAAGGGGTGATCGATTACAGCCACAGTCACTCGGTGTACCGGTTGCACCCCGGCGACTCGCTGCAGCTCGATGGTGAAGGCGCGCACGGGCCAGTCGATCTGGTGCAGCTGCCCATCAGCTTCCTGTCGGTGATCGCCTTCCCCGATGCTCGCCTTTGAACCGGTGTCCGCGGCCGAGCAACCGGTATCGTCGGGTCTGGATCGCAAAACTCTCTGATACAGAACGGATCTCAAGTGTCGATACGGTGGGGAATCGTCGGGCCGGGTCGCATCGCCGCGAAGATGGTTGGCGACTTCGCTCACGTACCGGACGCGACGGTCCTCGCGGTCGCATCCCGATCTGCGGTTCGCGCAGAGGCATTCGCCGCCGAGTACGGTATCGAGCGTAGTTACGGTTCGTACCGGGACATCGTCGCCGATCCCGATGTCGATGTGCTGTACATCGCGACGCCGCATACGCATCACCACGCGATCGGGCGCGCTGCCGCGGCCGCGGGCAAGGCACTGCTGGTCGAAAAGTCCTTCACCGCCACGCTCGCCGGGGCCCGATCGCTCGTGGACGCGGCTCGTGAACACCAGGTGTTCGCGATGGAGGCGATGTGGACCCGATTCCAGCCTGCGGTCGTGGCCGCCCGAAAACTGCTTGCCGACGGTGCGATCGGCACGGTGCGGTCGGTACAGGCCGACCTCGGCGTGACGCGAACCTTCGATCCGGCCGACCGAGTCTTCGCCTACGAGCTCGGAGGCGGTGCACTCCTGGATCTGGGGGTGTACGTGGTGTCGTTCGCACAGATGGTGCTCGGAGATCCGACATCCGTGACGGTGTCGGGTTCGCTCGAGCCATCGGGGGTGGATGCCGACGCGAGCCTGCTGCTCGGCTTCGCGGACGGCCGAACCGCGACATTGATGTGTTCGTTGCACAGCCCGATGCCCGGGCACGCCAGGATCTTCGGCAGCACGGGATGGATCGACGTCCTGCCGCGGTTTCACCACCCGAATTCTTTTGTGCTGCATCGGCAAGGTCACGAATCAGAACAGTTCGACCTGCCCCCGCTGGGAAGTGGGTTTTCGCACGAGCTCATCGAAGTAACCGAGGCCGTCAAGGCCGGGCGGACCGAGAGCACTGTCATGCCACTCGATGACACGCTGACTGTGCAACGGGTGCTCGATGATGCGCTGGCGCAGCTCGGCATCAGATTTGACGAGGATCCCGCGGCGTCCGTGTGACCCGGGACTTCTCCGGGTCGGCTTTACGGCCGCGACGTAGCGGCGGACGGGGCCGCAACGCGTTGACCGCCAACGAATCTCCGATAGCTCGCGCATGAGCGCGGGTATCCGGTCCGCCTATTCGAACGGGTAGATCAAACCATCCCAAATTGGCGTTCCTCCTACCCGCAAATGGCAGGACGATGTGTGTCAAGCCCACCTCTGCAGGATCCGAAGGAGGAGACGACATGACGGCAACAACCGACAATACCTCGGACGTGACGGGGGAAAGCATCGCCGGCAACCTGTCTTTTGTCCGGGACGAGATCGCGGCCACGGCAGCCAAGGTCGACGAACAGCAGGTGGCCGCCCTCGCGCGTAACCTCCGCCAGTACACCCGGGTGTTCGTCGCCGGGGCGGGTCGCAGCGGGCTGGTGCTACGCATGGCCGCCATGCGACTGATGCATCTTGGTCTGGAGGTGCACGTCGCTGGCGACACCACCACGCCGGCAATCAGTTTCGGCGATCTGCTGTTGGTGGCGTCGGGGTCGGGAACGACCTCGAGCGTGGTCAAATCGGCCCAAACGGCTGCGAAGTCAGGAGCGCGCGTCGCTGCGTTCACCACCAATCCGCGTTCTCCGCTGGCCCGGCTGTCCGACGCGGTGGTGATCATTCCCGCCGCCCAGAAGACCGATCACGGCTCCAACGTTTCCCGCCAGTACGCCGGATCCCTGTTCGAACAGGTGCTTTTCGTCGTCACCGAGGCCATGTTCCAGTCGCTGTGGGACAACACCGACATCCGCGCCGAAGAACTCTGGCTGCGGCACGCCAACCTCGAATAGCCGAGCCGTCAACTGTCCACATCCCATCCAGCAGAACGGTAAACCACCATGAGCCAAACCTTCCGGCCCGCCGAACTCTTCGAGGGGCAGCTCGAAGAGGCCCTCCTCGCGCCTCCCTTGGCCGAGGTGATCGGTGACGAGATCCCGACACGAATTGCCATTCCCTTCAAGAGCGACGACTCTCGCATCCTCTCCGGCGTGTGGGAGGCCTCCCCCGGTCTGTCCCGCTGGGAGTTCCTGGACCGCGGCGAAGTGATTCACGTGCTCGAAGGACGCATGGTGGTCACCGAGGACGGCCGTGACCCGGTCACCGTGGAGGCAGGATCTGCCGCGTTCTTCCCGATCGGGTGGAAAGGAACCTGGGAAATCCAGGAACGCATCAGAAAGTTCTTCGTGATCTTCGCGGCATGACGCCAGACGTCCTCTCACGTCCATACCGGGGGCACGGTGCCTCCGTTCACCAAAAGAAAGGTAATACCCACAAATGAGCCAAACCTTCTGGCCCGCAGCACTCTTCGAAGAGAACCTCGAAGAGTCCCTGCTGGGCCAGCCCTCGGCCGAGGTGCTGGGAGAGGAAATCCGAGTACGGTCTTCCGTTCCCTTCATCAGTGCCGAGCCTGGCATCCGATCTGGTGTCTGGGAGGCCTCCCCCGGCCTGTCCCGCTGGGAGTTCGTGGACCGCGGCGAAGTGATTCACGTGCTCGAAGGACGCATGGTGATCACTGAGGACGGCGGCGACCCGGTCACCGTGGAGGCAGGATCTGCCGCGTTCTTCCCGATCGGGTGGAAAGGAACCTGGGAAATCCAGGAACGAATCAGAAAGTTCTTCGTGGTCTTCGCGGCATGACGCCCGGCGCCCCGTCAGGTCCGGGAAAGATGCCGGGCTTGACGGGGCGCGCCACCGGCAATCCCTCTCCTACGATCTGGGTCGAAACATGAAAATCGGAATCCTCACCAGCGGTGGCGACTGCCCCGGATTGAACGCGGTCATCCGCGCCGCCGTGCTGAAGGGCATTGCCGTCTACGGTCATGAGTTTGTTGGATTCCTCGACGGATGGCGCGGCGTGGTAGAGGGCGACGTTGTCGACCTGCCCCGCACGATGGTCCGGGGTATCGCCAAACAGGGCGGCACCATCCTGGGCACCTCACGCACCAACCCGTTCGAGAACGGCGGCGGCCCCGAGGTCATCAAGGCACACATGGCCCGGCTGGGGATCGACGCGATCATCGCCATCGGCGGTGAGGGGACTTTGGCTGCGGCGCAACGCCTGACAGATGCCGGTCTGAAGATCGTCGGCGTACCCAAAACCGTGGACAACGACCTGGATGCCACCGATTACACGTTCGGTTTCGACACCGCGGTGCAGATCGCCACGGAAGCGATCGACCGGCTCCGCACGACCGGCGAATCGCACCACCGCTGCATGATCGCCGAAGTGATGGGCCGTCACGCGGGATGGATCGCGTTGCATGCCGGCATGGCAGCCTGTGCCCACGCCATCCTCATCCCGGAGCAGAAGGTCAGCATCGAGCAGATTGCGCAGTGGGTGAAGGGAGCGTACGCCCGCGGGCGGGCACCACTGATAGTGGTGGCGGAAGGCTTCGTCCCTGAGCACCTGGAGTTCCCGCACTCCCAGCGCGGGCTGGACGCCTTCGGGCGGCCACGGCTCGGCGGCATCGCCGATCAACTGGCCCCGGAGATCGAGTCCCGCACCGGCATCGAAACCCGCGCCACCATCCTGGGCCACACGCAGCGCGGCGGCGTGCCCTCCGCCTTCGACCGCGTCCTGGCCACCCGGCTGGGCATGGCTGCCATCGACTCTGTGGTGGAAGGCTTCTGGGGCACCATGGTCGCGCTGAAAGGCACGGAGATCGACCACGTGAGCTTCGAGGAGGCCCTCGGAAAGCTCAAGGCCGTTCCCCAGAAGCGTTATACAGAAGCCGCATTCCTGTTCGGCTGAGCTGCCGAAAGCCGAACGTCGCGTAGAGCGTTGGCGGAAGCCAGGATTCCGGCGAGTGACTCACGAAATTGGAGCTGATGCTATGGAGAGTCTCGAACACACCCTAGTTTTGTCGCGGCTGATTGTCGGGCTGCTGGCCACGGTGGTGGTGTTGGGTTTCGCTGCCAAGCGGGTGTGGTGGCTGACCAGGCTGATCAGCTCGGGGCAGAAGGTCGGCGATGAGCGGGGCCGCAAGGACCATCTGGTTCAGCGTTTCCTGAACCAGAACAAGGAAGTCTTCGCCCAGTCCAAGCTGCTGAAGTGGTCGATCCCCGGCCTGGCGCACTTCTTCACCATGTGGGGCTTCTTCGTGCTGGCCACGGTGTACCTGGAGGCCTACGGGGTGCTGTTCGACCCCGAATTCCACATCCCGCTGGTCGGGCGCTGGGCGGTGCTGGGCTTCCTGCAGGACTTCTTCGCCGTCGCGGTGCTGGCCGGCATCATCGTCTTCGCGATCATCCGCATCCGCAAAAACCCCGAACAGCTGGGCCGCGAGTCACGCTTCTACGGCTCCCACAACGGCGGCGCCTGGACCATCCTGATCATGATCTTCCTGGTCATCGCGACCTACGCGATCTTCCGCGGCGCCGCGGTCAACGTGCTGGGCGAGAACTTCCCCTACCAATCCGGGGCGTTCTTCTCCGACGCCATGGCCGCCCTGTTGGCCCCGCTCGGGCACACCGCCAACGTGTGGATCGAAACCCTGGCGTTGATGGGCCACATCGGCGTGATGCTGGTGTTCCTGCTGATCGTGCTGCACTCCAAGCACCTGCACATCGGCCTGGCCCCGATCAACGTCACCTTCAAACGCCTGCCCGACGGGCTGGGCCCGCTGCTGCCCATGGAATACCAGGGCAACAAGATCGACTTCGACGATCCCGCCGAAGACGCGGTGTTCGGCAAGGGCCGCATCGAGGACTTCACCTGGAAAGCCAACCTCGACATGGCCACCTGCACCGAATGCGGCCGCTGCCAATCCCAATGCCCGGCCTGGAACACCGGCAAACCCTTGTCGCCCAAGCTGGTGATGATGAACCTGCGCGATCACCTGTTCGCCAAGGCCCCCTACATCATCGAAGGCACACCGATGCCCGAAGACGGCTCGGTCGACTTCGCCGCCCTGGGTGACAGCCTGCACGGCCACGGCGTGCCCGAGGACGGCTACGCCCGCATCGAAGGCTCCGGGCCCGCCCAGGCGCTGCGCCCGCTGGTCGGCACCGCCGAGCAGGGCGGGGTCATCGACCCCGACGTGCTGTGGTCGTGCACCAACTGCGGCGCCTGCGTCGAGCAGTGCCCGGTCGACATCGAGCACATCGACCACATCGTCGACATGCGCCGCTACCAGGTCATGGTCGAATCCGAATTCCCCGGCGAACTCGGCGTGCTGTTCAAAAACCTGGAAACCAAAGGCAACCCCTGGGGCCAGAACGCCAAAGACCGCACCACCTGGATCGACGAGGTCGACTTCGACGTCCCGGTCTACGGCCACGACGTCGAGTCCTTCGACGGGTTCGAGTACCTGTTCTGGGTCGGCTGCGCCGGCGCCTACGAAGACCGCGCCAAAAAGACCACCAAAGCCGTCGCCGAACTGCTGGCCACCGCCGGGGTGAAATTCCTGGTGCTGGGCACCGGGGAAACCTGCACCGGCGACTCCGCCCGCCGCTCCGGCAACGAGTTCCTGTTCCAACAACTCGCCGCCCAAAACGTCGAAACCATCAACGAACTGTTCGAAGGTGTCGAAACCGTCGACCGCAAGATCATCGTCACCTGCCCGCACTGCTTCAACACCATCGGCCGCGAATACCCGCAGCTGGGCGCCAACTACACCGTCGTGCACCACACCCAGCTGCTCAACCGCCTGGTCCGCGACAAGAAACTCATCCCGGTCACCTCCACCGGCGGCCCCGAAGTCACCTACCACGACCCCTGCTTCCTGGGGCGCCACAACAAGGTCTACGAAGCCCCGCGCGAACTCGTCGAAGCCTCCGGGGTGACGCTCAAGGAAATGCCCCGCCACGCCGACCGCGGCCTGTGCTGCGGTGCCGGTGGCGCGCGGATGTGGATGGAAGAACACCTCGGCAAACGCGTCAACGTCGAACGCACCGAAGAAGCCATGGACACCGCCTCCACCATCGCCACCGGCTGCCCGTTCTGCCGCGTCATGATCACCGACGGTGTCGACGACGTGGCCGCCGCCCGCAACGTCGACAAAGCCGAAGTGCTCGACGTGGCTCAGCTGCTGCTCAACTCGCTGGACAAGAGCGCCGTCACGCTGCCCGAAAAAGGCACGGCGGCAAAGGAATCCGAAGCACACGCCAAGGTCAGCGCCGAAGCCGAGGCCAAAACCCAAGCCGCCCAAGCCGAAGCAGCGGCCGCACCCGCCCAGGCACCCGCTCCCGTCACTGAAGTCAAACCGGTCACCGGCCTCGGCATGGCCGGCGCCGCCAAACGTCCCGGCGCCAAAAAGGCTGCTCCGGCTGCCGAGGCATCGGCACCCGCCGCGGCCCCCGTCAAGGGCCTCAGCCTGGCCGCAGGCGCCAGACGCCCCGGCGCCAAGAAGACCACGGCCGCACCTGCCCCGGCAGCACCGGACAAGCCCGAACCGCCGGTCGTCGGCCTCGGGATCGCCGCAGGCGCCAAACGTCCCGGCGCCAAGAAGACCACCCCCGCCGCGCAAAAGCCCGCCGCCGAGGCACCGCCGGTGGCTGAGTCCAAGCCAGAACCAGCGGTCGTCGGGCTGGCCATCAAAGCCGGCGCCAAGCGGCCCGGTAGGCGCTGAGCGGCACACCGCACACATCCGAACGGCCACTTCCCCGAGTGGGAAGTGGCCGTTCGTCGTCTAGGCACTTGGGAGATGCGGATGTCCGCCGCAGGAATACGGGTACCGGCCGGTGGCAGGGTTCTAAGACCAACCGAGGGTTCGTAGGTGGTGCATCGTCATCACGTAAGCCTCAGAGCCACAACCTGATCCGACCCGCGGGGTCAGTGTCGCGCGGCGGCATAACGGCGCCTTGCGGCAACCTGGTAGGCGTCGAGCACGCTCAGGGCGTACACGAACACCCCTCCGGCGACTTGTCCGATGGCGGACGCTTCCGCGGGTGCCACCAGGTACGTGATCACTCCCAGCAGCAAGGTGTAGAAGACGAACACCAGGCCACGCCGGGGTTGGCCGTTGACGACCTGCCCGACCCCCGGCAGCACTATGGCGATGCCGAGGACCAGCAACGGGTGAATTGGTCGATTCATAGCGATCCTGCCTCCGATACCCCAGCCGGCGTCTGTCTCGGCCGGCCCGCGACCCGGTCGCACAGCTCAGCGGTCATCGTGACCGCCTGCCGCAGATCCTCCGCCGTTACCCGCGCCTCCGAGAGATCGGCGCGGCGCGTGACCCGGTAGGCCGTCGAATTGGCCTGTGCGCCACGGATTACGCAGCGGACACCCCGCTCGGTGACCAGGATCTGCTTCACCGCCGAATCCTCGGTCACCAGGCTCACGGCGGTGTCGGCCAGCTCGCGATCCACCCCTTCGGCGGCACAGGTCACCGAGGCCCACTCGGGCCAGGACGGGTCGCGCCAGCGCAGCAGTTGACGGTGCCCGGAGAAGAACTCATGTCCCGTCTCGTTGCTGAGCACTGACAACGTCGGCTGTCCGGGAAAGTGTTCACGGATCGTGATCATGAGACGCAACACGGGTACGACCCGCAGGGCGAGCGCGTCGACCACAGGTTCGACGCGTACGTCTCGTCCCGCGAATCGTCCATAGAGCAAAGGGAAGTCGAGTCCGCGAGGCACGACGCGGCATTGTTCGAGCACGTCGGTGGCGTGCTCGAACAATGCCGCGCGGTCACGCTGGACGCGAGCCACATGGCGGCGGTGCAAGTAGGTGAGCACCGCCGCCCCGACCGTGGCCACTGTCAGCGCGACCCAGGTCGTTCCCGACATCAGTAACCTCGAGGGCGTGGCAACGGCGCAGTGAACTCGGCGTTCCGGTCGACGTACTTGAACCGCCGAAGAACGAACCACACCGAGGCGAGCAAGTAGAACACCAGGATTGACATCAATGTGCTGCCGTAGCCCAGGTAGGTCGCGAAGAACACGATCGCCGCGACCACTGCCAGTGCAATCGAGGGAATGGGATGCATCGGCAGGGTGTACGCCCGCTTGATGGAGCCGATCGGCCACAGCTTCCGGAACCTCAGCATGTTGACGACCATGAATGCGTAGGTCAGCAGCCCCGACAGGATCGAGAAGGTGATCACGGTCGACAGCAGCGTCGGCTTGTCGAGCAGCAACGGAAGGATCGCGAAGGCGATCGCCACCGGCACCAGGAACAGGATCGAGCGGAACGGCGTCCGGTAGCGCGGGTGCACGGCCCCGAACCACTCCGGGAGGTACCGGTCGCGGCTCATGGCGAACCATGACCGGGAGGAGTCGGTGATGCAACCGTTCGCCGACGCGAGCGTCGCCGCCAACGTGCCGAGGAACAACAGCCAGACGAGCACACCCGAATGGGCGAGTTGGGCCGCGTCGAACAACGGCGTGATCGACGTCCCCAAGTACTGCCACGGCAACAGCGCCGAACACAGGTACCAGGTCAGGCTGGCCGCGATGATCAGCGTCATGATGCCGGCCAGGCTGCCGAGCGGGATGGACCGGCTCGGCGAACGGCACTCCTCCGCCGCCTGGGCGGTGCCCTCGATGCCGAGGTAGAACCACATGCCGAACTGGAACGCGGCGATTACGCCGATCCAGCCGTAGGGAAGCCCGGCATCAGCGGATCCGGCGAGCGCACTGAACTGGGTACCGGCATCGATGTTCCAGCCGGAAACTCCGATGAACAGCGCGATGATCGTCAAGAAGGCGAAGCCGGTGATGATGAAGTTGACCGACAACGTTGCCAGCACGCCGCGGTAATTCAAAAGGGCGAGAAGCAGAATCGCCAGCACCGCGAACGGATAGGCGGAGAGATGCTGCTTGTTGCCCAGCAATCCCGACATCGTGGTCAGCAGATCGCCCAGCACGTTGGCGTTGGCGGCCTCCAACATCGTGTACGCCATGGTCAGATACAGGCCGACGTTGAACGCCATCAGCGGTCCCACTGAGTGCTTGGCCTGAGCGTATTGACCGCCCGCTGCCGGGATCGCCGAGGCCACCTCGGAGTTGATCATCACCACACAGGTGTAGAGCAGGCCGACAAACCAACACGCGATCAGCGAACCGTAGAGGCCGCCCTTCTCCACGGTGAAGTTCCACCCCATGAATTCGCCGACCAGCACGATGCCGACACCCAACCCCCAAATGTGAATCGGGCCGAGCACCTTGTTCAGAGTCAGCGCCTCGGTGCCGGCGCCGTTGTTGCCACCGCTCATGAACGAGGCCTTTCTATGTCGTCCGACTCGATGGCCCCCTGCTGCCACGCAGCGTCTTCCCCGAGATCCTCGATCGTGTGAACGAGGAATTCCTCGTCATAGTCACGGCCGACGCGATACGCGTCGTACAACATCCAGCTGGCGACGAGTGCGGCCAGAACCCACGCCCCGTCTTCAAGAAGGCTCCAAAAATTCATGATTCCTCATCCGGTGAGAATCTCGATCCAAATCTGGCTGCGATGACCTCGTGGTACTCGCGAAAAGACATGAAATAAACGAACGCCAGGTACGCCACGGCCAACGCGATCATCCCGAGCAGCGGCACCCATTCGATCGTGTACTTGTTGTCGCTCGGTGCATTGGCCGTCGTCAGTGCCGCGACAGTCTCGTCGTCGACCATGCCTTGGGCCTTCATGAGATCGAACTGTTGTTGCTCAGCAGGGCTGATGACGGGCTGTGCGACCGACGTGGTCTCCGCAGGGGGCGGTGCCTCGTCCTCCTGCGCGAACACGAACGTCGTGACGAACAGCGTGATGAACAGCAGTGCGATCAAGGTCGCGGCGTCGATGAACTGTCCGCCCTTGGTCTGGCGCACCGGGCCGGCTGTCGTGCTCGTCATGCTGCGGTCACCTCGGCGACCTCGCGCCGCACCTGCCGGGCTTTCCGGTTCACGTCGAGATGGTGGATGTCCTCGCCGTAGACGTGCTCACGCTCGATCTTGTAACGACGGGCCATCGACAGGAGCCCCAGCGAGTTGAACACGCCCAAGATCACGCAGGCTATTCCGAGCATCGCCTTGACCGTCGCGTTCTCGATGACACTGAATGCAGCGAAGAAGACGAAGATCAAGGTCGCCCACATCAGCCCCGCAAGCACGGTCGCGACCAGAACGTCGCGCTTGAACATGTTTTGAATTCTCAATTCCAAGGCAGGATCCATGAACCTCGCCCTTTCTACGGTATTTGGGTCGCATTCTGACCAAAAGTGAAAAGCGCCGAGAGACCGAACGCACCGATGACTTTCAGTGCAGGACAACGGGGTCGCGGCGGAGTTGAGGGCAACACAGCCGCGAGACCGCTTTCCCTTCTGTTTCCCGACAGGAAAACTGTTTCCCGATAAGGAAACAACGTCTGGGTCGATGTGTCAAGGATCACATCGCCGGCAACACCGGAGAACGACCCGGAACAGGCAGTCGCAACGCTCGCCGCGGCACTGCGCAGTGAGGTTCGGCGTACCGCACAGCAAATCTCGACGGCATCAGAGGGCGCAGCCGTCTCCAGCCCCGGCCGCGGCAACGCCGGCGCCGCAACCATCTCTCCTTGGCCACGGTCACCCAGGCGCGGCAATGGAATTCACCAGGAATTGCCCAGCGCAATGCTTGACTCGCATTGTGTTGCACCACAACAGATGTCCGGCCGCCGGCCTATTCAACTGGGAGTCAGCTGCTTTCACGATCTCAACCAGCGTCGCGGGCCCGGCCCGGGCTACGACGAGAATGCCGCGCCCGTGCCGGCGTCTGCGCCACCACGCCGGCCCCGGGGCCGGCAGGACTTGGCCCGTCACGGCCGCTGTCGGACTCGCTCAGAACGTCTTTCCGGCCGAGCCGAGCTGCTGAGTGGCCTCGACGACGCGGGCCGCGAGCCCGGCTTCGGCCAAGGCACCCCAGACCCGCGGATCGTAGGTCTTCTTGTTGCCCACCTCGCCGTCGACCTTCAGCACCCCGTCGTAGTTCGTGAACATGTGGGCCGCCACAGGACGCGTGTACGCGTACTGGGTGTCGGTGTCGATGTTCATCTTGATGGTGCCGTAGGAGACGGCGTCCGCGATCTCCTGATCGCTGGAACCCGAGCCGCCATGGAATACGAGGTCGAACGGGTTGGTCTTGCCGATCTTGGCACCCACCTGCTCCTGGATGTCCTTCAGGATCTCCGGACGCAGCTTGACCCCGCCCGGCTTGTACACGCCGTGCACGTTGCCGAAGGTGAGAGCCGTGATGTACCGCCCGTTTTCGCCCGAGCCGAGTGCGTCGATCGTGGCCAGGGCATCCTCGACCGTTGTGTAGAGCTTGTCGTTGATTGCGTTCTCGACACCGTCTTCCTCGCCGCCGACGGTGCCGATCTCGACCTCGAGGATGATCTTGGCGGCCGCGGTGCGCTCCAGCAGCTCACGGGCGATCCGCAGGTTTTCCTGCAGGGGCTCGGCGGAGCCGTCCCACATGTGCGAGTTGAACAGCGGATCACGGCCGACCTTGACCTCCGCCTCCGACGCGGCGAGCAGTGGCAGTACGAACCCGTCCAGCTTGTCCTTCGGGCAGTGGTCCGTGTGCAGGGCGATGTTGACGCCGTAGTTCTTGGCGACCTCCCGCGCGAAGGCGACGAAGCCCAGTGAACCGGTGACCATGTCCTTGGTGGAGGCACCGGACCAGTAGGCGGCGCCACCGGTGGACACCTGGATGATGCCGTCGGACTCCGCCTCGGCGAAGCCGCGCAGGGCCGCGTTCAGCGTCTGGGAGGACGTGACGTTCACGGCCGGGAACGCGAATCCGCCTGTCTTTGCACGGTCGATCATCTCGGAGTAGATCTCCGGGGTGGCAATGGGCATGCTGACTCCTAGGGTTACTCGACGACCTCGCCGGTGGCTTCGTAGGTCGCGATCTTGCCGATGCGCCGTTCGTGGCGCTCGGCATTGCTGAACGGTTCCGCCAGGAAGGCCTCGATCAGTTCGGTGGCCTCCTCGACGGTGTGCTGGCGGCCACCCACCGCCACCACGTTGGCGTTGTTGTGCTCGCGGGCGAGCCTGGCCGTGTCGAGGTTCCAGGCCAGGGCCGCACGTACCCCCTTGACCTTGTTGGCGGCGATCTGCTCACCGTTGCCCGAACCGCCCAGCACGATCCCCAGGGCATCCCGGCCTGCGGCCTGGTCGGCCACGACCGCGGTCGCGGCGTTGATGCAGAATGCCGGGTAGTCGTCCTCGGCGTCGTAGACCACGGGCCCGTGGTTCACCATCTCGTAGCCCTTGGCCGACAGTGCTTCGATCAGGTGCGAGCTGAGTTCCATGCCGGCGTGGTCGGTTGCGATGTGAACGCGCATGACTGCTGATCCTTCAGACTGGTTGGGGCGCCGAATTTTTGGCGAATACGAGGTGGGCGTTGGCGCGCAGTGATTCGATGGCGTCCGCGGGCGACGGCTTTCCGTACACGGACGATCCGGCCACGAAGATGTTGGCACCGGCCTCCGCGGCGCGGACGATGGTCTCCTCCGTGACGCCGCCGTCGACCTGGATGGCCACGTCCACACCGGAACCGTCGATCGCCGCGCGGGCCCGGCGGATCTTGGGCAGGGTGACGTCCAGGAAAGCCTGGCCGCCGAAGCCCGGCTCCACCGTCATGATCAGGAGCATGTCCAGTTCCGCAAGCATGTCCAGGTACGGTTCCACCGGGGTCGCCGGGCGCAGCGCCATCCCAGCCTTCGATCCCCGCGCCCGCAGTTCGCGGGCGAGCTTGACCGGTGCGTCGGACGCCTCGACGTGGAATGTCACCGAGGCCAGTCCGGCGTCGGCGAACTGAGGAGCCCAGCGGTCCACCTCGGAGATCATCAGGTGGGCGTCCAGCGGTACGGGACTTACCTTTTGCAGCCGCTCCACCACCGGCAGGCCGATGGTCAGATTGGGCACGAAGCGGTTGTCCATGACATCTACGTGCGCGGCATCGGCGTTGCTGATGCGAGCCAGCTCGGCCTCGAGATTGGCGAAGTCGGCCGAGAGGATGCTGGGGTTGATGCAGCATTTCAACGGTGAAGCGGACATGGTGTCTGCCTTTCGGTAGCGGTCAGGACGAGCAGATCAGGATCCTTGACCCGGGATCGCGCCCGCGGGATGGCGGCTGACCCGGTCGGTCCGAACGCGGGCTCCGGAGCCCTTCCGTGCAGTTTGGAGGGCACCTTCGACATCGGCCAGCAGTTCCTTCCAGCTGGCGACGAACTTCTCCAGGCCTTCGGATTCCAGCTGTGCGACGACATCGTCGTATGAGATCCCAAGACCTTCAATGGCATTGAGCACGGCTTTGGCTTCTTCGTACCGACCGGTGATGGTGTCACCGGTGACCACACCGTGGTCGAACGTGGCGTCCAGGGTCTTCTCGGGCATGGTGTTCACCACGTCGGCGGCCACGAGTTCGGTGACGTACAGGGTGTCGGGGTAGGCGGGATCCTTCACACCGGTGGAGGCCCACAGGGGACGCTGCGGGAGCGCACCGGCCTCTGCCAGCGCCGCCCAGCGCTCGGTCGCGAAGAGCTCCTCGTAGGCCTGGTAGGCAAGGCGGGCGTTGGCCACGGCGGCCTTGCCCTTGAGGGCCAGGGCTTCGTCGGTGCCGACGGCGTCGAGCCGCTTGTCGATTTCGGTGTCGACCCGTGAGACGAAGAAGGACGCGACCGAGTGGATCGCCAACAGGTCGTGGCCGTTGTCCCTGGCCTGCTCGAGGCCGGACTGGAAGGCGTTGATCACGGCGCGATAGCGCTCCAGGGAGAAGATCAGGGTGACGTTGACACTGATGCCCCCGGCCAGTGTCTCGGTGATGGCTTCCAATCCCTCACGGGTGGCCGGGATCTTGATCAGGACGTTGTCCTTCGCCACCTTCTTGTACAGGTTCTTCGCCTCCGCGATGGTCCCGGCGGTGTCCCAGGCCAAGCGGGGGTCGACCTCGATGGAGACCCGGCCGTCGACGCCCTTGGTGGCCGCGGCGATCGGGGCGAACAGATCACACGCGTCGGCCACGTCGGCGGTGGTGATCTCGAAGATCGTCTCTTCGACGTCGGCGCCCCGCGCGGCGAGCTCGGCGATCTTGGCGTCGTAGTCGTGCCCGGTGGTGATCGCGGCCTGGAAGATCGACGGGTTGGTGGTGACACCCACGACGCTCTTCTCGTCGATCAGCTTCTGCAGCGAACCACTCTGCAAGCGGCCGCGGGAGAGGTCGTCGAGCCAGATCGAGACGCCGGCGTCCGAAAGTTGTGCGGTGGGGGTGGCGTTGGACATCGCTTCTGCTCCTTCGAATTATGTTGACTGGCTTGCGGTCAGCGCCGCGGGACGGCCATCGGGCCGTCCCGCGGCGTGCCGGCCGCCGTGTGGTTTGGGGGTTTAGTTGCCTGCCGCGGTGATGGAGTCCTTGGCGGCGGCGACGACCGCGTCTGCGGTGATGCCGAACTCCTGGAACAGGCGCTTGTAATCCGCCGATGCCCCGAAGTGCTCAAGGCTGACCGAACGTCCGGCGTCGCCGACGAACTCCTTCCAGCCCAGGGCCAATCCGGCCTCGACCGAGACACGGGCCGTCACGGCGGCAGGAAGCACGGACTCGCGGTAGGCGGCGTCCTGCTTGTTGAACCATTCGACGCACGGCATGGAGATCACGCGGGTGGGGATGCCTTCGGCCTGGAGCGCTTCTCGGGCCTGGACCGCCAGCTGGACCTCGGAGCCGGTGGCGATCAGCAGCACCTGGGCCGGCACGGTGGCGCCGTCCCGGGAAGCCTCGGCCAGCACGTAACCACCTTTCGCCACCCCGGCCGCGGATGCGAACGTGTCACCCTCGGCTGCGCCTTCGCCACGGGCAAAGGTCGGGATGTTCTGCCGGGTCAGCACGATCCCTGCCGGGTTCTCGTGGTTCTCCAGGATGGTCTTCCACGCGATGCCGACCTCGTTGGCGTCGCCGGGACGCACTACGTCCAGGCCGGGGATCGCACGCAGGGTCGAAAGCTGTTCCACGGGCTGGTGGGTCGGGCCATCCTCACCCAGGCCGATGGAGTCGTGCGACCAGACGTAGACAGCCGGCACACCCATCAGCGCGGACAGCCGGATGGCCGGGCGCTGGTAGTCACTGAAGATCAGGAACGTGCCGGAGAAAGCGCGCGTGGGACCGTGCAGCGAGATTCCGTTGACGATCGACGCGGCAGCGTGCTCACGGATGCCGAAGTGAAGAACCCGTCCGTACGGGTTGCCTTTCCACGCATTCGTCGAACGGGAGACCGGAATGAACGACGGTGATCCCTCGATGGTCGTGTTGTTCGACTCGGCCAGGTCGGCCGAACCGCCCCAGAGTTCGGGGAGGACCGGACCGAGCGCGTTGAGAACCTTGCCGGATGCCGCACGCGTCGAGACGTCCTTGCCCGCTTCGAAAACCGGTAGGACGGCGTCGACACCGTCGGGAAGCTGCCTGGCCTCGATGCGTCGCAGCAACGCGGCGGCGTCCGGATTGGCGGCCTGCCAGGACTGGAACGACTCGTCCCATTCGCTACGCGCGGCCGCGCCGCGGTCGATTGCCGCACGGGCGTGGGCCAGGATTGCCGGGTCGACGTCGAAGGACTTGGCGGGGTCGAAGCCGAGCACTTCCTTCACCGCCGCGACTTCCTCGGCGCCCAACGCAGAACCGTGGATCTTGCCCGTGTTCTGCTTCTTCGGGGCCGGGTAGCCGATGATGGTGCGCAGCGAAATGATGGACGGCTTCGAGGTTTCCGCCTTCGCGGCCAGCAGAGCCGCGTACAGTTCCTCGACGTCTTCCCGGTACTCACCGGTGCGGGTCCAGTCCACGCGCTGGACGTGCCAGCCATAGGACTCGTAGCGCCCCAGGACGTCCTCGGTGAACGAGATGTCGGTGTCGTCCTCGATCGAGATGTGGTTCTCGTCGTAGACCACGACGAGGTTGCCCAGTTCCTGGTGCCCGGCGAGGGAGGAAGCCTCGGACGTCACACCTTCCTGCAGGTCACCATCGGATGCGATCACCCAGATCGTGTGGTCGAACGGTGAGGTTCCCGGGGCTGCGTCCGGGTCGAGCAGCCCGCGCATCCGGCGCTGCGAGTACGCGAATCCGACCGACGACGCGAGACCCTGACCCAGCGGGCCGGTGGTGATCTCCACGCCCTTGGTGTGCTTGTACTCCGGATGGCCGGGCGTCAGAGAACCCCAGGTGCGGAAGGACTTCAGATCCTCCAGCTCCAGCCCGTAACCGGCAAGGAACAGCTGGATGTACAGCGTCAGCGACGAATGGCCCGGCGAGAGGATGAACCGGTCACGGCCCACCCAGTCAGGGTCGCGGGGGTCGTGGCGCATCAGCTTCTGGAACAACAGGTACGCCGCCGGAGCCAGGCTCATCGCCGTACCCGGATGACCGTTGCCGACCTTCTCCACCGCATCCGCGGCCAGCACCCGGACGGTGTCCACGGCACGCTGGTCCTCGGTTGTCCAGTTCAACACCGACGGTGTCGAATTGGGCTCGGCAAGGATCGCATCTGCTGTCTGAGTCACGATTTCTCCCCTTCGGTTCATCGGCCTCTGGCGGCCGCACGGATGCTTCTGATTGGTTGGACGAGCGCCTTGACATCGATGATCGCGAACCAAATGGGCAGGGGTAATACTGTTTTCTGACGGTTCTGACTACCCTTTAGGACTGGTCGAACACATCCACTGCCGTTAGACTCCGTAGAATGAGCGGAACCATCAATCAGCCCGTGAAGGAAGCCGCCGCGCCCCCCACCGACCTGCCATGGCCGCTTTTGCACGCCGTCGCGGCACTGGCGCAAGCCCCGTTGGTCCAGATCGCGGAGCAATTGCGCGCTGCCACACTCCCCTACCTGAGAAGCAGCGCGCTCGTGATCTTCACGGAAGACTGCACGGGGCGTCCACAGAAGAAGGCGGGGGCCGAAGAGATCATTTCCCGGGTCTCCATCGCCGAGCTGGACGCGCTGCGCGCAACCCTTTCGGATGAGGCACCGTGGTTCGGCGAAGCCGAACTCGCCGGCCGTCCTCGTCCCGCACTCGCCGTGAAGCACGCACCCAGCGGAGCCCTCCTCGTCCTGACGGATCCACACCCGTCGGATCCAGAGCACAACGCCGGGCTGGACTTGGTGACGTACCTGTGGCGCATAGCTGCCGAGCGGATTCGGGAGAAGGTGGTCGATGCGCCGCCGTCGTATCTGCTGGAATCGCGGGCCGCCTCGGCGGAGCGCGTCCGCGTGACCGCGGAACTGACCGATCTGCACTCCACGACCCTCGAAACAATGCTGGCCGCCCTGCGCTCGTCCTCCTTGGACGACGCGTCGGCCCGCGCCACCGTGACCGACCTGGCCGTCAAGGCCTTGGTCGGGCTCAGAACTCTCAGCGACCGCACGACCGACCTGGTGGAGGTGCCCGTCGCGATTGCCTTCGAGCGTTTACGCGAGGATCTGCGCCCGCTCACGCGATTCAGCGGCCTTGAGATCGAGTTCATCGAGCCACCTCAGAACGGAAGGGCCCTGCCCGGCGAGGTTGCGCACGCAGGACGTGCCATCGTCCGCGGGCTCGTGCTGGCCATGACCGAACAGCCCGACGTCAGCAGGGTGCGCACGCAATGGGACTGCGACGGCGAAAACCTGCTGATCAATGTGCGCGACGACGGCCGTGGCGTGCTCGACGCCGACTCGCCGAGCATCGGCCGGCTGGACCGCCGGGTCCAGGCGCTCGCCGGGCAGTTGCGGATCGACGTCATGCCGGGCTGGGGTGTCGACGTCTTCGTCACGCTCCCCCTCGATCTGCCGGCACGACCGGCCGGGGATGTCGCCGGATGGGATCTTGCCGCCCGCGAACTCGAGGTGCTCCAGCACCTTGTCGCCGGACACCGCAACCGGACGATCGCGTCATCGCTGGGGATCAGCGAAAACACGGTCAAGTTCCACGTGCGGAACTTGTTCAGGAAACTCGACGTGGGCTCGCGCACCGAGGCCATCGCACTGGCACACAGCCACGGACTTCGGTGACGGTGTACCGCCCCGGGCCGGGCCGGTGCGTCACGCAACGTGTTGGTGCACGCTGAAAGTGCCGATACTGCAAACGGTCTCGCCGAAGACTTCATCGGGGTCCAGCCGGCGGAGTTCTTCGGCCAGGCAGTCCTTGAGGGTGCGGCGCGGCAGAGAGATCCGCTGGGTGGGCTGTCCCGGCTGCGTCAGTTCGGCAACCGAGCGATCCGGCCGGGACAACACGACATCGCCGGTGTCACGACGTAGGCGGACACTGCGGATACCGGTCCCCGCCCGCTCGGCCACGACGGTGACGGGAGCCTTCAGGGTCAACTTGAGCCATGCCGCGAGGAGCAGGGTGCTGGCCGAGTCCGAGGCGCCCTCGACGGTGACGGCGGTGACGGGGGAAGCATCGACGTGGTCCAGCGCCGCCGCCAGCTGGATCCGCCAGTTGGTCAGGCGGGTCCAGGCGAGGTCGGTGTCGCCGGCCTTGTAGGTGTTCCGGATGTTCTCCAAAGCCGCCAGCGGTTCGTCCTCGTTCGCCGAGTCGGTGATTCGACGGTGGGCAATGCGTCCGATAGAGGTCTCGCCGGCATTGCGCGGCGCGCCGCGAGGCCACCACGCCACGATCGGCGCATCGGGCAGCAGCAACCCGGCGACCAGGGATTCACTGTCGGTGGCCAGTTCCCCGTAGCCGCGCAGAATGATGACTTCGGAGGCGCCTGCGTCGCCGCCCACTCGAATCTGGGCGTCCAGCCGGTTCGGAGCACACGCCCCTCCGTCGGCGAGAACGATTATGCGGCAAGGGTGTTCGCGGCTGGCCTCATTGGCGGCCTCGATGGCCTCCTCTTCGAGCCCCGAACGTGTGACCACCACGAGCGTGAGCACCCGGCTGAGGGCGATCACGCCGCTCTGCTCACGCAGGGCCATGATCTTCTTGGAGACGTTCGAGGTGGTGGTGTCGGAAAGATCTACGATCACGGCCTTCTCCACGTTCTTCCGTCACGGGCGAGCAGCTCGTCGGCCGAGGCGGGGCCCCAGCTGCCGGGCGCATACGGTTCTGGTTGTTCGTCGAGGCCGGCCCAGTAGTTCTCGAAGGGATCGAGGATCTTCCACGACAATTCGACTTCGGTGTGCCGGGGAAACAGCGGCGGCTCGCCCAGCAGCACGTCCAGGATGAGCCGCTCGTAGGCCTCGGGGCTGGACTCGGTGAAGGCGTGGCCGTAGCCGAAATCCATGGTGACGTCGCGAACCTCGGTCTGGGTGCCCGGCACTTTGGAGCCGAACCGAATGGTGGCCCCCTCGTCGGGTTGCACCCGGATCACGACGGCGTTCTGGCCGAAGTCGTCGTCGCCGTAGTCACGGAACAGCAGGTTGGGTGCGCGTTTGAACACCACGGCAATTTCCGTCACGCGCCGGCCGAGGCGCTTGCCGGCGCGCAGGTAGAACGGCACTCCGGCCCAGCGCCGGGTGTTGATGTCCACGCGGATGGCCGCGTACGTTTCGGTCGTGGAGTGGGGCGGAATGCCTTCTTCTTCAAGGTAACCGACAACCTGCTCGCCGCCCTGCCAGCCACCGGTGAACTGGCCGCGGGCCGAGTGCGTCGACAGGTCGTCGGGCAGTGTGACCGCAGCGAGGATCTTCTCCTTCTCGGCGCGCAGATCATCGGCGTCGAACGAGATCGGTTCCTCCATGGCCGTCAGGGCCAAGAGTTGAAGAAGGTGGTTCTGGATGACGTCGCGGGCCGCGCCGACGCCGTCGTAGTAACCCGCCCGGCCCCCGGTCCCGATGGATTCGGCCATGGTGATCTGAACGTGGTCAACGTAATTGGCGTTCCACAGCGGCTCGAAGAGCTGGTTGGCGAACCGCAGGGCCAGGATGTTCTGGACCGTCTCCTTACCCAGGTAGTGGTCGATCCGGAACACGGCGTCCGGCGGAAACACGGATTCGACGACGTCGTTGAGTTTGCGGGCCGATTCCAGGTCGTGCCCGAACGGCTTCTCGATCACCACCCGGCGCCACCTGTCGCCCGTGGCCTGCGCCAATCCGTGCTCGGACAACTGGCGGCAGACCTGTTCGAAGGCCTTCGGCGGGATCGAAAGGTAGAACGCGTGATTGCCCCGTGTGCCGCGCTGCTCGTCCAGCTCGTCGAGCGTGGCACTCAGCTGTTTGAACGCCCGGTCGTCATCGAACTCGCCACGCACGAACCGGATGCCTTCGGCAAGCTGCGCCCACACGGCCTCGTCGAACGGGGTTCGGGCGTGAGCCGTGACGGACTGCTTGACCTCCGCGGCGAAATCCTCGTCGCCCCAGTCGCGCCGGCCAAAGCCCACGAGGGAAAAGCTCGGCGGCAACAAGCCCCGGTTGGCCAGGTCGTACACGGCCGGCATGAGTTTCTTGCGCGCGAGGTCTCCCGTGACGCCGAAGAGCACCAGTGACGACGGACCGGCGATGCGGTTCAATCGACGGTCGCGCGGATCCCGCAGCGGGTTGTGCCCGGACCTCGCAGGCGGGTCGACGTGGGTAACAGACATGGTGGGGTTTTCCAGCTTTCGACGAGCAGTCATCGACCTCGGGGAACGCATGAGGGTGCCGCCTGGCGAAGTGGCGTCCCGCAGAGTTGAAAGACTCTGCGGGACGCCACCGTTCATCCCAGGGCTACACGATGGCGGCGCGGAGTTCCTTCGCCGCCCGGGCCGGGTCGTCTGCGCCGTAGATGGCGCCGCCCGCGACGGCAACCTCGGCACCAGCCTGCTGGACAGCTGGGATCGTGGCGACCTTGACGCCTCCGGCCACCGAGAAGGGAACGCGAGCTTCCGCACCCGCGGCGAGCAACCCGTTGAGGTCGAAACCGGGCTTGGCCTGCTCGTCCAGGCCGGCGTGCATCTCCACGAACTTGGCACCGAGCGCGCGGACTTCCTTGGCGCGGGTGACCTTGTCTGCCACGCCGATGAGGTCGACGACGACGCCCTTGTTGTGGGCCTTGGCCGCCTTGACGGCGCCTGCGATGGTGGAATCGTCTGCCGCACCGAGGACGGTGACGAGGTCGGCGCCGGCCTTGAACGCGATATCGGCCTCGAGTTCACCGGCGTCCATCGTCTTGAGATCGGCGAAGACGATCTTGTCCGGGTGGGCGTTCTTCACGGCGGTGATGGCGGGCAGCCCTTCGGCCTTGATCAGGGGCGTGCCGAGCTCGATGATGTCCACGTATTCGGCAACCTGGCCGGCCAATTCGAGGGCGGCTTCGGTGGTCAGCAGGTCGATGGCGACTTGGAGCTTCATGGTGTTGTCTTCTTTCTTCGTAGGGAACTGCAGTGACGGTGGAACTGGGTACGGAAGGTTGACGGCCCGGCTATTCGAGGTTGGCGTGCCGCAGCCAGAGTTCTTCGGCCTGAACATCGGTGTTGTCCCATAGCGACTGGAACACGGCCTCGGTGACGACGAAAAGCACTTGCTCGAACAGGGATCCGGCGTACTGGCGGGAAACGCTGGAGCCATGATCGGTCTTCTGCGCGGCGGGAATGATCACCACCGCGTCGGACAGGCGGGCCAGCGGAGAATCCGGATTGGTGGTGAACGCGGCGATGCGCGCACCTGCCTTGGTGGCCGTCTCGGCCGACTTGACAACGCCCGAGGTCGTTCCCGACCCCGAGGCCACCAACAGCAGGTCACCGGAACTGATTGCCGGCGTGGTGGTATCGCCGGCAACATGCACGGTCAGGCCGAAGTGCATCAGCCGCATCGCGAACATCCGCAGGACCAGCCCGCTGCGACCCGCCCCGGCGACGAACACCCGGGTGTGCCGGCACAGGTGGCGTGCGAGTTCGGCCACCTGCTGTTCGTCGACTTTGGCTGCGGTGTCCGCGATCTCGTCCCGGACGAGGGGCAGGTTGCGCTTAATGTCATCGACACTTGTCTTCAAACTCAAGATGGTCCCCTTCGATTCGGCCATCAGGCCTCAGCGGCCGAACGGATGTTTTCTGGTTGACAGCCATGCTTCCGAAGCAAACGGGTTGAGGTAACACTGTTTTCTGACGGTTCTGACTACCCTTTAGGATTGGTCGGACATCTCCCGCCCACCCATCCGGTGGGCCGGATGGTCATCGCACCGGGCTGCGGCCGGTGTTCGATTCGCGATCACATCGACGACCAAAAAATCCTTCTTGAACGGTTGACATGAACGCCTGTCCATGTCAGTGTTTCGTAGGAAAGCAAACGTGATGGGCATCACATCAGGCTCAATGGGAACACGTTCGACAGTCTTCCGGGAATCAACGTTCTCGGCTCTTGACACGATTCCTCGCCGAGCGAGTACTCAATTTGCTGATGCGGTCTCCATCGCAGTCGCTTTTGCGACCTCTGCACAAATATTGCTGCGGAAATCCGCACCCAATCTCAAGCGCCCGGACTGAACCAAACAGTTCGGCTGATGTAGTTGTTTCCGTTAACACATATAGGAGAAATCATGACAACTCTCGTAGGAACCCTCAGCAAGGCCGGGGCCATCCACAAAGTGGAAAACGGCTTCGTCGGGTTGCCGGACATGAACACCCCCGGAACCGACGCCGCCATCGGCGACGCCCTCCACAACCCCGAAGGCACCGTCATGAGCGCCGGCTTCTTCGAACTCAAGAAGTCCCAACCCCTCATCTACACCTACACCTACGACGAAATGAAGCTCGTCGTCAAAGGCGAATTCATCCTCACCGACCAAGACACCGGCGAAGTCACCCACGCCAAAGAACGCGACGTCCTGTTCTTCCCCAAAGGCACCACCGTCAAATTCGAAACCCCCGAATACGGCCTCGGATTCTTCGCAGGCGACCGCACCTTCGCCCCCTGAGATCTTCACCGCGCACCGGCCGGACACCCGGCCCTGGCGTCGTCACGGAAATGGCAATCGCAGAGTTGCTGCCGTGATGCACAGCTCAGTTCAGACCTTGGGATATCTACCCCTCGAACAATTTACGAATAGGAAAGTATCATGACACTGCGTGTCGGAATTATCGGCGCCGGTCCCAGCGGCTTGGCGCAACTCCGGGCATTCGAATCAGCACGCCAAAAAGGCGCCAAGATACCCGAAATCATCTGCTTTGAGAAGCAGGACGACTGGGGCGGTCAGTGGAACTACGGCTGGCGCATCGGCCTGGACGGATACGGCGAGCCCGTGCACTCCAGCATGTACCGCCACCTATGGTCCAACGGGCCCAAGGAGTGCCTTGAGTTCTCCGACTACTCCTTCGACGAGCACTTCGGCCGCCCCATTTCGTCCTTCCCGCCCCGCGCAGTCCTCGTCGACTACATCAAGGGCCGCGTGGAGAAATCCGACGTCCGCAAATACGTCAAGTTCAACACCGTGGCACGCCACACCAGCTACAACGAGACGACGCAGGAATTCACCGTCACCGTCGAGGATCTCAAGACCAACCAGACCGAGACCCACGTCTTCGACAAACTCGTCGTCGCCACCGGCCACTTCCACGTCCCCCTGGTGCCCGAGTTCGAAGGCATCAACACCTTCCCCGGCGAGGTACTCCACGCGCACGACTTCCGCGGCGCAGAACGGTTCTTCGGCAAACGGCTGCTGATGATCGGCAGCAGCTACTCCGCCGAGGACATCGGCATGCAAGCCCACAAAATGGGCGCCGCATCCATCACCATGACCTACCGCACCAACCCGATGGGCTACAAGTGGCCGTGGAACACCGTCGAACGCCCACTCGTCACCCGATTCACCGGCAACACCGCACATTTCAGTGACGGCACCCAAGACGACTTCGACGCCGTCATACTCTGCACCGGATACCAACACAAATACCCGTTCCTGCCCAGCGAGCTGTCCCTGACGTCACCGAACGTGCTGTACCCGGCCAACCTCTACAAAGGCGTTGTCTGGCAACACAACACCAACCTGTTCTACCTCGGCGCGCAGGACCAGTACTACACCTTCAACATGTTCGACGCCCAAGCCTGGTTTGCCCGCGACGTCATGACCGGCGTCATCGACCTGCCCGCGTTCGACAAGCGCGAAGCCGACATCGAACTCTGGCTCGAACGCCAAGCCGCACTGCCCGACCACGACGCAGAAGCCGAATTCCAAACCGAATACGTCCGCGAACTCATCGACGCCACCGACTACCCGTCCTTCGACCTCGACGCCGTGTGCCAACTGTTCAAAGACTGGATGCACAACAAGCACGAGGACATCCTCGGCTACCGCGACGCCGTACACCGCTCCGTGATCACCGGCACCCTCTCCGCCAAACACCACACACGATGGCTCAATGCCCTCGACGACTCAATGCACCGCTACCTACACGGCCCCTCACAAGACGACACCCACGCTCCCGCCGGCCTCACCGACAGACACCGCGGCCGCCACGACAACACCACCGGCGCCGGCGCAGGACCATCACTGATCCACCACACCGAAGTGCTCGAAGCCCGGCCGCAGACAGCACATTCCTGATCCGATGTTCCAGCCACCTGCCACCGCAAGATGGGAACTCCGTAGCCGACGCAATAATCTGGACGGAGGATCCCAGACGGACCGGAGCCAGGAGGCTGGAGGGGTGGCTATGCGGGTGTCCGCCGATGAACGAAGAGGACAGCTGATCGCAGCGACCCTGGAACTGATGAGGCGGGAAGGCGTTCAGTCAGTGACGATGCGGGCCATCGCCAAGGAGGCCAATGCCCCCTTGGCGACCGCGCACTATTGCTTCGACGACAAGAGCGAGCTCATGGACGCGGCCGCCGAAGCTTGGTTGCAGAACCTGAACCGGTTTTCTCGTGACATCTCGGTTCACCTGGGTCTCCGCAAGGCCGTGGAACAAGTGGCCGAAGAGTACTGGCGTTCGTTGACGGAAGAGCCCGCGAGCCTCCTCGCCGAGATCGAGCTCATCCTGTGGGCAACGCGCAATGCTGCCGTAAGCCCGTTGGCCGCGAAGATCTACCCCGCCTACGTGGTGGAGCTGGGGAACATATTTTCCTCGGCGGCCGAAAACAACGGGGATCAGTGTCACATCGACATCGCGACGCTCGTACGGTCGTTCCTGATGATCTACGACGGAGCGGCAATTCAATACATGACCGACCCGGCCGCGGCCGATTACCGCGACATGTTCTTCACGATGGTGGACGCGCTGCTGATCAGGGCCGGCGTCTAGATCTACCTTCACCGGAACCCACGGGTCCGGCCATCGCAGAGTGCGACAAGGTTTAGTGGGCTGTTCAGCCATTCGAAACGATTGTCGGCCTTTCATATCATTTGACCGGAGATATTCGCGATGCGGATCGCTCCGAGAAACGGACAGCGAATGACCAAGTCCATTCCGCCAGCCCCGATACCGATGACGGGAAAAGCGATCGATACGTGGCGGGCGAAACCCATGACGGCCATGCGAGGCGAATGGCCTCGGATGCGCTGCAGATTCATAAATGCCGATCCGGTGGGCGCCTGGGACGATTTCATACTCTCTGAATGGGAGCTCGAGAGGTGCGGTTGGGAGGACTTCCACCCTCACACCGAGACGGCCTTCGTGGTAGCCGGCGAGCTCCACATCGAGTGTGACGGTGAGTCTGTCGTCCTGCGACCGGGAGACTCTGCGCGGGTGAACGCCGGTCGCGCGGGCCGATACTGGGCACCCGTGTACGCGCGGATGCTCACCACGTACGGCCCCAACCCTGACGGCATGGAATCTCACTCCTTTCGATACTTCGAACTCTGAGCTTCATGTCTGCGTTTTGATTTTCAATCGATATTCAACGGAGAAATAAATGAGTCAACAATTTTTGGACGGAGCCGATCATCTGAAACGGTCGATCGACTGGAAGCAAGGCTTGGCGATCGCGCTGGGCGTACCCTTGCTGATCCTGCCCTCCCTGGGTTATCTACCCACCTATGTTTCGGCGGCAGCAATTGTCATCTGGGGGCTGTCCGTAGTGCAGGGTTTCTTTCAGAACACCGCCTACGCCGAATTGGCCACCACCTTTCCCGAGACCTCTGGCCTGCCCGGTTTTGTGCAGCATGTGTTCCGCACCGGAAACTACGAGGGCAGATACGACAAGGGCAAACTGCTCGGCGGCTTCTGTGCCTGGTTCTACGGCCTGGCCTGGAGCTCGGTCCTGGCGATCTTCTCCATTCTGATCGGCAGTTACCTGTATGGGCTGTTCCCGGCGCTGGCCGCAACCTTCACCGAGTACCAGCTCTCACTGCTCTCCGGACTGGTGATCTTCGTGGGCCTGGGCGTGGTGAACTGGTTCGGGCTCAAGGACGGCGCCATCCTCGGTTATGTCCTCGCGGCCGTTTCCCTGATACCGCTGGCGGTCCTGACCGTCGCGCCGTTCGCGACCGGGCATGTCGACCTGGCCAACATCACCGGCAACTGGATGCCGGCCGACTGGTCCTGGGACATGCACCACATCCTGATCCTCTTCGGCATCTTCGCCATCGCGCAATGGAGTGCCTGCGGCTGGGAAACCGCAGCCGTCTACGGGCCCGAATACAAGGAGCCCAGCAGAGACGTCCCCAAGGCGCTGTATGCCTGCGGCATCATCTGCTTCTTCGCTTACGTGCTGGTGCAAGCCACCGTGATCGGTGTCCTCGGTGTCGACGGTGTGCTGGCCGAGCCGATCTCACCCCTCATCCCCGTCGCCAATGCCGTCTTCGGCCACGCCGGCACAGTCGTCACCATCGTCATGTTGATCGCCGCGATGATCCTGATCATCCAAACCGCCTACCTGGGTTCCTCCCGCTCCCTGCACTCCATGGCTGAGGAAGGCAACCTGCCCAAGGTTTTCGGCAAGACGAACCGGCACGGAACGCCGTTCGTCGCCCTCTTCGCCGCCGCGGCTTTCAACATGGCGCTGCTGTTCATCGGATCGATCCCGGCGATTCTTGCGGCCTCGGCCATCGGCTACACGTGCGCCAACGGCATCAGCCTGTTCGCATACGTCAAGGCCAAGGCAGATCCGGCCTTTGCCGGTCTGAGACGACCTTTCAGGGCCCCCAGAGGCTGGAAGACGGTTGCCATGGCCTTCGGCCTGTTCAACGTGCCGCTGTGCGTGGTCGGTGTGATCTACCTGAACAGCCTGGAAATCGGCTGGACCCTGACCTGGCTGGGCTTCGCCATTCTGGCGCTTTTCATCCCGGTCTGGCTGTACACCCAGCACGAGTTGCGTTCTGATGACGGCAAATCGGACGGTCCCCTCGCCGCGGACTCACCCCGGATCAACGTGGAGGTTCGCCCGCATCGGTGAATCGGTGGCGTTCCTGCCGTCCAGCGACGATGACCGGCCCGGCGCGGGCCGGTCATCGCCGACAAGAACGCACGAGAGGTGATCGCAGCGGCCGGCTAGCCGAAACGCTTTAGGATTGATACAACCCGTAGCCCAATTTCGGAGCGCAGACTTTTGGCCACCCCGACCCCCTTCGAATCGCAGATATACCGGACCTTGCCGGAAATCGAGAGGGCCGATGCGATAGTCGACAGAATTTCGAAGGCGATCGCCCTCGGGTTGCTCAAAGTCGGTGAACGCCTGCCGCCCGAAGCGGCACTGTCAGAGATGTTCGGCGTTGGTGGCGCGACCCTTCGCGAGGCCCTGGCGGAACTGCGCGAGCGCGGAGTCGTCGAGACGCACAGGGGACGCAGCGGCGGGACTTTCGTCGTCAATCAGCCCAAAACCCAGACCGACATCATGCGGGAATGGTTTCTGTCGACGACGATTTCGGAAATACGTGACATCGGAGACGAACATTCCGCCATTGCCGCAGCGACCATCCGTCTAGCATGTGAACGCGCGGAAGCACACGACTTCGAACGTCTTCAGGAGCTGGCGCGAGCGCTGGTTCTGGCCAAGACGCCCGAGGCGCGGGCGCCCGCCGACAGCCGCTTCCACGTCGAGTTGGCGGTATCCGCGCAGTCACCGAGGCTCGCCAATGCAGAAATCCGACTGCAGGAGGAAACGGTTCGACAGCTGTGGACCCCGCTCACCACCGCAGTGGCGATCGACCCCGAGCAAGCCACCGCTGAACACTTGGAACTGGTCCGTGCAGTGGCCCAGGACCAACCCGAGAAGGCCCAGAAACTGGCAATTGAGCACATCCGGCGGAACATCTTCCACCTGATCGACACAAAACTCACCCTCGGCTACGCCGAATCGAGATCGAACACCGCCGCAGCGGCGAGCGATACGAGTTCCTCCGCTGAGCCCAGGGCGCGTTCGACGACGACAAGCTCCTCCTCTCGGGCACCGGTATCGTCCAGCAGGCCAACAATTCAGGAGGGCCCATGAACGCCACCACTGAAGTCGTACATGCCGCAAACGCCCTCACTTCATGGATCAGCGGTGTCACCACCGAGATCAGGAAACTCTCCGGCGACGTCGCCTCGCTGCTAGACCGAAATCTCGCGGAGAAGGCCAAGGTCGACCGGGCCGCCCTGGCCGGATTGGACGCACTCGCACAGAAATTCCTGACGAAGAACGCCTATGCTGTCGGCGCCGGAACATTCTTTGCCGCTTCCTCTTTCGAGGAAGGCGGCCACGCCTTGGAATGGTGGTTTCGCAAGGAATCCGGTGCCCTCGCAAGGCTCAATTCTGACCTGACTCCTGGCAGCGAACGGTACTACGACTACGAAAAGCTGCCGTTTTTCTCGACGGCCGCGTCCACGGGCGAGCAGACCGTGTGGGGCCCGTATATCGACTATCTCGGCTTCGAGGAATACATCCTGACGTTCACGGCACCGTTCTCGGTCCACGGCCAATTCACCGGAGTGACGGGATGCGACATCCGACTCACGGATCTGGAACCCATCATCATGCCGAGCTTGCTCCTCATCGGCTGCGATGCCGCCCTCATCAACGCCAGTAACCGCGTCATTCTCGGCAATTCCGGGATGTACCTGGTCGGCGAACGGATCAAATCGGAGTCTCCCGACCAGCGTCGAATGGCTCTCGACGTTCCGCACCTCGGGCTCTCGTTGATCTACAGCACCAAGGCGCGGACCCCCTGAATGCCAGGAAGGCCAGACCGCTGCCTCGGCGGTCCGGCCTTCCTCGCATCCAGGGGCCTAGTTCACTGCCAACCCCTCGGAGCCAGAACGTTTTCCAGCTCCGCGCCGTCGTGATCCGGCGAAAGTGCGGTAGCTGCCTCGTCTTTCGATCGGTGCGATTCATGCTGGGAATAGCCCCAGATGGGTATGTAGGCCGCGAGGACGAGGAAGCCGACCCATGTCGAGGTCCACCCGACCTCGAGGCTGTTCAGGTAGACGACGCCGACCAGGCAGAGCGGCACATTGAACAGACCGAAGGCCATCGCGACGTTCTTCCAGCCCCTGGGCGCCTTGAAGGGGCGTTCCAGACCGGCGAATTCCGGGCGCTTCCTGGCCCTGACATAGGCAAACAGGCTGATGCCGTTGGCGCAGGTGTAACCGATCGCCGAGGCGGCGACTATCGCCGCCGGGTTACCCATGGAGATCAGGACCAAATTGAAGCCGGCGATGGCGAGCATCGCGACAAACGGGGTGCCCTGACGATTCGTTTTGCCGAGCACCTTGGGCAGGTTGCCTTCGACAGCCATGGAGTGCATGGCGCGCGACGAACCCAGATAGGCCGTTTGGATGATCAGGATCATCGCGGCGATCAACATGATGATCGTGGCCATGGTGCCGACTTCGCCAAAGACGGCGTGGGCCACCGGAATCAGGGGTGATACGGGTTCAGCCTGGACACCGTCGACACCCAGCACGCCGATGACTGCGGCCTGCACCAGGACGAACGAGAAAAAGCAGATGACGCCACATGCGAAGAGCGCTTTCGAGACATCTTTGGCCGGATTCTTGTATTCCGGCCCGTAGATGGCTGCGGTTTCCCAGGCACAGGCACTCCATTGCGCGATGGCGAAGATGCCGAAGAGGATCAGGATGTGGTGCATGTCCCAGGACCAGTCGGCCGGCATCCAGTTGCCGGTGATGTTGGCCAGGTCGACATGCCCGGTGGCAAAAGGCGCAGCGGTCAGGACAACCAGCGGAATCAGGGAAAATGCCGCGAGAATGTAGCCCAGTTTCGCGCCGTCCTTGAGGCCGAACCAGTTGACCACGAACAGCACGGTGAAAATCACCACGCCCGAGATCAACGCGAGCTGGTACTCGGTGAACGTCTCACCCAACGCCGGGAAAAGGCCATGCAGGTAGCCGCCGACCAGGATGGAGAAAATCGCCAACACGGGGCTCCACGCAAACCAGTAGCTCCAAGCACTGAAGCCGCCGATGAGCTTGCCCTTGTCGTACTTCCCCCGATGGCCTCCCGTGCGGAAAATATGCTGCGCAAAGCCCGGTAGACCCGACGCCTTGGGGAAGGTGGTGGCCATCTCCGCATATGCGGTGCTCTGCATGAAGCCCTGAAGAACCGACAGCCCCCAGACCAGGATTGCGGCGGCAGCCAGATACATCGGAAGATAACCCAACGAGGGCAGAATCAGCAGTGGCACACCCAGCGCGATGGCCAGGCCCTGCTTCCAGTCGATCGATCTTGCCAGGCCGTCGACTCCGTGTGAGCGGTCCTCACTCATTACGTGCTCCCTCAAAAATCGAAAATCTTGAAATCGTGTTTTCGTCGTGTAGCGGCAAAGTTGAGGAAACCCCGGCGTACGCGCGCACATAGGGGCGGCCTCAGAGTTATTGTGTTCAAACTTTTTACGGCTGGGACAGCGCTGTCGCGTTCGGGAGGCGCTCCCGCAGGCTGCCTGTGAGGTAGATCACTCCAGAGGTTACAACTTAAAGCTGCAGTGCGGTAGCTTTTATTTGCAATTTTTTGCTTTGTCACAGACTCGTCCACCGCCGACGCGGTCGCCCACGCCCGAACGACAGGCCGGCGTCGACGCCAGGTCCGGCGACTCCCCGAGCCGAGTGGGCCAACCGCGACCGGCGAGGATTCCCCGGCATCCGGCCCACGGCCGCCGCCCGCCTGGACGGCTTGGGCGGCGATACGGGCTCGCCTTCGAAACCTGTTGGCAGAAGCACTCTCTCACCCCTTCCCCGCCGCGATCGGGACACCTTGACGAAATGTCGGAGAGGTTCGGCGCGATCCCAGCCCCTGGCCCCGCGAGAACCGGACAAGAAGTTTTCCGCGCGCTCGCTCCCGCTACGGAGATCGATCGGCGCAGGTAGAGACGCCACGAACGCCATTCAAGCGAAGGCCGACGGGGTCGCACTCCGACTGTCACGCAGGAATATTCCTAAAAAAGTCTGGACTAGATGTATTTCGGGGCGTAGTTTTGCCCATGGGACGTGATCGGCATCACATGAAGTGCTCGACCAGGGCTCGACCTGCCCTCGACGAAGAGGGCACCGATCACAGCGGATTCCTCCGAAGGATCTCGACCGGGAGTTCCTGACCTAGTTGCAGCGCGCTTGCGGCGCACTGAGATTGACCAGTCCTGTCAAACGACGGCCGGGCCCGGACAACCCATGAACAGTTCTGACACAACAGGAGTAAGCATGACAACTCTCGTAGGAACCCTCAGCAAGGCCGGGGCCATCCACAAAGTGGAAAACGGCTTCGTCGGGTTGCCGGACATGAACACCCCCGGAACCGACGCCGCCATCGGCGACGCCCTCCACAACCCCGAAGGCACCGTCATGAGCGCCGGCTTCTTCGAACTCAAGAAGTCCCAACCCCTCATCTACACCTACACCTACGACGAAATGAAGCTCGTCGTCAAAGGCGAATTCATCCTCACCGACCAAGACACCGGCGAAGTCACCCACGCCAAAGAACGCGACGTCCTGTTCTTCCCCAAAGGCACCACCGTCAAATTCGAAACCCCCGAATACGGCCTCGGATTCTTCGCAGGCGACCGCACCTTCGCCCCCTGAGGACCGAATCCCATGCGTTCCATGCCCATTCCGTTGGAGCCGGGCTTCCGCGGTGTCATCTGTGCCTCGTTCGGCTCGACAGGTGACACCGCGGGTCGGGACACCGGGGACCGACCCAGGTTTGACCTCCACTTCACATCGGCGAACCCGGAAGCCCTGTCCGAGTTGAGAGCTGCGCTCGGACGAGCATGCGTCGGGGTCCGCCTCGTCCTCGCAGGCCCCCCGGCCGACGTCCATGCGGCCGCCGCGGTCGCCGCGGGCTGCGGATTGCTGGACGAGGAGATGACCCTGCAGTGTGACGAGAACGGCCCATGGGTGGTGTTCTGCGGCCACTGCCATGTCAGTACCACCACGACTCAGGCGATCGGTTCCGAAGTGGTCTGCCAGGGCTGCGGTATCGCCCTGGCCACCACCGATCACTTTTCCCGCCGTCGTGGCGGATACCTGGGATACTCCGCCCACGCCGAGGAGGCGTCATGACCACACCAACCCTCGAGCAGGTCGTCCATCCGGCAGTCGAAGACGGCTTCGAGCTGGAGGTGACAGACCGCCGGATGCAGACGAAATCGATTGTCAGCATCACGTTTTGCGATCCTTCAGGCGCGACATTGCCGTCCTATGTCGCGGGGAGCCACCTGGTGGTCCAGTACGGGGATGCCGCGAACCTCCGCGCGAATGCCTACTCCCTCACCGGATCCGGAGACAATCCGTCCGAGTACACCATCTCGGTTCTGCTGGTCGAAGACGGTGGGGGTGGCTCGTTGGCCATGCACCGGCTCGACGTCGGCGACCGCGTCTGGGTTTCGCGCGCCCGCAGCAATTTCGCCCCGACCGCAAACGCCACGCACAGCCTGCTCGTTGCCGCAGGAATCGGGATCACCCCGATGCTGTCGCACGCCCGGTACGCCGCCGAATGGGGTTCGTCGGCGTCCATGATCTACGTCTACCGGCGCGGCGAAGGTGCGCACGTCGAGGAAGTGAGGGAGCTGCTCGGGCCGGCGCTGACGGAATGCCACGACCGCGGCAGTTTCCAGAAGGTCTTGGCGGAGAAGCTCACGACCCAGAGATTGGGCACTCACCTCTATGTCTGCGGGCCGGCTGCCTTCATGGATTCGGTCCTCGGGCAGGCCCGCGATCTCGGTTGGCCGGAGGGCCTTTTGCACTCGGAACATTTCGGCGCCGGTGAGCTGGATGCGGGGGAACCGTTCGCGGCGATCCTGGCCCGAAGCGGAACGAGATTGGAAGTTCCAGCCGGCGTTTCGTTGCTGGAGGCCCTCGAAAAGCAGGGCAAGCAAGTCGCCAATATGTGCCGCAAGGGCATCTGCGGCGAGTGCACCGTGCCGGTGCTCCGAGGAACTCCGCAGCACCGGGATCTGTACCTGAGCGACGAAGAGAAGGAAGAGAACACCGTCATGATGTGCTGCGTTTCACGCAGCATGGACGAAGAATTGGAGTTGGACCTGTGACTATCGCCATCGACAACGCCCCTGACATCACGACCCTGCCGGATCGGATCCGGCGCTTTCCGTTCCCCTACACAGGTGACAACTACCGCTACAGCGCCAACGTCGAGCCGGCCCGCAAAGTGGTGGAGACAGAAGCGGGTGCCTGGGGAGGCACCGTGGTCGACGTCGACGAGTTCTATCGTGTCGAACTGAAGCTTCGCGACGACGTGCTGAAGCGGGATCCCTCACGCATCAACACCCTCCCGCATATGCGACCGGCGGTGTGGGACGCCATCACCACCCTGCTGCCCGGCATGGCGGAGGACAATCCGACCACGATGTCGTTCCAGCGAGACGGAGCCTTGTGCCGCTGGCGAAACACCCTGCAGAACCTGGACATCGAGTTCACCATCGGCGACGACGATTCTCTGCCGACGGGAGATCCGTTGCGGTTCCTGGGCGGCCAGATCCAAGACGACATCGTCTTTCTCGATCAACGCGACAAAGCGCTGTGGCTCGACGCAGGCGTGGTGACGTTCGCCGCCGACTGGTCCATCGGATTCGACGTCGGCATGAACTTCACCGAAATCCACAGCCCGGTCCCACGGGTCAACGAGGAGAAGATCGTCTCCCGGGCCCAACATTTCCTCATGAGCCTGCAGCCCGGCGAAGCGTACCGCCGGACCAACTGGACCATGACCATCGACCGGCGGCTCGACACCTCCACCGAGACCTATCCCGACTGGGCGTCGGATCGCGGCACCATCGCCCTGGATCCGGCCCTGCCGGACAGAGTCCACCTGCGGGTGGAGGTTCAACACCTCATCCGACTCCCCCACTCGGGAGCCGTACTGTTCCTGATCCGCACCTATCTGCTGCCGCTCTCCGACATCGCAAAGGTTCCGGCCTGGCGTAAGCGCATGGGCGAAGTGCTGGCCGAACTCCCGGACGACATGGCGGAGTACAAGGGCATCATTCGCTACCGCAAAGCGGCGTCCGATTGGCTACTGTCCGGATCGGACGATTAGCGGGCCGAGCCTGCCGGTCCGGCCACGACGGAGTGGCCGGATCAGCGTCGCGGCGGAAAACCGGTCACTGACAACAAAACAACGAAAGGCTGCGGCATGACCGATACGAGCACCACGGGTACGGCACAGATCGGGGTCACCGGCCTGGCCGTGATGGGCTCCAACCTGGCCCGCAACTTCGCCCGCCACGGGTATACCGTCGCGCTGCACAACCGCTCGATCGCCAAAACCGATGCCCTGCTGGCCGAGCACGGCTCCGAGGGCAAGTTTGTACGCAGCGAGACGATCGCGGAATTCCTTGACGCCCTGGAGAAGCCGCGCCGGGTGATCATCATGGTCAAGGCCGGCGACCCGACCGACGCGGTGATCAACGAGCTGGCCGACGCCATGGAGCCCGGCGACATCATCATCGACGGTGGCAACGCGCTCTACACCGACACCATCCGCCGCGAGAAGGCCATCCGCGAACGCGGCCTGCACTTCGTCGGCGCCGGCATCTCCGGCGGCGAAGAAGGTGCGCTCAACGGCCCGTCGATCATGCCGGGCGGCCCCGCCGAGTCCTACACCTCCCTCGGTCCGCTGCTCGAAGAGATCTCCGCCCACGTCGACGGGGTGCCGTGCTGCACCCACATCGGCCCGGACGGCGCCGGGCACTTCGTCAAAATGGTGCACAACGGCATCGAATACTCCGACATGCAGCTGATCGGCGAGGCCTACCAGTTGCTGCGCGACGCCCTCGGCCTGGAGGCCGCGCAGATCGCCGACGTGTTCACCGAGTGGAACAAGGGCGACCTGGACAGCTACCTGGTCGAGATCACCGCCGAGGTGCTGCGCCAGGTCGACACCAAGACCGGCAAACCCCTCGTCGACGTGATCGTCGACGAGGCCGAGCAGAAGGGCACCGGCCGCTGGACCGTCAAATCCGCGCTCGACCTCGGCGTACCCGTCACCGGGATCGCCGAGGCCGTGTTCGCCCGGGCGCTGTCGGGCTCGGTCGCCCAGCGTAAGGCCACCACCGGTCTGGCCTCCGGAAAGCTCGGCGCAAAGCCCACTGACGCAAAGCAATTCACCGAAGACGTCCGCCAGGCACTGTATGCCTCCAAGATCATCGCCTACGCCCAGGGCTTCAACCAGATCCAGGCCGGCTCGGCCGAGTACGACTGGAACCTCACCCCTGGCGACCTGGCCACCATCTGGCGCGGCGGCTGCATCATCCGCGCCAAGTTCCTCAACCGGATCAAGGAAGCCTTCGACGACCAACCCGAGTTGGCCACCCTGCTGGCCGCCCCCTACTTCCGCAGCGCCGTGGAATCGGCGATCGACAGCTGGCGCCGCGTCGTCATCACCGCCACCCAACTCGGCATCCCCATCCCCGGCTTCGCCTCCGCCCTGTCCTACTACGACGCACTACGCACCGAGCGGCTACCCGCCGCACTCACCCAAGGCCTACGCGACTTCTTCGGCGCGCACACCTACGGTCGCACCGACGCCGAACCCAGCCAGAAATTCCACACCCTCTGGAGCGGCGACCGCACCGAAGTACCCGCCTGACCACGCGCGTGGGCTACGCGACAGCCCCGGAAGGGTTTTCGTCCTTCCGGGGCTGTTTTGCGTCGATGCAGGCCTACTCCGTCGTGAACAGGATGTGCGGCGCGCCATCCGGCGCCGTGGCCGGGTGAGCTGCCCACCAGGCGGCACAGGCGGCGCGCCAGCTGTCGAGGTCGTCGTCACGGCCGCGGATGTGCACGTTCGTGCCCGACACCCGGGCCACCGCGGCGCCGCAGGAGTAGGCCTCGCCGTCGGCCGTGATCGATGGGTATTCCTCGTAGAGTTGGCCCAGGGAACGGATCAGATATCTCGGACGCTCGTCCACGCGTGCAGTCAGGGCCGTTTGCGGCGAGTCCACGCCGGTGAGGACGAGGGCCGTCTCCATGCCAGCGCGATTTCCCCCGAGGATGTCGGTGTCCAGCCGGTCTCCGACGACGAGTGCTCGCTCGACGCCGGAGTGGCGCGCCGCCGTCTCGAAGAGGGCAGCCTCTGGTTTTCCTGCGACCAGAGGCCATTTGCCGGTGGCAGCGGCCACCGCGGCGACCAGGGTGCCGTTGCCGGGGGCAAGTCCTCGCTCCTGCGGCAGGGTCATGTCCATGTTCGTGGCCACCCAGGTGGCACCCGCCGTGATCGCATAGGCGGCCGCTGCCAGATCCTTCCAGCCGAGGGCAGGCGAAAACCCTTGAATGACAGCGTCCGGCTGATCATCCCAGGCAGACACGACGACAAGTCCTTGTGCCCGTACCGAATCGGCGAGGATCTGACTGCCGACCACGAGCACAGCCGATCCGGATGCCACCTCACGGGCCAGCAGTTCCGCTCCGGCCAGCGCGGACCCGAAAACTTGATCTGCGGTGGCAGGTGCTCCCAGTTCCCGGAGATGAGCGGCAACCTCCGCGCATGAGCGCGACGCGTTGTTCGTCACGTACGCCAGGCTTTTGCCTTCGCCTACGAGTTTGCCGAGTGCATCGGTTGCGCCGTCGATCGCTCGCGGTCCGCGGTACACGACACCGTCGAGATCCGCGAGCACTCCGTCAAAATTGTCAATAAGCCGTGCGGTCATCGATTTCCAAACCTTCCGGTGCTGCAGGCAAGCTGCGCTTGTTGACGGTTCGGGAAGCGCAGCTTTGAGCGCGCGTCAAACGCCGCCCCTCGGCGTCGCCGAACCAGCAGAAAGACCACGGTCCTACGCTCACCTCAAGGTGGAGGGTCATACGGCGACAGGCGTGACGGCCCGCGCCGCGCTGACGTTCGCGTCGTGCAGAATCCCTCGAAGATCGTCGAGGCCGATCGACCGTAGGTTCTTGCGATCGGACTTGCGGGCCGGCAGGTTCCGGGCGTTCAGAGCGTGCAGCAACCCGGTCATGAAGGCGTCCTCCCACTCGGCGGTGTCGGTGCCGGCAACCCGCTGCCCCCGGACGTGCACTGAACCGCTCCTGGTGTATCCCGTGGCTGTGGTGTCGCCGTGGGTGACAACCAGGATCGCCGGGCCCCGAGACATCAACCATCGGATCGCGTCACCGTGGCGATCCCCTGGCCGGAGCCATGCCAGATCCCCGTCGCTGAGCTTGACGATGTCACTGCGAGAGATCATTTCGTCGATTCGGGCGATCTCGATGTCACGGGGGTCGCGATCGCCGGCCCGGTTCACCCGCACGCCTACGTCCGAGGCGGATCCGGTTGTGACAGTCATATTCACTTCTCCTCCTCCGCGGTTGGTGCGTGACATCAATGGTCCGGTCGTATGCGGGCAGGGGGAACGCCAATTCGGGATGGTTTGTGCTACCCATTCGAGTAGGCGGCTGCGGAGAGGTTACTCAGCGAATGGTTCCCGCACCGGGGATCAGTGGCAGGTCGAGCGCAGTGACCCATCCCGGCGAATGTTCGTTGACCGCGACGACAGCGTTGAGCGCCCGCAACCCGGTGGCCAGACAACCGGCCGCCGCCGCGTCCCGCCCGGAGCCGTCGGTGAACCGGAACGCGGTCTCCTGCGAGATGCTGGGCGTGCCTTCGATGTCAACGCGGTAGACGTCGTTGTCAGTGCCGGTCGGCCAGTCGGGTGCGGCGTCGAGACCGATCCGGTTGACGTGCTCAAGCTGGATACGGGTCTCGCCGCGATAGATGCCGTTGATGGTGAAGCGCACCGCCGCGACGTTGCCCGGCGCGATGATGCCCTTGGCAGTCTTGCGTTCGTCGGGCGTGACCCATTTGTCCCACGTCGTGGTGATCTCGTCGAGCTCGATTCCCGCCGCGTAGGCGATCATGGGAACCGTTGCACCCCAAGACAACACGAGGATGTCGCGATTCTCCAACAACGGCCGGTGCTCGGGCGGCTTGCCGATGCCCATCTCGAACTCGTAGTCGCCGGTGTAGTTGGTGTAGTCGAGCAGCTCTGAGGCCCGCACGCGGCGCACTTCAGAGCACAGACCCATCAGGGTCATGGGGAACAGGTCGTTGGCGAAACCCGGGTCGATGCCGGTGGTGAAGCACGATGCCCCGCCCGCGTCACACGCTTCGGTGATCGGTTCGATCCAGCTCGGTGGGTTGAGGTGCATCCTGGGCCAGACCCACGGCGTCATGGCCGTCGAGCAGACGTCGATGCCGGCCCGCAGGAACCGGGTGATCACGTCGATGTTGGTGTCGGCGTGCGCGGCTGTCGGGCCGTAGTGCACCACGGCGTCGGGTCGCAGCGCGATGAGCGCGTCGATGTCGTCGGTCGCGACGATCCCGGTCGCGGCGCCGAGCCCGCAGACGTCGCCGATGTCGCGGCCCACCTTCTCGGGATTGCTGACACCGACGCCCACCAACTCGAACAGCGGGTGCTTGACGATCTCGGCGATCACCATGCTGCCGACAAAACCCGTGCCCCAGACCACAACTCGTTTCGCCACGGCGTTCACCTTAGGGCTTCGGCCACCCCGCCAAGGCCAGATCGGCGATCGCATGCAATTCCGCACGGTCGGCACCACTGCGGGCCTGGATCGAAATCCCTTGGCAGATGGTGCTGATCCAGCGAGCCAGCAACAAAGTGTCTACGTCGGACAGTTCTCCCGCGGCCACCGCTTGGTCGAATCGTCGAGCCAGCTCACGCGCCGCCGCGTCACGAAATTCGGCCAAGCCAGCCGTATTTCCGACCAGCAGGCATCCCGGCGTCTCTCCGGAGGTGGCGTCGGCCGCGCCGTGCACCATGGCTTCGGCAACCTCGCGCGCGGTCGGCCGGGCCAGCGCATCGGCCATGTAGCCCCCGGGCCCCGCGACATAGCGTTGCTTGGCGCGTTCGAAGAGCCCCTCCTTGGATCCGAACTCGGCGTAGATGCCACGCCGGTTCACCCCGGTCGCGGCCGTGAGATCGCTGATCGACACCCCCTCGAAGCCGCGATCCCAGAACAGCCTCATCGCGATGTCCTCGACCTGGTCGGGATCGAACTCCCGCGGCCGCCCCACCGCCATGGCGCCACCTCCTCCGTGATCCCGGTCACACCGGGAATCTCTCCCTCGACAACGGACTTGACCAGATCATACTTTGTAACCAATCGGTTCGAAATAGAGAGGCATGGACATGAGCACAGCACCCCTGACCGGACGCCGGGCCCTGGTGACCGGAGGCTCGCGCGGAATCGGCGCGGCCATCGTGCGCCGGCTCGCCGCCGACGGCGCCGCAGTGGCGTTCACCTACGGCGTCTCAGCTGCCGAGGCCGACAAGCTCGTGGCCGAGGTGACGGCCGACGGCGGCGCGGCGGTCGCCATCCAGGCCGACAGCGCCGATCCCACCCAGGTGGCCGGAGCCGTCGAGCAGGCCGTCGCCGCGCTCGGTGGTCTGGACATCCTGGTCAACAACGCCGGGACCGCACACATCGCGCCGATCGACGAATACCCGCAGGAGCAGTTCGACCGTGTCGTGGCGATCAACATCGGTGGCGTGTACTCGGCCATCCGCAGCGCGGTGAGACACCTCGGTGAGGGATCGCGCATCATCAACATCGGCAGCATCAATGCCGACCGCGTGCCGGTGGCCGGGTTGGCGGTGTACGCCATGACCAAAGGCGCGGTCGCCAGCCTCACCCGTGGGCTCGCCCGCGAACTCGGCCCGCGCGGCATCACCGTCAACAACGTACAGCCGGGCCCCATCGACACCGACATGAATCCCGCTGACGGCGAATTCGCCGACGCCATGCGGCAAGTCATGGCGTTGGACCACTACGGCAACACCCGTGACACCGCTGCAGTGGTGAGCTTCCTGGCCGGCCCGGAATCCGGATTCGTCACCGGAGCCAACTGGAACGTCGACGGCGGGTATACGGCCTGAGCGGTCAGAGGTTGACGGTGTCCGGCGGCCACGGCCGCGCGGTGTCCTGCAGGGCTGCCTTGAATTGCATTGCCCGGTAAGGCCATCCCGTAGCCGTGTGCCACTGGGAGACGACCAGACCGACACCGCCTTGGATGTCGAGGCGCGAGCCCGGCAGCACGTAACCGCCGTAGAGCTGCGCCACCTGGCTGCGGCTGTGATCCTCACCGGCCCATGACGAGCCGATGACGGGAGTCTGCACTTCCGTGGTGTGCATGTTCGCCACCGGTGAGTTGACGACGCGGTAGCCCAGCGCATACCGCGACGCCAGAAACCCGCCGAGAATCCACTGCCCGGGCCCCAGCCGACGAAAACTCAGCTCGCCCCACCGTTCCCCGGGTGGCGTGATCGGTGTGGCCAGCTGTCCCCACTGCCAACGCCCGTGCGAGAAACCCCAGCTGGAGTAGCGCTGCCTGTCCCCGATCCGCTCGGGCCGCACCCGCATCAAGATGATGCCTTTGTCACGTTGAAATCCGGTGGCCGCCACGTAAACCCAGCCATCGTCGGGATCGAGATCCCATGACCAGCACTGCGCGTGACCACCGTGCAGGCCGGCCGGGAACTTGGCCTGCTCCCCCAGATGAACCCAGGAGATTCCGCTGTCGTCGGATCGCCAGATCTCCGTCCAGATCACGTTGGAGAAACCACGATTGACGATGGCGTGCAGATAGATCGCATCACCGACACACAACAGATCGGACGGGATGACGGTGCTGATGCCGCCGCGACTCCAGCCCGTCGAGGCGTCGTCGTGCACGTAATGCCACAGCTGGCGCGCATAGTCCGGGTCAGGTCCGCCGGCGCGCTCGTAGACGATGCGATGGTTGGCATCGCCGGTGCCGATGAGGATCACGGGCGAGCGCCAATCCCCTTCCCCGACTCTGCGGCCCGAGAACGTGTCACCGAACACCGACACCAGCGATCCGTTGGGTGCAGTCACCGACGCACCCAGGTCGGTGCACGTCACCCCGAACTTCTCGGTCAGGCCGGGCCCGGTCAGGTCGACGGCCTTGCCGTTGAGCATCGGCAATGTTGCGGACTGGCTGCTGCGCAGCGCCCGGCCCGCACCGCGGCCCAGGCTCAAGTGCACCACCGCAAGCCGCCCGGCTCGCAATCGAGCGGGTAGCGCTTGACCGGGATGGGAAGCGGCCGATCGTACTTCAACGTGAACGGGAAATTGTGGATCGCCGGGGCCAGTCCACAATCGGCATTGTTGGCGACTGATCGCGTTCCGGTCAGCGTCACATCGTCGAACCTGTACGTTTCGGTGATGGGCGCCCAACTGCCGTCGGAGCATTGGATGCCCTCCAGAACCGACGTCGAGTACGTCCACTGTCCGTCGGCCAACCGCGCATCGCCACCCTTGATCCCCCGCGACGTCTCGACGTGCAACCGGCACGCCACTGCCAGCTCGAGCGGCTCCCGAAGATCACCGACCACCGGCACGCACGACGGGTACACGGTGAAGGTCTGCGGCCCGGCTCCTTCCTGGGTGTAGGTGTAGACACCCTCCATCACCGGTTCGGCCTGTGCCGGGCCGGCAAACCCCAGGCCGGCCCCCGTTCCGAGGGCGGTGGTCAGGGCGGTCGCAACAGCCATGCGCTTGAACGTCACAATGGGTGAGTATCGCAGTCTTCATCAGCGTCGTCACCGGTATGGGTCCGGTCGTGCCGGACGGGCCCGTGTGGCGGCCCCAGCGGGTGAGCGTACTGGCGGGTCACCCGCGGTGATCCTGGAGAGATCGTGACAACACGACCAGCGGTTAGAGCGTTAGCGACAGTCCTGGTATTCATGCTGGCCGCCTGTTCCACGGGCAGCCGGGTCAACCTGGGCGACGAGTCGTCGGGCGCCCTGATCGCGGCCATCGCGGGCGAACCCGATCAGCTCGACCCGCAGCGGACCAGCGCTTACTTCTCGTTCGAGGTGCTGGAGAACGTGTTCGACACGCTCGTCGAACCGGACGAGAACCTGCAGATGCGGCCGGCGCTGGCGAAGTCGTGGGAAGTCAGCCCCGACCAGCTCACCTGGACGTTTCACCTGCGCGATGGGGTCACGTGGCACGACGGCACTCCCCTGACGGCTGACGATGTCGTCTACTCCTACCGGCGCATCATCGACGAGCAACTGACCAACGTCGACAAGTTCAGCGCGGTGTCGGATGTGACGGCCCCCGATCCCGCCACCGTGCGCATCAGGGTCGCACACGCCACGCCCAACCTGCTGACCAATTTGGGCGGCTTCAAAGGCATGGCGATCGTGCAGCGCAGCAACGTCGAAAGCGGTCAGATCGCCACCCATCCGATCGGCACGGGACCGTTCTCGTTTGCGGGTCGCAAGAGCGGTGACTCGATCACGCTCAAGGCCAACCCGCGGTACTGGGGCGGCCCGCCGCACGTGTCCGGGGTGACGTTCCGGTTCATCTCAGAACCGTCGACGGCGCTGTCGGCGTTGCAGGCCGGTGAGATCGACTGGACGGATTCGGTGCCGCCGCAGCGCGTGGCCCAGCTGCGCAACGACGACTCGCTGACCCTGGCGGTGACACCGAGCAACGACTACTGGTACCTCGCGCTCAACGAGGCCAAGCAGCCGTGGAACGACGTGCGCGTGCGCAAGGCCATCGCGTACGCGATCGACCGCGATGCCATCGCGGCAGCCACCAGTTACCGCACCGCCACGGTCAACCAGCTCGCCATCCCACAGGGCAACCCGTGGTACACGGCCTACGACCGCTACCGGTACGACATCGAGGAAGCGGAGAAGCTCCTCCACGAGGCGGGGGCCACACCGCGGAACCTCGACATGCTGGTCACCAGCGAATACCCCGAGACCGTCACGGCCGCCCAGATCGTCGCCGACAACCTTGCACCGCTCGGCATCACGGTGAACATCCGCACGGTCGACTTCGCGTCGTGGCTCGACGAGCAGAACAGCGGCCACTTCGACATGCTGATGATGGGTTGGCTCGGCAACATCGATCCCGACGACTTCTACTACGCGCAGCACCACACGAACGGCACCAGCAATGCGCAGAAATTCTCCGACCCGGAGGTGGACCGGCTGCTCGATGCCGGGCGGGTCGAAACCGACGAGGCGAAGCGCAAAGACCTCTACGCCAAGGCCGCAACCCGGATCGCCGACGAGGTCAGCTACCTCTACCTGTACAACCCGTCGGTGATCCAGGCCTGGGCCACGAATCTGTCGGGTTACCAGGCGCGCCGCGACGGGGCCGTCCGGTTCCGCGGCGCCGAGCTGAATCAGGGTGGGACGAAATGACATTCCCGACGAGCCCGATCGTGCGGTTCCTCGCCCGGCGGTTGCTGCACTCGGCGGTGGTGCTGGTCGGCGTGTTGATCGTGGTGTTCGCGTTGGTGCATCTGGTGCCGGGCGACCCGGTGCGCATCGCGCTCGGTACGCGCTACACCCCGGAGGCCTACGCGGCGTTGCGGTCGGCCAGCGGTATGGACCGGCCGATCGTCGAGCAGTTCTTCGGCTACATCGGCTCGGCACTGACGGGCGATCTGGGGGTGAGCTTCCGCAACGGTGATCCGGTGACCGTCACGTTGCTGGAACGGTTGCCCGCCACGCTGTCGCTGGGCCTCGTGGGCATCGTCATCGCGCTGCTGATCGCCCTGCCGGCCGGGATCTGGTCGGCACTGCGGGAAGGCCGCGTCAGCGACGCGATCGTGCGGATCGCCAGCCAGTTCGGGGTGTCCATCCCCGATTTCTGGATGGGCATCCTGCTGATCGGACTGTTCGCGTCCACGCTGGGCTGGCTGCCGACCTCCGGATACCGGCCGCTGTTCGACGATCCGGGTGGGTGGCTGCGCCACATCGTCCTGCCCGGCCTCACCGTGGGGCTGGTCGCGGGCGCCATCATGACCCGCTACGTCCGATCGGCCGTGCTGGAGGTCACGGCCATGGGCTACGTGCGCACGGCCCGCTCGAAAGGCCTTGCTCCACCGGTGATCACGTTCCGCCACATCGTGCGCAACGCGTTGCTGCCGATTCTCACCATCACGGGAATTCAGCTGGCGACGATCCTCGGCGGGGTCATCGTGGTCGAGGTGGTGTTCGCCTGGCCGGGGCTGGGCCGGCTGGTGTTCAATTCGGTTGCGGCCCGCGACTACCCGGTCATCCAGGGTGCGGTGTTGCTCATCGCGGTGCTGTTTCTCCTGATCAACCTCATCGTGGACGTCCTGTACGCGGTGGTCGACCCGAGGATCCGGCTGTCATGACCGTCACCGAAGGCCGGGTCTCGTCCTGGCGACTGCTGCTGTCCAATCCGGTGACCGCGATCAGCGCGGCCGTGCTGATCGCGGTGGTGTTCGTCGCGGTCACCGCGCACTGGATCACCCCGTTCGGCATCAACGACATCGACGTGCCCAATGCCCTTCAGCCGCCCAGTGGTTCGCACTGGTTCGGCACCGACGAACTGGGCCGTGACGTGCTCTCCCGGGTGCTCGTGGCGGTCCAGGCGTCGTTGCGGGTGGCGGTGGTCAGCGTGGCTTTGGCCGGGGTTGCCGGGGTGCTCATCGGCGTGGTCGCGGGCTACCGCGGCGGCTGGGTGGACACCGTCGTGATGCGGGTCGTCGACGTGATGTTCGCGTTCCCGGTTCTGCTGCTGGCACTGGCCATCGTGGCGATCCTCGGGCCAGGCATCACCACCACGATGCTGGCCATCGGCATCGTCTACACGCCGATCTTCGCGCGGGTGGCCCGGGCCAGCACGCTGAGCGTGCGCGTGGAACCGTTCGTCGCGGTGTCCCGCACGATGGGCACGGGCGACGGCTACATCCTCACGCGACACATCCTGCCGAACATCGCGGGGCCGTTGATCGTTCAGCTGTCGCTGTCGCTCGCGTTCGCGATCCTCGCGGAGGCGTCGCTGTCATTCCTGGGGCTGGGCATTCAGCCGCCACAACCATCGCTTGGCCGGATGATATTCGACGCCCAGGGGTTCGTGACGTTGGCGTGGTGGATGGCGGTGTTCCCCGGTGCGGCCATCTTCGTGACGGTGCTGGCCTTCAACCTGTTCGGCGACGGCCTGCGCGACGTGCTGGATCCCAAGCAGCGCACCATGATCGAGTCCAGAAGGGCGGGCAAGCAGTGACGCGACCCGTCTTGAGTGTGGCTGATCTGCACGTGACGATCGGCCGAAGCGACATCGTGCGCGGGGTGTCGTTCCAGGTTTCACGCGAACAGACCATCGGCATCGTCGGTGAATCCGGTTCCGGCAAGTCGATGACGGTACTCGCGGCCACCGGCCTGCTCGACGCACCGGGTGCCACCGTCACCGGCACCAGCACCCTCGCCGACGGCACCCAGCTGGTCGGTGCGTCCGCCCGCACACTGCGCCAAGTACACGGCGGCAGAGTCGGATTCGTGTTCCAGGATCCCGGAACGTCACTCAACCCGCTCTTGACGTTGTCCCGCCAGATCACCGAAACGCTGGAAACCCACCGCAACATGACGCGTCGGCAAGCACGCGACCGCGCGGGCCACCTGCTCGACGCCGTGGGCCTGCCGACCGAACGCCTCGACGCCTATCCCCATCAGCTCTCGGGCGGGCAACGCCAGCGGGTGATGATCGCGATCGCGCTGGCGTGCGATCCCGAACTGCTGATCGCCGACGAGCCCACCACGGCGCTGGACGTCACGACGCAGGCCCAGATCATCGACCTGGTGGCCGACCTGCAGCGGGATTTCGGCACCGCGGTGGTGTGGATCAGCCACGATCTCGGGGTCATCGGCCAGGTCGCCGACGAGGTGACCGTGCTGCGTGACGGCGAGGCTGTCGAGCAGGCGCCGATCCTCGACGTTTTCGACCATCCCCGGCACGAGTACACGCGTGAATTGCTCGACGCGAGACCACGCATCGACGGGCCTGGCCCTGCCTCGGTACCGGCGGCACCGGTTCTGTTGGCGGTCAACGACCTTGAGGTTCGCTACGACCAGGTGACCGCGGTCGACGGCGTGTCTTTCGAGATCCGGCGCGGCACGACACTGGGCCTGGTCGGCGAGTCCGGGTCGGGAAAGTCGACAGTGGCGGCCGCCCTGACCGGGCTGGCCGAGCCGACCGCGGGCACGGCGACCCTCGACGGGCTGGACGTCTTCGGCGCCGGCCGGGAGCTGCGGCGCCGGATCAGCCTGGTATTCCAGGATCCGTTCTCGTCGCTGAATCCCCGCACCCGAATCGGTGCGGCGATCGGCGAACCACTGCAGGTCCACCGGCTGGCGAAAGGTCGCCGCGCCCGGGCCGAGCGAGTGGCAGAGTTGCTCGAACTGGTGGGACTACCGGCGGAATTCGCATCACGCTACCCACACGAGCTGTCCGGCGGTCAGCGGCAACGGGTCAGCATCGCCCGGGCGCTCGCCACCGAACCTGATCTGCTGATTCTCGACGAATCGACTGCGTCCCTGGATGTTTCGATCCAGGCCAAGGTGCTCGACCTGCTGACCGATCTGCAGCGCGACCTCGGGCTGACCTACCTCTTCATCGCCCACGACCTCGCTGTGGTGCACCGGATGTGCCATGACGTATTGGTGATGCGGTCCGGGGCGGCCGTCGAGTACCGTCCCGCAGCGGAGTTGTTCGCCGCGCCCGAGCAGGACTACACCCGCACTCTGCTCGCCGCGGTTCCGCCGTCGAGGCCACGCGTACGCACGTGAGTCACTTCTGCACACGCGCGATGCCCATCAAATGGTTCGACATGTCGCGGATTCCCGGCAGGTGGCCGGTCCGGCGGACGAGACTCAAAGCGGCCTGGTGGATCGCCTCGTCGACCACCGGAAGCTCTTCCAGGGCAAAGCCGTTGGCACCTTCGATGGCATGGGCCTCGGCGTCGGGCAGCCCCGCCGCGGCCAGCTCCTGCAGCAATTCCTCGCCGGTATGGAAGTGACCGCCCGGAAACCGGATCGTCGCTGGCGGGTCACCGCGCTCGAGCAGTGCGACGAGCTCCGCGGGATAGGGCTGGTCCAGCAGGTCGCCGCGGCCCAGCGTGTTGACGGCGTGGCTCGCGAACCGCGGAATGACCGCCGCGAACACCCAACCGCCGGATCTGCTGACGCGTTTGGCTTCGCGCAGGCACCGAATTCGGCTCTGCCGCGCAGCGATGTGGTACAGCGGACCGAAGAGCAGGACTGCGTCGAACGCACTGTCCGGGAACCGGAGATCCCGGGCGTCGCCATGCTCGGCGACGAACGTGCCGTGCCGCCGCGCAGTGTCCACATGGTCGGGCACCGGGTCGATGAGCACCACATCGTGGCCGCGTTCGGCGAGCGCGGCCGCGTGTACGCCCGTGCCACCGCCGACATCGAGGATCCGGGACCGTGGTCCGATCCGTGCGCCGATCAGCTCCTGCACCCGCTCGAATTCCAGCCGACCCTGCGCCGACCGGTTCCCCAGCCGATCGGACTCGGCGAACTGGTTGCGGTAGTAGTCCTGGATCCGTGCGTCGAGGTCTGGCTGGTCCATCGCATGACCGTATCGACCGCGCGCAACCGGATTTCGACTGCGTGAGAAGGTCTACCCCATGACTCTGGATGGCAAGGTCGCGTTGGTCACGGGTGCATCGTCGGGATTGGGCGCCGCGGTCGCCCGGTTGTTCGCCGAGCGGGGTGCCACGGTGTTCGGGATCGCTCGCGACGCCGAACGGATGGCCGACGTGTTCACGGACGTTCCCGGCGGCACGTACACATCGGTGGACATCTCGTCGGCGGAGGGCTGCAAGCGGGCTGTGGCGCAATGTGTCGAGGAGTTCGGGCGCCTCGACGCGTTGATCAACGTCGCGGGTTTTCACCAGATGCGCCACACCATCTCGATGACCGACGAGGACTGGGAAAAGGATCTCGCGGTCAACCTCAACGGCCCCTTCTTCCTGTGCCGCGCGGCGTTGCCACATCTGCTCGAGACCGGCGGCAACATCGTCAACGTCGCCTCGATCGCCGGAATCGAAGGCGAGGTCTACTCGGCGGGGTACTGCGCGGCCAAGCACGGGCTGGTCGGGCTGACGCGCGCACTGGCCATCGAATTCACGTCCGAGCGGCTGCGGGTCAACGCGGTCTGTCCCGGCGGCATGCTGACCCCGCAGACCACCGAGTTCGCCGCACCCGAGGGGGCGGACTGGAATCTGATCCTGCGCATCGCCGCGCCCCGCGGAATGATGGACGTGGCCGATGTGGCCAAGACCATCGCGTTTCTCGCCTCTGACGATGCGGCCGCGGTACACGGCGCGGTGTACATCGTCGATGCCGGAAAGACCGCCGGATAAACCTTCCCCATCGCCACCGGTGCGCGCACGATGGAGGTGTCCGCCGAGTAGGCGAAGGGAGGGCGGACGATGAAAGCGCACGTCGGCGATTTCCTGGTCGTGAAGGGCACGACCACCGACCAACACGAACAACACGCCGAGATCATCGGGGTTCGCAGCGAGGACGGCTCTCCTCCGTACGAGGTGCGATGGCTGGGCGACGGGCATGAAGCCACGATCTACCCGGGCACCGATGCATTGGTGGTCTCAGCCGCCGAGCACGCACGCACAGCTGAGCGCGCAGGACACTAACTGCTCGACGCACTGCCGGACGCAGACAGCGACGTCCGCATCAACATCACGCTGTAGTCGGACCACCGCGACAGCGTGAAGTACAGCTCGCTGCCACTGGACCATGGATGGATGTAGGGCGCGTAGATGCCGCCCGGTACCGCGGTCGAACTGACGATGGTCTTCGCCTGGCTCCACGGACCTTCCGGCTTGTCGGCCGTCCGCATCACCACTGCCGAGGTCGTGTTGGTGTAGAGCATGACGAACTTCTTGAGGTAGTCGTTCCACGCCACCGACATCTCGCTCCCGGGTGCCCACACCACCTGCATGGCCAGGAACGGGAATCCCTTGAGCCATCCGAACGGGGTGTAGTACTCGTAGGCGGACTTGTCGGCGACCGCGGTCTCGACCACGCGCGACAGGAACGGCATGCCGCCGCGGCCGGCGCCGGTGCCGTAGGCATAGACATAGCCGCCTGAGCGCAGGTAGGCGCCCATCTGGAAGTTCTGATCCCCCCAGGTGAACGGCACGCCCGGCACGGTGTTGAACCAGCTCGGCCGGATGCCGGTGACCGGCACGGTCCAGGTCTCGCCGTTGTTGGTCGACACCGCCACCGCGGCGAAATTCGTCGACCACTGACCGGGGGCGCCCCACTGACTGACCGACATGAAATTCACGTACTGCGTGGTGCCCACCGCGATTCCCGCCGTGGGGATGATCGTCACCTCGGTTCCGGCGAGCCCGAGGCTCTGGATCACCTGGCGCGAGAAGTTCGGCCGCGCCGCATCCACCGGAGACCCCGCATAGACGTTGCCCGGCACCGGATTGGGAATCGTCATGCCGTCGGCGAGGTTTCGGTCCGAACTGCGGAACAGCGTGTTCTTGCGCCACTCCTGGTCGGAGGCAGCGCAGTTGCCGAACGTGTCGCCGAAGGCGACGAGCACCTGGTTGCCGGCCCCGGTTTGCCCGTTGTCCCAGACGATTCCGAGGTCAGCCCCGGAGATGCCGAAGCGGGTGTAGCTGTCGGTGCTCGGGCCGGTGATCCATCCGACGATGGTGGCAGCCGACGCCGTCGGCGCCGCAGCGGCACGGGCCGCGGTGTTTGGTGCGACGGCGGTGTCTTTTGCGGCCTCGGGAGTGGTGGCGGTGCCCGCGACACTGGCCGGTTCACGGCCGATGGGCAGATGCAGCACCCGCGCGATGGACGGCGTGGCCGAGCGGGCCGACGGACTCGACACCGAGCAGGGATCCGCGCTTGCCTGCGGGGCGACGGCGATCGGGCCCACAAGCGAAAAAGCCACGGCGGCCGCCAAAGTCACCGATGCCAGTCGACGGAAGGCCGGCATGACTCACCTTTCGGGTCAACGCGTTGAGTGGATCGGCGCCAACCCTGGAAGCGCGATCGCCTGTGACAATAGTTGCTACAGAGTCTGATGTGGTTTGCCGTCACACGTTCCGGTATCCATCCGTGACCAGGTCGAGACCACGGCGGAAATTCAGATGCGCCCGCTGGGCCTCGCTGGTTACCGTGCCTTGGTGAGAATTGTGTCCGGCAAGAAGATCCGCGACGTGGACGTTGGTTAATTCGCCGAGCTGGCGTCGGAGTACCGCAGACTGCTGATCGACCTCGGCACCGGCGACGGCAAGGCCGTGCTGGCCGCGGCGGCCGCCGACAGCAAGTGCTTGGTGGTCGGGGTCGACGCCAACGCCGCAGGCATGATCGAGGCGTCCCGACGAGCCGCTCGTCCAGGCGCTCGCGGGCTACCCAACGCGGTGTTCGTCGCCGCAGCGGTCGAACGGTTGCCCGTCGAGCTGACCGCGGTCGCCGACGACGTGACAGTCAATTTTCCCTGGGGTTCGTTGCTGCGCGGATTGCTCGCACCTGAGCCCACGGTGCTCGGCGCGGTGGCCGGCACCATGAAGCCGGGAGCGCAGCTACGGGTGGTGTTCTCGGTGACCGATCATGATGGCATCGCCGGCGTGCCGACCGTCGACGACGCCGCGGGGGTCGGCCATCTGGCGATGCCCTATGCCGCCGCAGGACTGCAGATCGACGCGGTGCGCCCGGCCGGGGAGGCCGACGTCGAGGCGTCGAGCTGGGGTAAACGGCTGCGGGCCGGGTCGCAGCGGTCTACTTGGCTTTTGAGGGCTCAGCGCACCAAGGATCCTCAGCCGGCAAGTATCTGTTCGCGCAGGATGTCGGCATGTCCGCAATGGTGCGCCAGCTCGCGCAGCACTTGAAGGTAGACCCAGCGGACCGTGCGCGGTCCGGCCCGGTGGCCGGTCACCACCGCATCGAGCGGCAGCTCAGCGACCGCGGCGCGCGCCGTCGCACACGCCTGTCGATGGGCCGCGGTCACCGAAGCGATGGTGTCGTCGTCGCCGAGCCGAAAGGACTCGTCCGGGGTCTGCACCAGGCCGAGTTCCCGGCGCGACGTGCCGCCGACGCACTCCTCGAACCAGACCCGTTGCATCCACGTCACGTGCTTGAGCAGCCCGAGCAGTGTCGTAGCCGACGGCACGAGCCGGCGGCGAACCTGCTCCTCCGTCAGGCTGTCCAAGGTCAGCTCGATCATGTTGCGGTACTCCTCGATGAACGCCTCGAGCTGGGTGCGTTCATCGTCCAGCGTCACGTCAAACGAGCCCATCTGAATCTCCAATCCGCCGTCCGGTCTTGTGCGCTTCCGGCGAGTGAGTTGCCGGCCTGGCGGGCATATGCCGCTACCGTGTTTTGTGCCACGTGATGGCATATCGCCAGAGCGGTAGGCGACGCCACGTCATGCCGGGCAACACCGTTGCTGCGATCCGCCGGACCTCCGCGTAGGTGTGCGGGAACTGCATCTGGACCGGGGCGTTGTGCTGCCAGAAGCCGCGAGTGCGAGACAGGATCTGGTGCTGCACGGCACCGATCAGTTCATAGGCGTAGTCGTGCACGGTCGAACTGCGGGCGCAGCCAATCACCACCAGAGCTCCACCGGGTGCGGTGAGGTCTGCGAGCCGCTGCAGGCCGGCGACCAGATCGGGGAAGTGATGGACGGTCGCCACCGTGGCCACGAGGTCGAAATGCGCCTCGGGTAAGTCGTAGGTCAATGCGTCGCCGGTGAGCCACGTGATGTTTGCATCGGTGCTCGATTGAGCGCGGGCGATGCTGGCGGCGTCGGAGTCGATGCCGGTGACCTCGGGGATCTTCTCGGCGAGGCGAACCGCCAGGAGGCCGTCGCCGGTGCCGACGTCAAGAGCCGTGCGCGCGGTCGGTGGCGCGGCGGCCAGCGCGATGTCGTAATAGTGCGTGTTGTGATTCCATCGGTCTCGTTCCTTGCGCACCTGACCACTGTGACATGCGCCGGTGGCCGAGACCGGGCGGCTACGCGTCGTTGCGTAGCCGCCCGATCGTTCGCCGCGCTCAGCTGGGTTCGAGCGCGGCCGCGGGTGCCTCCTGAGCCGAGGGGTTGTGCTCCGGGAGGCGTTCGGGGCCATAGACTTCGGGCTTGTCCGGCCAGAAACGGTGGATGACCGGGCAGCCGGCCAGGGCGACCACACCCGACGCGAGCAGTCCGCCGTCGATGCCGCCGACCAGCGGCGCCAACGGTCCGGTGTAGGCGTCATTGACCGAGAACGTCATGCCCACCACCGCCGAGACGACCCACAGGCCCAGCGTGCGCGGGTTCAAACCGCCGTGGTACCAGTAGATTCCGCCCCGTTGCCGTCGGTTGAACACCTGCAGGTCGTCGACGTCGTAGTAACCGCGGCGCTTCACGTGACCGTAGACCACGATCACGACCCACGGGATCGAGAAGCACACCAGGAGCTGCAGGTAGATCGACATCCCACTCTCGATCCTGTCGTAGAAGTGGCCGACGTAGACCAGAACCGTTGCGAGCCCGCAGGCCAGCAGCGTGGCCTGGACGCGGTTGAACCGCGGGATGATGGCGCTGGTGTCCAGCCCGGTGCCGTAGGTGTTGATGACGGCCTGCGTGGTGCCCGACGCGAGACCCAGGTAGAGCAGTGCGGGGATGTACCACAACGGCACGATGTCGACGATGCCGAACACGAACGGGGTGTCGGCGTCGGCCGCACCGGCGTTGAACGCGGCCGCCGAGGTGAACGCACCCCACAGGAAGCACACGCCCGTCCCGAAGATGCCACCGAGGAACAGTGTCAGCACGATGCGGCGGTCGGAGAATTTCTGTGGCGCGATGTGCCGCGTCCAGTCCCCGGAGTACGCGGCGTACGACGAGACCGTGGCCGCGCTCAGCAGCGCCGAGACCAGCCACGTGCTCAGCTCGGAACCGAAGGCGTAGGTTCCGGTGCCGGCGTAGGACGCGTCGAAGTCCTTGGCGTAGACGAACACTCCGACGACCATGCACAGGCCCGCGGTCGGCAGGATGAACTTCAGCGACGCCATCATGCTGTGGTGGCCGTACACCGAGATGACCGTCACGATGATGCTGAGCACGGCGTAGGCGACCAGCCTGACGGCCTCATTGTCGGGCATGTCGAAGAACCGGATCAGCGCCGACGCGAGGGCGTCGCCACCGGTCCAGATCGAGATGGCCGCGAAGGCCAAGCTGGCCGTCCCTTCCAGGACCGACCCGATCAGGCGGCCGGCCACGCCGAAGTACGCGCCGCTGGACACCGGATTGTTGGTGCCCGAATGCGGTCCCATGAGTCCGGACAAGCCGAGGAACACGGCACCCACGGCGGATCCGGCCGCGATGGAGGTCGCTGCCGACCACCAGCCGAGGCCGAACGCGATCGGATACCAGCCGATGATGAACAGCCCGAATGTCATGCTGCCGCCGAGCAACAGGACATACAGGTTGCTCGGCCGCGAGCGGCGTTCGGATTCGGGGATGTAATCGATGCCGTGTTGCTCCACGCGCGGGAGCGAGATACGGGAACCAGTGCGCAAATCCTTATAGACGTCCTTGTCTACCATGCGGTTTGTCACTTTCGGACGAGCCATTCGAATGGCTTGAGGTGTGCTGGGTTTTCGGTGTAGATGAGCTCCGGGTGCCATTGGACCCCGAAGCAGTTCTCACCTTCGATTGCCTCGACGACGCCGTCGGGGCTCCACGCGGTCGCCGTGAGCGATCCGGTATCGGAAACAGCCTGGTGATGCTGGGAATTCACTTCCGTCAGGTGGCCGAACAACTCTCCTGCCAGTGAGCCTTCCTTGATCTCGACGCCGTGCCGGATCGAGGCGTAGCCGCCGTCGACGGTGTCGGCCATGTGTTTGCGCACGCCATAGGCCAACAGATCCTGGTGCAGCGAACCGCCGTGCGCCACGGCGAGTAGCTGCGCGCCACGGCACACCCCGAAAGTCTTGAGACCGCGCCGGATCGAGCGTTCGAGGATCGCGAGTTCGACCTGGTCGCGCTGTTCGTCGACGCCCATGAGCGTGGCTTTGGTGGGCTCGCCGTAGCGGCGGGGATGGATGTCCCCGCCGCTCAGCAACAACAGCGCGTCGATCCGATCGGCCAGCCGCAGGGCCCGCGCCGGATCGAGCGTCGCGGGGATCAGGACCGGCACGCCTTCGGCCCGCACGATCGCGTCGATGTAGTTCCGGTGGCTCGCCAGAAAGCCATCGGGACCGAGGCCACAGACAACGCCGACGACTGTCATAGTTCCAGCAGGTACCTTGTGCGTTCGGCGTCGGAGACCAACAGGTGATCGGACTCCCACTCCTTGAGCTTCATCTCGGTGTACTCGCTGACGAACGCCGGCGAGAACGTCTTGTGCACAAGGGGATCCGCTTGGAAGGCCTCGATCGCCTCCAACAGCGTGCGCGGCAGCACCGGCGCATCGGAGTTGTGCGAGGCCTGCTCCAGCGGTTGCCCCGGATCCAGGTTCTCGCGGATGCCTTCCAGGCCGGCGGCGATCATGAGCGCCGACGCGAAGTAGTAGTTCGCGGCGCTGTCCGCGGCCCGGTACTCGATGCACGCACGGTTCTGCGGCAACCGTACGGTGCACGAGCGGTTGTTCGAGCCGTAGCTGACACGCGTGGGTGCCCAGGAGATCTGCCCGTCGGCCAGCCGTGGCGTGAGCCTGCGGTACGAGTTCGTGGTGGGGTTCCCCAGCGCCGTGAAGGCCGGCGCGTGCTTGAGGACGCCCGCGATGAACTGGTAGGTGGTCTGCGTCCACTCCCCTGCGGTATCCCCGACACGGAAGGCGTTGCGTCCGGTTTCCAGGTTCACCAGGCTCATGTTCAGATGTGCGCCCGAGCCCCACATGCTCGCGTACGGCTTGGGCATGAAGCTCGCGAGCAGGCCGCATTCCTTGGCTATCTGCTTGACCGCGAAGCGGAACAGCGTCATCCGGTCGGCCATCTCCAGCACCGGAGCGTGGCCGATGCTGAGCTCGTACTGGCCGTCGCCGCCCTCGTGGCCGAACGCGTAGACGCCGAAATCCAGTTCGCTGAGGTAGCCCACGAGCGTGTCGAGGAACTCGGAGGCATCCAGGGTTGCCTCGACGTCGTAGGCCGGTGACGGCTTGAGCGATCCGCTGCGTGCGACCGGGACCAGCCGGTCACGGTCGCCCTCGAGGGACTCGGGCCGGAACACGTAGAACTCGGGCTCCACCCCTAGGTGCACCGAATAGCCCTGCGCCGCAGCGGCTTCGACTTGTGTTCGCAGCGCATTGCGGGGACACAGCGCAAACGGTTCGCGGCCGCCGTAACTCATGTCGGCGATCATCCACGCATATCGCCGGTCCCACGGCAGGATCTTGAGAGTGCTCAGGTCGGGCACCCCGACCACCTCGTCTTCGGTGGGATTCATGTTGCCTATGCCGCCGAAGCCGCGGGGGGTGTACCGCTCGGCGCCCGCGACCAGGTCCGCGAAGTGCGTCATCGGGACGACCTTCGACTTGGGCCGGCCGAGCACGTCGATCCAGTTCGCCATCGCGTACTTGACACCTTGGGCGCCAAGTTCTTTCGCGACGCGCGTGTGCTCGGGGTCGAGGCTGTACAGCGTGTCGTTGCGTTCGAATATGGTGTCGGTCATGCGTTTCTCTCCTTGGTGAGGTGGGTGAGTTCTTCGGCGGCGCGCAGGAACGGTTCGAGCGGGGCGCGGGCCACGCCACCGCCGATCTGCCCGCCGCCCACACCGGCGATGCCGATGTCGAGGTAGGGAGTGATTCCGGTCGCGGCGATTCGGTGGACGTCGAACCCGACGGGCGTACCCCGGTAGTCCAGCGTCGGGATCCGCAGGTCCGGGTGCTCGCCGGCGCAGATCTGATACATCTGCACGGTGCGGGCGATCATGGTCGCGGCGTTGCCGCCGCTGGACCGCTGTAACGGCAGCGCCGCGGCCTGCGCGACTCCCCCGAGTCCGACGACTTCGGTGATGACGCTCTCGCCGCCCATGAACTCAATGTCGCTCTCGGTGAAGCCCGGGTAGAGGCGTACCGACTCGAACGTCGGCAGCGGACCACAGATCCAGCGCTCCCCCAACCCTGCAACTTGGATGCCGAACTCCTTGCAGGAAAACGCCATCGACGTCACGAGGCTGCTGCCGCCGAAACCCCGCATGCCGTCGGCCATGACCTTGGCCGCGGCCATCGCCAGCCGCAGGAAGAAGTAATCACCCCCGGACAGATAGTCGGCCAGGATCCGGGCGTCGTCCTCGTTCGCCTCGGTGATCGCGGGCAGCAGGGTCCGGGTGAACAGCGTGGTCGCCGCGGTGTTGCGGCTGTGCAATTCGTCGCCCATCGTCAGCGCCCGCTGGATGATCGGCTTGAGCGCCACCCCGCCGTGGCGCCGCACCGCCCGGTCGAGCGCCGGGCCCACGCGGTCGCGTAAGAAGTCGAGGTTGCCGCGGGTCGCGTCGGTGTAGGTGCCGTAGTTCAGGCGGTCGGCGGTGTCGCCCTCATAGAGCGTGCAGTAGGCCCGCGCGCCGGTGTGCGCATCCTCGACCACGAGGACGGGCATCGATGCCGTCGTCACGCCGGCCAGTGAGCCGACGACACCCAGCGTCTGACATCCGGCCACGGTGACCTCGCCGCGCTCGAACGCTCGCACGGCACCGGCCCGGTCGGTGGCGAAGCCTTCGTAGATCGCGGCCCCGAGCAGGCCGTCCCGCTGGCCGCCGGTGTAGGCCGCGAACGGCAGGGACGGCCCCGATGTCAGCACGACATCGCGGCGCATACCCGCGACCGCGTCGATCGCCGGCACGACCCCGACAAGGCGTGGTTCGACGGTGAACACGTTTTCCAACGCGGCCGTGTTCGCGTCGATGCCGGTCACCGGCGGTTGCGTGGTCTGGCTCATTCGGTCGTCCTTCCCAGGTGAAGCGATGTGCAAAAAGGTTTTGGCATATGGTGGTCAGCATGCGCTGCCCAAACTGACTTTCATGAGGCAGATGCTCGACATGAGCGGAAAGTCAGTTTGACAAAACGTTTTGGCGTGTGTTGGTATGGAACGGTAGCGCAGTGGCTCGCGACGGGTCAAGGGTCAAAGTGATCGCGGGCACAGCAGGGCCGGGAATGGAGCAACGCAGTGGCAAACATCAAGGATGTGGCGCGCTACGCCAACGTGTCCCCGACGACGGTGTCGCATGTCCTCAACGGGCGCGGGCGTGTCGCGAAGGAGACCCGAGACCGCGTGCTCGAGGTCGCAGCCCGGCTCGGGTACACCGCGAGCGCGCACGCGCAGCAGCTGGTCACGCGCCGCAGCCGCATCATCGCCATCCAGATGCCCGACCTCGACGCGAGCGGCCGCGGTACCGCCCTGGTGCCGAAGTCCGAATCCGAGTACTTCCTCGAGTTGATCAACGGCGCCGCGGCGGCAGCCACCGACGCCAAGTACGCCCTCATCGTGGTGTCGCCCGGAGTCGACGCGTCGTCGATACGCAGCTTCGGTGTGGACGGCATGATCATCGTCGACCCGAAGGGCTCCGAACAGTTCCTCCAGGCGTCGTTCGCCGACCAGTACCCCGTGGTGACCACGGGTGAACCGGTTGTCGCGGCGGGCCGGCCCTGCTTCGTCGTCGACAACGATCACGAGGCGGCCGCCCGCGAGATATTCGATCACTTTGCCGCCCAGGGCCGTTCGCAGCCGGCCATCATCACCGACACCACGTCGCGGTCCTACATCCGCGACATCCAGCACGCGTACGGGGAATGGTGCAACGCCAACGATGTCCGGCCCGCCGCGGTGGCCGTGGCGGAGTCCTCGCCCGCCGAGATGGGCAAGGCACTCGCCTCGCTGCGCACGGGCCCCTCCCCCGCCGACGCCATCTACACGAGCTCCGACGAGTGCGCGATCGCGCTGCTGGACGCCGCGCGCGAAGCGGGGGTATCGGTGCCGGACGAGCTGGCGCTGGCAAGCGCCGTGGACAGCTCGATCCTGCGGGTCACCAATCCGCCGGTGACCGGAGTCTTCCTGCACCCCAGGGATATCGGGGCGCGGGCAGTGGAAAGTCTGACCGATCTGATCGCACGAAAGGATCCCGATTGCCAACTGCCACCGTTGGACAGCACACGAACAATGATCCCGACGCGTGTGGTGGTGCGCGCGTCAACAGCCATGGAAGCGAATCGATGAAAGTTCTGGTGATCAGCGCGAGCCCGCGCGAGGACGGCAATTCCCACCTGCTGGCCGAAGCTGCCTGTGCGGGCGCGGAATCGGCAGGCCACGACGTGGAACATGTGTTCCTCGACGAGTACGTGGACCGCATGCTGGACAACTGCAGGCGCTGCCGCATGGCCACGGGCTTCTGTTCGCTCGACGACCGCTACGAGGCCCTGCTGCTGGACAAGATGCTGCCCGCCGACGGCATCATCTATGCCATGCCGCTGTACTTCTACGGCATGCCGGCCCGGCTCAAAACGGTGTTCGACCGGCTGTTCTGCTATACCGCCAACAGCGCTCCGCAACAGGAACAGGTGGTCGGCGGCATCACCGGCAAGACTGTCGGTGTGTTGATCTCGTGCGAGGAGAGCTACGTCGGCGCCACCGCGGGGGTCATCGCGCAATTCCAGGAACTCACACGGTATCTCGACCAGAGCCTGGCCGGAGTCGTCGTGGGCAACGCCAACAGTCGCGGCGAGATCGCCTGCGACCCAAGCGATCCGCTGTCCCGCGCCCGGGATCTCGGCGCCCGGCTGTTCGACATCCGCGTCACCGACTACCGGCTGACCACGGTGCGGTCCAACAAGGTGTGGGATCCGGTGGGCTGCTGACCAACCGATCAGCCCTGCGGAACCACCAGCACGGGCCGGTAGGTGCGTTGCAGCGTCGCGGCGGCAACGCTGCCCAGCAACACCTTCTTGAGCGCAGACCGGCCCCGCGATCCGACCACGACCACCGCCGCCTTGCGTTCGTCGGCATAGGCGACCAGGGCGTCGGCGGTCGAACCGGCACCCGAGCCCCGGAACCGCCGCACGTGCGCCGCAGCCACCGCCTCGTCGGCATCGCCGTCGTCGACGGTCACCGTCAGCACGTCCCGGTCGGTGAACAACTGCTCGGCGGCCTTGACCGCGAGGTCGGAACCCGCCGAACCATCCACGCCCACCACGACCGGTCCGCTGCGCAGCGCCTGGTATTCGGTGGACACCATGTGTTGCGAGATCACCAACACCGGCCGGGTCGCGTGGTGCACCACCAGATCGGACACGCTGCCCATCTTGCTGTCGGACGCGCCGATGCCGCGGGCACCCACGACGACGACGTCGGGCGCCAGCTCCTCGGCCAGCTGCGCCAGGCCGAGGCCCTCGCCCGCCCACGTGCGCTTCACGACCGGTTCGGCCTCCCACCCGACCGCACGCGCGAGCGTCGACCCGGTGACCACCAGCCGCTCGGCCTCCTTCTCACTCTCGTGGTCGACCATGTCGATCAGTTCGTTGACGTTGCGCGCCGAGTGCCGTAGCCGGGCCCGTAAACCCTTGCTGCCGAACGGCGGTGTGCACAGGTAGACCACCACGGCCTCGGCGACCGGGAACAACACACTGGCCGTGCTGATCGCCGAATTGGCCGCCGGGGAACCGTCGTAACCGACCACAATCTTCATCGCACGCCACCAATCTCGTCGAGCACTGCCTGTAGTTTCGTTGCCCCCAGGATAGATGCGCCGGTTCGGACACCAAGGAAAATGAGTAGTCCAATACGCTATCGGCGCGTGCCGTCACGCGGCACGCTGCCAAACATGGACGCGCTGTGCGCCGAATCGCCGCCCGGAATCGCGGGCCGGCCGGGCCGCGATGCGTTGCGCCACGTGACGTTCACCCGCTGGGTCTGGGGCGCTGCGGCGATCAGTATGGCGGGCGGCGGAATCGTCTCACTGTTCTTGGCTTTCGCCGCGCCGATCCTGCTCAGCCCCGACGCGACCGATCGCCTGCTGCTGCGCGGGGGTGCCACGCTCGCTGTGTTCCTGACCGTGGCGGTGCCGGTGCTGCTGCGAAATCGGAGGCGTCGGTTCAGGGTGGGCACGCGGTGGCTCGGCGCGGGCCGGCCGCCGACCGACACCGAACGACAGATGGTGCTCGCCGCACCCGCCGAGGCCGCCCGGATGTCGGCGATCATGTGGGGCATCGGCGCTGTGGTGTTCGCGTTGCTCGGCGTCACGGAAACGATTTCGGCGGCGCTGTACATCTTCGCGACCGTGGTTCTCGGTGGGATCAGCACGAGCGCCGTGTGGTATCTGGTCGTCGAGCGCATCATGCGGCCGATGTCCGCGCGGGCATTGTGCGGTGACGCACCCGACCGCCGTGTCGGTCCGACGATCCAGCTGCGGTTGACCATGGCCTGGACCCTGGCCACCGGGGTGCCGCTGCTCGGTGTCATGGTCCTGACGGTCGGCTACCTCGCCGACGTCGGATTCGCCGCCCAACCCACGTTCGTGGCGATCCTGCTGTTGATAGTGGTGGCGATCGCGGTCGGGTTGTTCGCGATCCTGATCGCGGTGCGGTCGGTGGCCGAACGTATCCGGGCGCTCCGCCGCGCCCTGGCCCGCGTGCAGGCCGGCGATTTCGGCGCCAGGGTCGAGGTCGACGACAGCAGCGAAATCGGCAGGCTGCAAGCCGGTTTCAACACAATGGCGGCGGGTCTGGCAGAGCGGGAACGCATTCGCGATGCGTTCGGGGTCTACGTCGACCACGACGTCGCCGAGCACATCCTCGACGCGGGCGCGACGCTGCCGGGCGAAGAGGTCGAGGTGACATTGATGTTCGTCGACGTTCGCGGGTTCACCGCGTTCGCAGAGAAGCTGCGGCCCGCCGATGTGGTCGCCACGCTCAACCGGCTTTTCGAGCGCATCGTCCCACTCGTGCACCTGCACGGCGGCCATGTCGACAAGTACGCGGGCGACGGATTGATGGCGGTGTTCGGGGCGCCGCGCCGACACATCGATCACGCCGACCGGGCCCTGACCGCGGCCCTGGAGATCGCCGACGCGGTGTCCGACGAATTCACCGGGACACTGTCGGTGGGCATCGGGCTCAACTCCGGGCCGGTGGTGGCGGGCAACGTCGGTGGGGCGGGGCGGCTGGAGTTCTCCGTGATCGGCGATGCGGTCAACGTGGCGGCCCGAGTCGAGTCGGCGACCCGCCAGACGGGTGACAGCGTGCTGGTCACCGGCCGAACCATGGCTTTGCTCAAGGGCATTCACGGAGATTTCGTCGAACGCCCCGGGCTTGCGCTCAAGGGCAAGACCACGCCGGTCCAGATCTACGCACCCGGAGTGTCAGCGCGCGTCGAACTCCAGAGCGGATTCCGCGGAGTCGACGTGGCCGTTGCTGATGATGGTGAGGCTGTCAGGCCGGATCTGGTACAGGGCACCGTCGGCCGGGTTGGTGGCGTCGAACCCGCCGCCTGCGCGCTCGGCGGTCGAGATCTCGAGATTCGCGCCGTCCCTTAACCGTTCACCCCGATAGTAGAAGCTGTTCGAACCGGTCTGGCAGATCACCGCGATGGACTGCGCGGTGCGGATCATCGCGGCAGGCGTGCTGCCCGAGTCGCAGCGCGCCGTGTGACCGACGAAGCCCTGCGCATCCGTGCCGCTCACATCGAGCGGTCCGGCCTTCTTGGTGGTGGTCGTCGGCGTGGTCGTCTCGGTCGTCGTGTTGTCCTGCTCGGGCGGTGCGGCCAACGGGGTGCGGCGGGTCGAACCGCTCGTGTCGTCACCGCTGACCAATATCGCGGCCAGCACGGCCGCGACGCCCAGGAGCACTGCCGTCGCCACGACCAAAGTCACATGCGAACGACGGAATCGTTGTTTGCGGGCGGGCGGCGCGGCAGCGGGCACCGCTGCCGCAGGTGCCGGTGGTGGGAGTTGCGGCGGATACGGCGTGTAGCCCGTGCCCTCCGGGTTGGGATAGACCGCCGAGAACTCGCGCGTCTGTGGCCTGGGCGGGATCGGATCGGGCGCGGGCGCCGGCGGGACGGGCCGGAAGTCGGCGGCCGCCTGCGTCGCGGCTCGGGCCAGGTCGCCTGCCGTCGGATAGCGGGCGGCCGCCTCCTTGGCCATGCCCCGGGCGATGACTTCGTCGAACGCGCGGGTGATGCCACGGCGCATGATGCTGGGCCGCGGTGGCGGCGTGAACATGTGCGCGCTCATCAGTTGCCGCAGGTCGCCCGTCTCGAACGGCGGACGACCCGTCAGGCACTCGTACAACAGGCACGTCAGCGCATAGATGTCGGCCGGTGGCCCCACCGGTCCCCCGCCGAACCGCTCGGGCGCCATGTAGGCACTCGAGCCGATCAGCACGCCCGTCATGGTGACGCTGGCCTCACCGCCGCCGTAGGCGATGCCGAAATCGACGAGGTACGCGAAGTCGTTTGCGGTCAGCAGGACGTTCTCGGGCTTGATGTCGCGGTGCACCAGTCCGTCGGCGTGCGCGGCGTCCAGTGCCGACGCGACCTGTGTGATGATCGCCGCGGCCCGCACGGGGTCGAGTGGCCCGTGCGCCCGCAGCAGATCCTTGATGCTGCCGCCCTCGACCAGCCGCATGTCGATGAAGAGGACGCCGTCGATATCGCCGAAGTCGTGCACCGGGATCACGTGCGGTTCCTGCAACCGCGCCGCCACGCGCGACTCGCGGCGGAACCGCGCTTGATAACTCGGATCGGCGGCGACCTCGGTGCGCAGCACCTTGACCGCCACCGTCCGGTCTTTCACCGTGTCGTAGGCGCGGTACACCTCACCCATGCCGCCCACACCGATCAGAGACCGCAGTTCGTAAGGCCCGAACCGGGTACCGATGCGCGATGCGCCGGGGGGCGTGGGCATTCGACGATCCTTCCAGGGTTCCAGGGGTGTATCGGTGACGAGGATAGATCTGTTTCGCCCCGACCCCCGGAAACCGCCGGTCAGTCGAACGCCGAGTGCGGCGCGCCGATGCCCGGATCGATCTTCACCGGCCCGGCCGCCGACGGCGCCACCGGGAAGTCGAAGATTGCTGTCGGGATGTACACCGTCGCACAAGCATTGGGTATGTCCACGACGCCAGATAGCCGGCCCTCGATCGGTGCGGCGCCGAGCAGCAGATACGCCTGCTCAGGGCTGTAGCCGAACTTTGTGAGGTAATCGATGGCATGCAGGCAGGCTCGCTGGTAGGACAGGTGCGAGTCGAGGTAGCGCTGCTCACCGTCGAGCGTGACCGACGTGCCCGAGAAGGCCAGCCACTCGGAGTACTGCGGATCAGTGTTTCCGGGCATGAATATGGCGTTCTCGCTCACCCCGTAGGTCTCCATGCCGCCCGGGATCACGTCCACCCGCAGATCGATGAAGCCACCCATCTCGATCGCGCCGCAGAACGTGATCTCACCGTCGCCCTGTGAGAAGTGCAGATCGCCCACCGACAGGTTCGCGCCGTCGACGTACACCGGGTAGAAGATCCGGCTGCCCTTGGTCAGGTTCTTGATGTCCTGATTGCCACCGTTCTCCCGCGGCGGCGCGGTGCGGGCCGCTTCGCCTGCGGCCTTGGTGAAGGCATCGCCCGTCAGGCCGCCGAGGATCGCGTCCTGCGGTTCGGGCGGCAGCGCGAGCGGCGGCACCCGGTCCGGGTCGGTCGCGATCAGGGCAGCCTCACGGGTGTTCCACTTTGCCAGCAGCCCCGTCGACGGCGCCGTTCCCATCAGGCCCGGGTGCACGATGCCCGTGAACTCGACGTGGGGCACGTGGCGCGATGTCGCCTTCTGACCCGAGAAGTCCCAGATCGCCTTGTACGCATCGGGAAACTGGTCGGTGAGGAATCCGCCGCCGTTGAGCTTGGGGAAGATCCCGGTGTAACCCCACCCCTGGCCGGCCAACGGGCCCGAATCCTCTTGCGGGATCGGGCCGACATCGAGGATGTCCACGATCAGCAGGTCGCCGGGTTTGGCCCCCTCGACCGCGATCGGCCCGGACAGCACGTGCACCGTGGTGAGCGGCGCGTTGAGAATGTCGTCGGCGGAATCGTCGTTGACGATGGCACCGTCGAACCATTCCCGGCAGTGCACGCGGAACGAATCGCCCTTCTTGACGGTCACCGCGGCCGGGATGTCGGGGTGCCACCGGTTGTGGCCCAGCTTCTCCTGATCGGTGAACTTCTTGGTCGAATCGAGCGGGAACACAACCTCGGGCATTGATCCTCCTTCAGGGGCGGGGCAATTTTTGATGAAGCGGGTTGGTGGTGACTTTTTGCCGACGCGTCGGCGACGACGGTGTGCTGACGACCGCCGGGCGGTCGGCTGTGGCTCGGGTCGCGTCCTGCAGCGCCATGGCCGACTTGTCGGCGCGACCGAGGTTGGGAGACGAAATCGTCCGGCGGGCCGTGCCGCCGCATTCCGGGCAGTCGATCACGTCAGGGCGGGAATCCATCGGATACCGCTGATTCGTGGTGCCACAACCGGAATTGCATCGAAACGCATAGAGCACCAACAGGTTTCCTCGCTATCACCGAGCGGTGTGGACACATGCAACATTACCTATGACTTCCGCTTCGTGCGGGCCAGTTCGAGAAAAAACTTCCATCTGGAACTGTTATGTCTGGATGCTCCGCCCGCTTGACGCTGCGTCCAGGGCGCAAAAGTGCGAGAAACCCACACCCTCATTGCAGAGTCAACACCGGGAGCCGTGCACACCCACCCGCCCCCGCGAGGCGGTGCGGTAGCTTCACGCGAGACCTGACGGCAAACGAGGAGCCGGTTTCTTGTGAACGATCTCAAGCCGTTCATCCCCTCGATCGACTGGGGCGCCGAAGCGCTGCATTCACTGTGGTGGCTCGCGCAGGCATGGACCATCGCCGCGGTGTGCACGCTCGCGGTGCTGACACTGCTGGCCCGTTACACCACGTGGGGCCGGCAGTTCTGGGCCGTGACGGGTGCGTATTTCACCGGCGCGCACAGCGTCAAGGTCTGGGCGGTGCTGGGCGCGATGCTGCTTTCGGTGATCATCGGTGTGCGCCTTTCGGTGCTGTTCAGCTATCAGAGCAACGATCTGTACTCGGCGGCCCAGATCGCGGTGCAGGGCTTCGCGACCGGCAACGACACAGTGAAAGAATCTGGGATACACGGCTTTTGGGTGTCGCTGCTGACCTTCTGCCTGCTCGCGGCCATCTTGGTGACGCGAGTGCTGGTCGACCTGTTCATGACGCAGCGCTTCATGCTGGCCTGGCGGACGTGGCTCACCGATCGGCTCACGGGCGACTGGCTCGACGGCCGCGCCTACTACCGGAACCGGTTCATCGACCAGACCATCGACAACCCGGATCAGCGCATCCAGTCCGACATCGACGTGTTCACCGCGCTGTCCGGGCCGCAGCCGAACACGCCACACCAAACCAGCAACGGCACACTGCCTTTCGGTGCGATCTCGGCGATCGTGTCGGTGATCTCGTTCACGTCGATCCTGTGGAACCTCTCGGGGGAGTTGAGCGTGTTCGGCATCGACATCCCGCGTGCCCTTTTCTGGTCGGTGTTCGTCTACGTCGCGTTCGCGACCGTGATCGCGTTCGCGCTCGGCCGCCCGCTCATCCGGTTGTCGTTCAACAACGAGAAATTCAACGCCGCGTTCCGGTATGCCTTGGTACGGCTGCGCGACGCCGCCGAGTCGATCGCGCTGTACCGCGGCGAAAAGGCCGAACGCGGTCAGCTGCGGCAACGGTTCGCCTCGGTCGTCGCCAACTACAAGCGCTTCGTCAACCGGACCCTGGTGTTCACCGGGTGGAACCTGTCGATGAACCACATCATCATTCCGTTGCCCTGGCTTCTGCAGGCACCGCGGCTGTTCGCCGGCCAGATCCAACTGGGCGCGGTCACGCAGTCGGTGACGGCGTTCGGCGCGATCCAGGACGCGTTGTCGTTCTTCCGCAACTCCTACGACACGTTCGCCGGTTACCGCGCGTCGATCATGCGCCTGCACGGCCTGGTCACCGCCGACACACAGAGCCGAGCTCTGCCCCAGCTCGCCATCGCCGAAAGCCTGGGCAGCGTGGTCGAACTCGACCGCGTCGAGGTGCGCAACCCGGCAGGCGAACAGTTGATCCGCGACCTGAGTCTGAGTCTCGGCACCGGCGAGGCGATGATCATCACGGGCGAATCGGGAACAGGGAAAACCACATTGCTGCGCAGTATGGCCCAGCTGTGGCCCTACACGTCGGGCACCATGCGCTGCCCGCTGGGCGACAACGAGACGCTGTTCCTGTCCCAGCTGCCCTACGTTCCGCTCGGCGACCTGCGCACCGTGGTGTCGTATCCGCACCAACCCGGCGACCTTCCCGACCGCGTGCTGCGCGATGCGCTGCTCGCCGTGGCGCTGCCCCGCTACGTCGACCGGCTCGACGAAGTCGACGACTGGGCCAAGGTGCTGTCCCCCGGCGAGCAGCAACGCGTCGCGTTCGCCCGCGTGCTGTTGACGAAACCCAAGGCGGTGTTTCTCGACGAAGCCACGTCGGCATTGGACGAACCATTGGAGTTCATGATCTACGCGCTGGTCCGGCGCGAACTTCCCGACACGGTGTTCATCAGCGTCACCCACCGCAGCACGGTCAACCGCCACCACGAGCAACGGCTCGAACTGCTCGGTGACGGGCGGTGGCGACTCGGCCGAATCGACGACACAGAGCCGGTTTCCGTGTAGCCGGGCCATATGTCCGACAAGATGGCTGCCATGGACCACATCACCTTCATCCCCACCGTCGAGCAGCTGCACTACACGTTCGGCGGCGCCGAGCCTGTCATGCGCATCCGGCCGGGAACCGTTTTGACGTTGTGGGCCGAGGACGCCTACGGCGGCCGCATCACGAGCGTCGACTCCGTCGCGACCGTCGCGCTGGACACCGAAGATCTCAATCCGCAGACCGGACCGTTCTGGATCGAGGGCGCCGAGCCGGGCGACACCCTGGCAATCCACTTCGTCGACCTGACCCCTGCGCGCAGCTGGGGCGCGTCGACCACCATTCCGTTCTTCGGCGGGCTCACCAGCACGCCGGCCAGCCCCACGCTGCAGAATCCGCTCACGGAGCGCACGTGGATCTACGAATACGACTCGGCCGCACGCACAGTCGGATTCTCCGCGCGCGGCAGCAACTTCGAGGTGGCGCTGCCCGCCAATCCGATGCTCGGCACCGTCGGTGTTGCTCCGGCCCGGCGCGAGGTGCGCAGCTCGCTGGTGCCCGAGGCATTCGGCGGCAACATGGACACGCCCGAGATGGTGGCGGGCGCCACCTGTTATCTGCGGGTCAACGTGGAAGGCGCGCTCTTCTCGCTGGGCGACGGCCATTACCGGCAGGGTGAGGGCGAGTCGTGCGGCACCGCGGTGGAAGGCGCGATGAATGTCACCGCGATCGTCGAACTCATCAAGGGCGGTGGCCCGGCCTGGCCGCGGCTGGAGAACGACACGCACCTGATGACCATCGGCTCGGGGCGCCCGCTGGAGGAGGCGTGGCGCGCGGGTCAGGTCGAGATGATCACGTGGCTCGGCGAGCTGTACGGCCTGGACCGCCTCGACGCCTACCAACTGCTCACCCAGATCTCCCTGGCACCGCTCGCCAACGTCGTCGACACCAACTACAGCTCGGTCACCAAGATCGACAAACGGCTGCTGCCCGCGGCCCCCGCGTACGGCGGCGTCCACGACGAGTTGCGCAGCGCCGCGCGCGCCCTCGGCTCGATCTCCTACTGACCGGAAAGGCACATCATGGATCTCGGATTGACGGGCAAACGCTTCGCGGTCACCGGCGGCACACGCGGGATCGGCCGGGCCGTGGTCGAAGGCCTGCTGGCCGAGGGCGCGGCGGTGGCCTACTGCGCCCGCACCCCTGACGCGGTCGCCGAAACCCAGACCGAGCTGGCCGCAGGCGGCGCGACCGTCGTCGGCAGCGCGGTCGACGTGAGCGACGCGGCCGCCGTGGCCGGGTGGGTGTCGCGGACCGCTGAAGAGTTCGGCGGTCTGGACGGTGTCGTCGCGAACGTCAGCGCGCTGGCCATCCCCGAGAGCACCGAGGCGTGGCGGACGAGCTTCGAGGTCGACCTCATGGGCACGGTCAGCCTGGTCGACGCGGCGCTGCCGCATCTGCTGGACAGCGGCGCCGGTTCCATCGTGACGATCTCGAGCGTTTCGGGCCGCGAGATCGACTTCGCGTCGGGGCCGTATGGGACGTTCAAGGCCGCCATCATCCACTACACGCAGGGCCTGGCCTACAACTACGCGGGTAAGGGAGTCCGAGCGAACTCGGTCAGCCCGGGAAACACCTACTTCCCTGGCGGCGTCTGGCCCACGATCGAGGAGAAAAACCCCGAGTTGTTCGCGGCGGCCCTGGCCCTCAACCCCACCGGCCGCATGGCCACACCCCAGGAGGTGGCCAACGCCGTGGTGTTCTTGAGCAGTTCGGCTGCCAGCTTCATCACCGGAACGAATCTCCTGGTCGACGGCGCGCTGACGCGCGGCGTGCAGTTCTGAGTGGGTGGGCGTCACCGAGGCTGGCGCCCCGCACGTCAGTCCCGTCTGGTAAGACGGTGGCACGACGAGCGGCACTGCATGACTGCGGCATCGCGATCCACCGACCGACCACCAAGGGTTCCTGATGGCCGATTCCAACGATGTCCCCGCGACCGCCAAGCGCTCGGGGATTGCTCGGTGGATCCGCCGCTACGCGATCCTGGTGATCATCGGCTGGATCGCGCTGATCGGCGTGCTCAACGCCACCGTGCCGCAGCTCGAGGTCGTGGGCCAGATGCGTTCGGTGTCGATGAGCCCGTCCGATGCGCCGTCGGTCATTGCGATGAAGCGCGTCGGCAAGGTTTTCGACGAGTTCCACTCCGACAGCTCGGCGATGATCGTGCTGGAGGGCGACAAGCCACTCGGCGACGACGCGCACCTGTTCTACAACGACATGGTCGACAAGCTCGAAGCCGACACCAAGCACGTCGAGCACGTCCAGGATTTCTGGGGCGATCCGCTCACCGAGGCCGGGGCGCAGAGCAATGACGGCCAGGCCGCGTATGTACAGGTGTATCTCGCGGGCAACATGGGCGAGGCACTGGCCAACGAATCCGTTGAGTCGGTCCAGAACCTCGTCAAAGGGCTGAGCCCGCCGCCAGGCGTCAAAGTCTTCGTGACCGGCCCGACAGCGCTCGCCGCCGATCAGCAGATCGCGGGCGACCGCAGCGTGCAGATCATCGAGATGGTCACGTTCGCGGTCATCATCACGATGCTGCTGCTGGTGTACCGGTCGATCATCACCGTGATCATCGTGCTCGTCATGGTGGTCATGCAGCTCTCGGCGGCCCGCGGCGTGGTGGCATTCCTGGGTTACCACAACCTCATCGGGCTCTCGACGTTCGCGACGCAGCTGCTGGTCACCCTCGCGATAGCCGCGGCCACCGATTACGCGATCTTCCTCATCGGCCGATACCAGGAGGCCCGCGGCAACGGCGAGGACCGAGAACAGGCGTACTACACGATGTTCGGCGGCACCGCGCATGTGGTGCTGGGTTCCGGCATGACGATCGCCGGTGCGACGTTCTGCCTGCACTTCACGCGACTGCCCTATTTCCAGTCGCTCGGCATCCCGATGGCCGTGGGCATGGTGGTCGCGGTGTTCGCCGCGCTCACGCTCGGGCCGGCCCTGATCACCGTCGCGAGCCGGTTCGGCAAAGTGCTTGAGCCCAAACGCGCCATGCGGATCCGCGGTTGGCGCCGGCTCGGGGCGTTCGTGGTCCGCTGGCCCGGGCCCGTGCTGCTGTCGACCATCCTGCTGTCACTGGTCGGCTTGCTGACCCTGCCGGGCTACCGCACCAACTACAACGACCGCAACTATCTGCCTCCCGACCTGCCCGCCAACGCGGGCTACGCCGCCGCCGAACGGCACTTCTCCCCCGCCCGCATGAATCCCGAGCTGCTGCTCATCGAAACCGACCACGACATCCGTAATTCGGCCGACTTCCTGGTGATCGACAAGATCGCCAAGGCCGTGTTCCGCGTGCCCGGCATCGGCAGCGTTCAGGCCATCACCCGGCCGCAGGGCGAGCCGCTGGAGTTCAGCACCATCCCGGCGCAGATGAGCATGGGCGGGGTCATGCAGACCATGAACCGCAAGTACCTCACCGACCGCGCGGACGACATGCTGCTGCAGGCCGACGACATGCAGACCACCATCGACACGATGGACCGGATGATCGCGCTGATGCAGGAGATGAGCTCGATCACGCACAGCATGGTCGGCAAGATGGACGTGATGGTGGCCGACGTCAAAGAACTGCGGGACCACATCTCCGATTTCGACGACTTCCTGCGTCCGCTGCGCAACTACCTGTACTGGGAGCCGCACTGCTTCGACATCCCGGTGTGCCAGTCGATGCGGTCGGTGTTCGACGGGCTCGACGGTGTCGACACCATGACCGAGAGCATCGAGCAGCTGATGCCCGACATGCACCGGCTCGACGAGCTGATGCCGCAGATGGCGGCATTGATGGGTCCGCAGATCGAAACCATGCGGAGCATGAAGACGATGATGCTGACCATGTACCAGACCCAGAAGGGTCTGCAGGACCAGATGGCGGCGATGCAGGACGGCCAGACGGCCATGGGTGAGGCGTTCAACGATTCGAAGAACGACGACACGTTCTACCTGCCGCCCGAGATCTTCAACAACGCCGACTTCAAACGCGGCATGAAGAGCTTCATCTCGCCGGACGGAAAAGCCGTGCGGTTCATCATTTCCCACGATGGTGACCCGCTGACGCCCGAGGGCATCAAGCTGATCGACGGCATCAAACTGGCCGCCAAGGAGGCCATGAAGAACACCCCGTGGGAGGGCTCCAAGATCTACGTCGGCGGCACCGCGGCGGCCTTCAAGGACATGCAGGAAGGCAACAACTACGACCTGATCATCGCCGGGATCTCGGCGCTGTCACTGATTTTCATCATCATGCTGATCATCACGCGCAGCCTGGTGGCCGCGGCCGTGATCGTCGGGACGGTGCTGGTGTCGCTCGGCACGTCGTTCGGGCTGTCGGTCCTGGTGTGGCAGCACCTGCTCGGCATCGAGTTGCACTTCATGGTGATGGCCATGGCGGTGATCGTGCTGCTCGCGGTGGGCGCGGACTACAACCTGCTGTTGGTCGCTCGACTCAAAGAGGAACTGCCGGCGGGCATCAACACCGGCATCATCCGGGCCATGGGCGGCAGCGGGTCGGTGGTGACCGCGGCCGGTCTGGTGTTCGCGTTCACCATGATGTCGATGGTGGTCAGTGAGATGACCGTGGTCGCCCAGGTGGGTTCGACGATCGGCCTCGGCCTGCTGTTCGACACCCTGGTGATCCGGTCGTTCATGACGCCGTCGATCGCGGCGCTCATGGGCCGGTGGTTCTGGTGGCCACAGCTGGTTCGGACCCGGCCCGCGCGCGGTGTCGTCGCCCGCGCCTTGGAGCGGTCGCGCTCCTAGGCTCGTGAGGTTCTCACCACCGCGTCGATCAGGAGTTCGGCAGCCGCGTCGACGCGCGCCCGGTCCCGTGTGACCAGCACGTCCTGGCACAGCCCGCGCAGCCCCGACACGACCAGCGTCGCGCGCGCCCTCGCGTCGTCAGCGGAAAAGCCCACGGCTCCCAGTGATTCCGCGATCGGGTCGATCATGACCTCGACCGCGTCCCTGGCCGATGCCCCATAGGTCTCGGGATCGGTGACCGCCAGGCTGAGGACTTGCAGCAGTAGCCGCACGTTGCGGCGCTCACCCCCGCGAGTCAGTTCGCGCCACATCGTGTGTGCCGCGTCGGCGAACTGGTCCGGGGTGGTGACACTGCTGAACATCTCACCCAACTCGGGTCGGCTGGCGTCGAGGGCCTGCGCCAGCAATTCGGCGCGGTCGCCGAAGTAATACAGCAGCATGCGCTTGCTGGTGCCGAGCGCCTGCGCCATCGGCGCCAACGACATGTCGCCGATGCCGTGCTGTTCGAGATAGGCCACGACCGCCTTGAGCAACTCTTCTCGTTTGGCGGGATCTGCAGTGCGGGCCACGCCTTGACCGTACCGATCGGTACGCTTATAGTCAAAATTGTATCGATCGGTACGCTTATTGCGATGGAAGGAGAAGGATTCATGACCGGTCTGCGGGTTGCCGTCGTCGGCGCCGGAATCGGCGGGTTGACCGCCGCCATCGCGCTGCGCGCCAACGGCATCGAAGCCACCGTCTACGAACAGGCCCACGAGCTCAAGGCGCTCGGCGCCGGAGTCGCCATCGCGACCAACGGTTCGCGGATCCTGACCCGGCTCGGCCTCGGGGACGCGGTCGCCGCGGTTGCCGGGCCGGTGACCCACTATCAGTTCCGTACTTGGCAGGCTCAGCCGATCGCCGGTGAACCGTCGACCCTGTCGTTCGGCGATCCGGCCAGGACGTGGTTCCTGCACCGCGGTGATTTCCAGAAGGTGCTTGCCGAGGCGCTGCCGGCCGACGCCCTGCAGTTGGGCCGCTCGTGCGTCGACGCCGTCGAGCACCGTGCCGGGGTTCGGGTCCAATTCGCCGACGGCACAACGACCGACACCGACCTCGTGGTCGGCGCCGACGGTATTCACTCCCGTCTGCAGGGCAAGGTGACCAGCCCCGCCGAACCCGTCAGCGAAGGAATCATGGCCTACCGTGGCCTGATCCCGGCCGAGCGGGTGAGCGCGACCATCGACATGCACGCCAGCTCGATGTGGCTGGGCCCGCGACAGAGCTTCCTGGCCTATCCCGTGTCGGCCGGCCGGCTGCTCAACATCGTCGCGTTCGTCCCCACCAACCTGACCGTTGCCGAATCCTGGACCGCGCCGGGCGATGTCGCCGAACTCGCGGCCGCCTATCGCGGCTGGGATCCGACGATTTCAGCGGTCATCGACGCGATGGATTCCACCTTCCGGTGGGGCATCTACGACCGCGAACCCTTGGATCGGTGGTCCACCGATCGAATCACGCTGCTCGGCGACAGCGCCCACGCCGTGACGCCGCACCTCGGTCAAGGCGCCAACCAGGCAATCGAAGACGCGATGACGCTCGCGGTGCTCCTGCGCGATGCGCGGCCCGCCGACCTCCCGGCCCGGCTGCGCCGCTACGAGCAGCTTCGCATGGGCCGCACCGGTCATGTCCGCAGCCAGGCCCGCGCCGCAGGGCGAATCTACCGGTCGACCGGGCTGACCCCGGTCGATCAGGCCGGGCAACTGCAGAGCATCCTCGACAGCGTCGCCATCAACACCCACGACGCCGAGCAGGTGGCCGAGACCGCGATCGCGGCCTGAGCATCAAGCCAATTCGAACACCGGGATCACCCGGTCGGTCCGCGTCTCGTACTCCGCGAAACCGGGGGCGCGCTGCGTGATCACCTCGTAGACCCGGTCGCGCTCGTCGCGTGGAAGTTCACGCGCAGTCACGGATCTGGGTGCGTCGGCACCGATCTCCACGGTGACCTCGGGATGCGCCCGAAGGTTGTAGGCCCAGGCCGGATCCCGGTCGCGACCCGCCGACGAGCCGACCACGTAGATCTTCCCGTCGATGTCGAAATACGCCACGGGATTGACGCGCTGCGCGCCGCTCTTGGCGCCCTTGGACGTGAGCAGCAGCAACGGGAAGCCTTCGAACTGGCCACCGACCTTGCCCCCGTTGGCCCGGAACTCCTCGATGTTGCGTTCGTTGAACTCGCGCTCGGCTCGATCAGTCATGGCTTCATGGTGCCCTTCGTAACCGTCACGGTGCACACTGGATCTTTGTCCGACCTGGACCAGGGGGAAAGTACGTTGGCTACAGATCGCGATTCCGCACGCATGGTGCCCTCCGCACCCGCGGGGTACGAGTACGCGGGTGCTTGGATCCGATTGTTCGGCACGCTGATCGACAGCGTGATCGGGATCGTGCCGATAATGCTCGTGCTCGGGCTGGTCGTCGTCGCCCACGGCGGTGGCGTTGACTATTTCGACTACCTGTCGGATCCAGGCAGATCCGGGTGGGTGACCGGCGTCTTCGTGTACCTGCTCACGAGCGGTGTGATGATTGCGTGGCTCGCACTGTGGCAGGCCAAGGCCGGAGCATCACCCGGCATGATGTTGCTGAGGCTTCGGGTGCGCGCATCCGATGCGCTTGGTCCGCCCTCCATAGCCTCCGCAGCCATCCGCAACCTCATCACGGTCATGGCCGTCATGAATTCGGTCACCGGGCAAGAGTGGGTCGACAACCTGCTGAGCCTCGTCGGGCTGGTCGCCTACGCCGCCATCGGTATCTCCATCGCGAAAAGCCCCACTCACCAAGGCTTTCACGATCGACTCGCCGGCGGCACCTACGTCTTGCGCCGTGTCCACTGACAGACCGAGCGGTTACCCGGAACGACGGGCTACCGGTCGAGGAGCGCCGCTTCCTCGGGTGTCACCAGGCGCTCCTCGTTCTCCGGATAACGCCGGCTCTTGATGGGGCGGCGGATCAGCAGAAGGGCGATCCGCGCGGTTCGCGTGTCGAACGTCCGGCTCATGTTCACGGTTGTCACTCCATTCTTCTGATCGTCCGATGTCGGATACACGACGCCCGAGGGCGCCAAGTTCACGGCAACCCGGGAAGCATCGGGTAGGGGTCTGTGACGGTGGGGGCACTGTTGGTCGCCGGCAGCCCCGTCTGCGCGCCGTGGCCTCCGGTCAGCAATGACAGGAGAGACGCGTAGTCGTTGATGGCATTGATCAAGGCTCCGGGGTCGAACGGCACTGCGGGCGCCGGGTCGTCAGCGGCGAGCGGTGCGCGAGGCGCGCCCGCGGCCAGTCCGGTGCCCAGCGTCAGAACCGCCACCGCGCCTGCGACACCCAGCGCGGTGTACCCGACCATCCGGCCGATGGTGGCGTATGCGGACATGTCGTTGCTCCCCGATCTGACATAGGGCGCCTGAATGCACCCAAATCACTCTGGAAACACTGGACCACTACTGTCACATTTGGAACACGACTCTGTCACAACTCGCTCCCTATGGCGTGGCTGAGTCCATTCCAGCAGGCGGCTGTGAGAGGCTGCCGCGCTTCGGATCTGGGCGTCCCGGCCCGCGATGCAGGAGCCGCCGCTTGTTGCGCAGGGAAACAGCACCCGTTGCTCGCGTCAATTTCGCCCGGAATTTGCTGATCACGTTGGTACGGTGCGGCCAGACGAACGGGGACGCTCATGATGCACCACTCCAAGACCTTCCTCTTTGCCGCGATGGCGATCAGCCTGGCCGCGTCGGGCTGCAGTTCGACCACCGACACGGCGAGCGCGACGACCACCACAGCCGCACCGGCGTCGTCGTCGACCGCACCGGCGAGCCCTGACGCCTTGGTGACACTGCTGCCTGCGCCGGCCGACACCCAGCAGACCAACGGCCCCGACACCATTCCCGACGGCGGCATCCACATGCACTATCAGATCACCGGATCACCGAACGACGTGATGGCCGCGTACAAGTCCGCTCTCGAAGGCAAGGGTTGGGCGGTCACCACCATCGTCACGTCGGGTGGCGGCAGCGGAGGCGGCGGTGCGACATACACCGGCACCCACGGCAGCGCGTACGGCGTGTTCGACGGCGGCGGGTATCAGGACACCACCTACATCGACGTGTGCACGTGGGCCGCGAAGCCGGCCAACCCCAACTGCACGCGCGGGGATCGCTGACGGCGCGCCGCCGGACGGTTTGCGACAGGTCCGCGAATATTATTGCCGCAAACGGGTATTCGCCTGACGACCCGACGCTGCAACCGTCGGGCGGCACGCCGGCCGTCAGCCTGGCAGTGCCGAGATGGCAACGCGCCCAACGTGTCGCGGGCGATCTGCGCACGGTGAGATCGGCCAGGCCCTACTCTTGATGCATGTCCGATCCGCGCCCGCGGTCCAGGGCTACGGTTGCCAAGCTGGCCATGCACTGTGTGCTGGCCGGTTTGCTTGTGGCAGTGTTGCTTTTTCCCGCGGTCGGCGGCGCCGGGATGTTGACGGGGCGGCTGTCCGACACGGTGGCCCAGGACTCCGCGCAAGTCCTGGGCGGCGAGGCGCCGCTCGTCACGACGATGGTCGATGCCTCGGGCACGCCCATCGCGTGGCTGTACGAGCAGCGCCGCTGGGTCGTGCCCAGCGATCGGATCGCCAACACCATGAAGCTCGCGATCGTCTCGATCGAGGACAAACGCTTCACCGAACACAACGGAGTGGACCTACAGGGGACACTCAACGGGCTTTTCGGCTATCTGCGGGGTATCGACAACGTACGCGGGGGGTCGACCCTCGAGCAGCAGTACGTCAAGAACTACAACCTTCTGGTCAAGGCGAAGACCGACGCGGAGCGTCGGGCCGCGGTCGAGGTCTCCCCCGCCCGCAAGCTCCGCGAGATCCGGATAGCCCTGGCCCTGGACAAGGCACTGCCCAAAGAGGAGATCTTGACCCGGTACCTGAACCTGGTGTCGTTCGGCAACGGCGCCTACGGAGTTCAGGACGCCGCGCGCACCTACTTCGGCGTCGATGCCGCAGACCTCACCTGGCCGCAGGCCGCCCTGTTGGCCGGCCTGGTCCGGTCCACCAGCGCACTCGACCCGTACACCAACCCGGACGGCGCGCTTGCCCGACGCAACATCGTCCTCGACACCCTGATCGACTACCTGCCCGACCTGGCCGACGAACTGACCGCCGCCAAGGCCACTCCGCTGGGCGTGCTCCCGGCGGCCGACCCGCTGCCGCAGGGCTGCATCGCCGCCGGTGACCGCGCGTTCTTCTGCGAGTACGTCCTGCAATACCTGGCGCGTGCGGGGCTGACCATCGAAGACGTCGCGCGTAACGGTTACCTGATCCGCACCACACTCGACCCGAAGGTGCAGGACAGCGTCAAGTCCGCGATCGACAAGCGAGCGGACCCTGGCGCCGCCGGGGTCGCAAGCGTGATGAGTGTGATCGCACCGGGCAAGGACGCACACCGGGTGCTGGCAATGGCCGACAGCCGCGTCTACGGACTCGACCTCGATGCCAACCAGACCGTGCGCCCCCAACCCTTCTCCCTCGTCGGCGACGGCGCAGGCTCGATATTCAAGATCTTCACGACCGCCGCCGCGCTCGACATGGGGATGGGGATCAGCACCCGACTCGATGTGCCATCGACATTTCTGGGCAAGGGCCTCGGCAGCAGCGACACACCGGGATGCCCGAAGGAGACCTGGTGTGTGAAGAACGCGAGGCCCTACAGCAGTCCGTTGAGTGTCACCGATGCGTTGGCCCAGTCCCCCAACACCGCGTTCGCCAAACTGATCTCACAGATCGGGGTGTCGAACGCGGTGGACATGGCGGTCCGGCTGGGCCTGAGATCCTATGCCGAACCGGGCAGCGCAGTCGCCTACAGCTCCGAGCCCAACGAGAGCATCGCCGATTACGTCAAGCGGCAGAACATCGGATCCTTCACACTCGGCCCGCTCGAGCTCAACCCGCTCGAGCTGTCGAACGTGGGCGCCACCCTGGCCTCCGGCGGCACGTGGTGCCCACCGAGCCCGATCGACAAGATCTTCGACCGCAACGGCCGTGAGGTGAACGTGGAATCCGCCCCGTGCGAACAGGCCGTGCCCGAAGGCCTCGCCAACACGTTGGCCAATGCGCTCAGCAAGGACCACACGAACGGAACCGCCGCCGGCGCAGCCAGTTCGGTGGGCTGGACGCTGCCGATGTCGGGTAAGACCGGCACCACCGAATCCCACCGGTCATCGGCTTTCCTCGGCTTCACCAACCGATACGCCGCGGCCAACTACATCTTCGACGATTCCCCGAACCCGTCGGGGCTGTGCTCGTACCCGCTGCGCAAGTGCGGTGACGGCGACCTGTTCGGCGGTACCGAGCCAGCCCTGACCTGGTATGCGGCGATGAAACCGCTGGCCGACGCCTTCGGTCCCGTGGCCCTGCCGCCGACCGACCCACGCTATGTCGACGGCGGCCCGGGCGGCCAGGTACCCGTCGTGACCGGCATGAAATTCGACGAAGCGCGTAAACGCCTGCAGGACGCCGGTTTCCGAGTCGCCGACAAGCCGACGCCGGTGAACAGCGAAGCCACCAAGGGCTCGATCGTCGGGACCACCCCGAGCGGAAAGACCATCCCCGGCTCGATCATCACGATCAACACAAGCACCGGCTACGTCCCACCGCCGGTCTACATTCCACCGCCGTCGGCCCCGCCGCCCCCGCCAGGCGAGCTGCAGCCGCCGCCACCGCCCAACGTCATCATGATCCCCGGGCTGCCGCCGATCACCATCGGACCGCCGCCACCGCCTCCGCCACCGCCACCGGGCGAGCCCGGGTTCTGACCGCGGCCGGTCCCGGCTAAGGCCGTGCCGATGGGGGTGCGTCGACGCGTGCCGAGATCTGCTTGGCGATCACGACAGCCGAGTCCGCGGGGTTTGCGCTGCAGGTGTTGACGTCGACCACGACGTTATTGTTCGCGGTCAGTGCCCGGCCGCAGGCCCACCCACCCGCTTGAGCGTTGGACTGCGTGGTGATGGTGCTCAGCACACCGTCCTTGTCGGAAATGGGACCGACGTCCCACAGTGATCCGGACTGCGTGTGGGTGTAGTGCTTGCAGGCCTGCCATTGCCGAACTGAAGCATCGTAGAAGGCCTTGGCCTGTTCGGCGTCGGTGTACAGGACGACCGCCTGGCGTGCGTAGTGGACGAAATTCTCGGTTTCGCTGAGCGTGACGTCGTGTTCGTCGGTGAACCCGCTGCCGGCATAGACGGGTGCCTGCACGGCGCCATCGATGGCGAGGCACTCCTGAGGCTCCATCGTCGCGCTGTCGTCGGGCATTTCGGAGCCGGTGGCAGTCACCACCATTTCCCCGGCGGCCATCGCAGCGTTGATCTCTTCTGGTGACAACAACAATTGCGGCAAGATCTTCGGCGTCAGCGGCACCGGCGCGAACGAGGTGATCATCGGGCCGGTCGGGGTCGGCTGGGCCGCCGGTGGTGCCGATTCGCCGCAACCCGCGGCCAGGGCGCAGGTAGCGGCAACGGCGATCATGGTTGTCGCAAAACGCATTCGTCATTCCCCATTTCTGCGCCGACGGATCCGAATGGCGGTGGTTTGCCCCACCACGACACATCCAGGGAAACAACCAAGTCGTTATCGACGAAGAACATCTGTCCGAAGGTATGAAGACTTGTCGAAACCGTTACCCAACCACCATCAGGCATCCGGTCAGGTCCGGTCCGCCGCGGTGATGTCGTAGTCAAGGACAGGTTTGGAACTGACGGAACGGGCAATTCCTCCTCGCGACAGCTACTCCGTCGCTACCTAGAGGATCGGACTGACCATGATCGTGCTCGGCATCATTCTTCTGTTGATCGGCTACTTCACCGGCCTGTCGATTCTCTACACGATCGGCGGCATCCTCGTGGTGATCGGCGTCATCCTGTGGATTCTCGGCGCCGTCGGCCGCCCCGTCGGCGGACGAAAAGTCTGGTACTAGACGGGCCGCGCGCCCGCGGCCGCGATGAAACTTGCGGTCGCGGGCGGTCAGTATCGGCATGGCTGAAGAAACCATGGCCGCGACCACCGTCGTCAACGCGTCAGCGGAAGCCGTCTTCGACGTGCTGGCCGACCCGTCGAGCCACGCGGCGATCGACGGCACCGGATGGGTGCGGCAAGCCGTCGACACCACGCGCCTGACCAAACCCGGCCAGCTCTTCCGGATGGGGATGTATCACGAGAATCACCCCTGCAAGCTCTACGAGATGACCAACCGGATCGAGCAACTGGACCGACCGCGCGTCATCTCCTGGATGCCCGGAGCGCAACCCCGCTACATTCCCGGACGCCAAGGCGCCGACGACGACGCCGTCGAGTACGGCGGGTGGATCTGGCGCTACGACCTCAAATCGGTTGGCGCCGGCCAGACCGAAGTCACGCTGACCTACGACTGGTCACGTGTTCGGCAGCCTCGGCCGTTCGAGTTCCCGCCGTTTCCGCGCGAGCATCTCGTCAAATCGCTGGAGCATCTGGCGAGTTTGGTGAGGATCTGACCGGTTCCATCGGCGGATTCTGAACTCTGGTCTACAGGCCATCGCGGCGCACGAGGTCGTCGCCTGCCGTCAGGTCGGTGGCAAGTTGCTGCTGAATCTCCGTAGGAACACGCACACCCCGCACGCGCAGTTCTCCGATGAAGCGAGCGGCAAGCGGGTCGGGCGCCGAGGGGGTGATCGCCACGAGTTGGCGGAACCAGCGGGGTGAGAAGGACCGTACGGCTCCGGGAAAACCCTCGCCGACAGCGCTGATCGGCGTGATGGCGACGCCGAGCCCCGTAGCGGCAAGTTGGGGTGCGGATGCTGTCACCGCAGTCCTCATCACCGGATCCGGACGGACGCCGGCCTCGGCGAGCGAATAATCGAGCCAGGAGACCAGACCATTCTCCGGCGCGAAGTGAACGATGGGGACGCCATCGAGTTGATCGAGTCGCACCGCGGACTGTTTGGACAGGAAATGATCCTGCGCCGTTGTCAGGACGATTTCTTCGGTCGCCACCGGCGTGACGGTGAACCGGTCAGGAACGGAAGTCGGGGCGGCTACGAATGTCACATCGACCTCGTCGTCGTCGAGCACTTGCAGTAACACGTCCATCGAGGTCGATTCCCGGAGCGTGAACTTCACGGTGCTGTCGCGTTGGAGCCATCGTTGGATCGCTGGGGCAAGGAATGTGACCGTGAGACTCTGCGCGCAGGCGAGCCGTAACGATCCGCTGGCGCCTTCCCCCACCGCGCGCGCTGAGCGCACCGCCGCCGCTGCGGCATCGAGTGCCCGCCGCGCATCCGAGAGCGCCGCCCGACCGGCGGGCGTCAGTCTCACCCCACGTCCTTCGCGTAGAAACAGCTGCGTGTGTGTCTCACGTTCGAGTGCGGCGAGCTGTTGAGACACCGCGGGCTGCGACGAATGCAGCGCTTCCGCAGCGCGGGTGATCGATCCGTGGTCAGCCACTGCCACCAGGGACTCCAGCGCCCGCAATGACACCATCTCCGCAGGCTACCTGTTCGGAACCTCATTTCGACGGCGTGCCGTCAGGGCTCCGTGCGCCGTGTGATGATGATGTGCGAGAGTGTCGACCCCGAAATCTCCCGTTGGATCCCGCCAGACCGCGTGAACGTGGTTGGCGCGGCGTTGGGTGTTGTCATACTCGATCAAGATTCCCGGGCCCTGGATGCGGTAATAGTGCGGTTCGCCGGCTTTCACGGCGCCGGCCCACGCGACATGCAGTGCGTCCAACTGGTCATCTGCCTGGTATCGAACCCGATACGACTCGGCGATCGGTTCGGCCGCCCGGGTGAAGTACAAGTCGAGCAGGATCCGAAGTGCATCCCGCTGCTTCGCTGTCATGGCTGCCGCCGGCAGGCCTTTCGGCACCCCGGTCAACGCAACTTGGGCGTCGTCCTCGGCCGAGTAACCAGAGCCCGACTGCATCGCTTCGTTGACCTGGTCGAGCTGGCGTGCCACCTGGCTGTCGGTGAACCTTCCCCGGAACACATCCGGCAAAGGAAGTCGCTGGTTGCCCTCAGATACCAGGGATCGGTTTGCCCCAACGAGATCCGAGACTGCCCGTGGATGAATCAGCGCACGTGTCCGCTGGTCGCGATCGAAAGATCGCATCAAACCAAGGGCGACGTCCTGCACGCTGGCCAGCGGTTGCAGAACCCCGCCGATCAACGGCGCAGCGGCCGGATCGGCGCCCAGGAACAGCGGGGTGGTGGACACGACGCATCCGTCGGCGATCAGTTGATTGACCGAGACGTGATGACCGCCGAATCGCCAGCCCCACAGTCGATCACCAGGAGATCCGAACACGCTCACGTAATACATGCCGGGGTCTCGGCCCCGCTCTCGCTCGAAGGTCATCGACCACCCCTCCAAGCGGTCGAGTACGTTCTCCATGCCCATGACCGTGACCAGGGTGACGTACCCGGCCTCTGAGAGTCCGGCCGCAAGAATCTGCATTGCCAGCCTATGCTGCGCCGGGCGTTGGTCGACCAATGGGAGGCCGCCATGGTCGGTCGGGGTGTAGAACCACAGCAGTCGCTCATTCTCCGATTTGCCGGGAGGCGCGAAGGTGGCGCGTGTGCGCTGCTCGCTGGACAAACTGTCAAGCCAGTCCGCAACTTTTTCGGCCAGCTCGACGGCCAGTGGCCGCGTCGCATCGAGCGCACTGACCTCCGCGGCCGTGCGGGGTGGCCGAAAGGTAAACGTATCGAATGTCATTGCTGCTTCAGTGGTTTCAGTCTGACCTGCCGTACAGGTAGTCGATAAGGCCGTCGACCGGCTCGTCGGCCTTCAGCAAGGCATCGAATCCGATCTCCGACGACGCGATCTGCTCTGCGCGCTCAAGGACAGCGTGGATGAGATCACGAGGGATGCAACAAATCCCGGTCTCGTCGGCGGCGATGAGATCGCCGGCCGTGACCCGGATGTCGGACAACCGGATTGTTCCGTTCACCTCGGTGGTGATGCTGCGCCACTTTCCGGTGACTGGAGTGTGGTCGCGCGACCACACAGGGAACCGCAAAGAGCGCGATCTTCCCAGATCCCGGACGCCGCCGTCGACTATCGCGCCCGCCACGCCCTGCCGCTTGGCCACCGACGCCATCAAGCCGCCCATGTTCGATATCCCGGCAAGGCCTTCGATGACCAGGATGTCCCCAGGGCCCGCAGTCCTCAGGGCGAGGATTTCGGCCATGCGCCAATCCTTGTCGGACACCGCCGCAAACGCTGACCGCGACTGGGCCACATTTCGCACCGTCGTGGCGTTTCCGACGATTCGTTCCTTCGGCATAGACGGACCGAGACGTGACGTCGGGATCGCACCGCTGACACCCAACTCGTCAAGCACATCGGATACGGTGCTGGACAGGTCGTCGAGGGCGAGGAAGCGCTGAATCGTCGTTTTGTCGGTCGGCGGCAACGGATCGTGAATAGTCACCCAGTCGAACCTCACATCGACAGATCCCGCGCGCATTCGGTCAGTCACTCAGCTCTCCTCGCCAGAACACGTTGTGATGCAATCGGTTCCGCCGCGAAGAACGCGCGGACCGCCCAACTACTCAACCGTATCCGAGGCGGGGTCGCCGTGCCCTTCGATCTTTGAATGGCAGTCATTCGCCATTCTTTTAAACCATGGTCACCGAAGTAATGGCAGAACTGTCCGATATCGCCATACTTGCCAAATTGAGCCAAATCACTTACTTTTCAACATGACTCGTTGACCACACACGAGATCCGATATCCGCCATTCCCCGCGACGCTATCGAAATGACACACTTCAAAGGAGAAGTACATGGACTACCTGCTTTCAGGAAAGACGGCGATCGTCACCGGCGGGGCGTCGGGCATCGGGCTCGAGACAGCGAATCAATTGCTTGCCGAAGGCGTCAACGTCCTGGCGGTGGACCTTGACGTCGCCCCGCTGACTTCCCGGCAGGGACCACAGCTCCGGTCGTTTCAGTGTGACCTTACAGATTCGGACTCGGCGTCGGCCGTGGCCGCCGCAGCGCTGGAGGCCTTCGGCTCGATCGATGTTCTGATCTCGTGTGCCGGGATCGCGCCAGTGCGGAGCAGCTCACTCGAAGGAACCGACGCCGATTGGCGGCGAACGCTCGATGTCAACTTTCTGAGCATCGTGCGGATGTGCCGCGAAGTGGTCCCCCACATGAAAGCCGCCAGCGGGGGATCGATCATCAGTGTTGCTTCCGATGCAGGCCGAATGCCCGACCCCTTCTTCGCCGAGTACAACGTCTCCAAGGCGGCGATCCTCATGTTCATGAAGGCACTGTCGATTGAATTCGGTGGCGCGGGAATCCGCGCCAACACCGTCAGCCCGGGCCCTGTGCGCACACCGATGTGGGACCGGCCAGGTGGATTCGGTGATTCTGTCGCTGAGTCTTTCGGGATGGAGAAGGAAGCTGCGATCGAACACTTCGCTGTCAATGTTCGCAAGCTTCCTCTTGCCCGCCTCGGTACGGTGGCGGAAGTGGCCGCGGTCATCATCTTCCTCGCGAGCCCGCTCGCATCATTCGTCACGGGTGCCGAATACACGGTGAACGGTGGCAGCATTCCGACCGTTTGATGTAAAAGCTGTTGCGTACCAACTAGATAAAATATCGCCAGGCCCGATCGCCATCTGCGTTACACAATGTCGCCGGCGACAGCATTGGAATTGGATGTACATGTGATGACCAAATCTATCCCTACCGCAACCAATATCGACCATGTCGGTTGGTCGGTCCAAGACCTGGATGCCGCCGTGTCATTCTGCGTCAACGTCCTCGGGGGTCAGGAGATCCTCCGGGCCGGACCTTTCTCCGATCCCTCCGGCGACTGGATGTCTACACATTTCGACGTCGATGCTCGGGCCTCGGCAAATCTTGCGCTCGTCAGACTCGGGGCGACTCAGGTTGTGGAGTTCATCGAATGGAACACCGCGAATCGAGAAGTGGTGTGGCCGTTCAACAGTGACGTCGGGGCGTCACACCTAGCGATTCACGTGCGCGACATCGACCAAGCGATGCGACACCTGCAAGAACACGGATGTAGCGCATGCGGCGACCCGATCCCACTGGAGAATGTGCCTCACGCCGGCCTGACGATCCTGTATGTCCGAACGCCTATCGGGCTGCTGTTGGAGTTGGTGTCCCGTCCCGGCCACGACCTCCCGTACGAGGTCACCACCGATGCTCGACTACTGGCGCCGACGCAGGAGTGGAACAACGGACAAGCTGTGCCTCGAGAGGAAAGGCCATGAGTGTGGAAGCTGTTGCCGGCCCGGACGTCGTCCCGCTTCCTCGAGAGATCATCAAGGACGCTCGAATGATGATCATCGGGTACCGGCCGGCGGATCGAGCCGCGGTGCGGCGGGCCCTCCCGAGCCGGTTGGAACCCCACCCGGAAGGAGTCGTGCTACTAAATCTCTGGGCCGCAGAGGATCCCGGGCGTTCGTCAGGGATGGGGACGTACGGGCGCCTATCGTGCGGCTACATCGCTCCGGAAGTCAGCGGATACGACACCCAGACAAGCGATGGCAATGCGACTGGGCATGGCCGCTTCTTCGCACATCACTGGTTGGAGTCCGACGGCATGCGGTCGTTTGCCTTGGCATCATGTGGGAACCGCGCGGACGTCGGATGGGTCAAGCAAACCGAGCCCCGCCCCGGCGAACTGGTCCAGGAGCTTTACGTGCACGACAAGGTTGTCGTGAGAACGACCTCGTCTGTCGGTACCGACCGGTTGACAACGATCGGCGGACACTTGAACTACTTCACGCGCTTGGAACACCCACACGATCGCGAACAGATTGCACGGGTGGCGGTACCGTTCGTCGCTGACGTAAAGGACGCGCAGGTCAAGTCGATCGAATGGCTCTTCGACCCCGATCACCCCGCGGCGGCGCTCGCGCCCGGCTCAGACCCGGACGTGGCCAGCGTCCTCTATGGTGACGTCACGTGGGCGCCGTTCACGGTGGCCGAAGTACTGTGAGCCGTCGGTGGCATCAGTCCAGCTCCCCGACCGACGCAGCGCACCACCTGGCATTCAACATAACTCGTTGATCACCACGCGGGATCCGGAGTCCACCATTCCTCGGGACACTGTCGCGACGGCGGGTTCCGCCGACTGACCGAAGCAGTTCAGGTTATTGAGAATTCACGTTGGTTACGTACGTCGAGAGGTAGAGAACGATGGCTTATGACCTTCATCCAGAGGCCCGAGCGCTCATCGAGTCACGCCCGTGTGCCCATCTGGTAACCATGCGGCCCAACGGCCGCCCGCATGTGTCCTTCATCTGGATCGACGTGACTGATGACGGACGCATCCAATTCGGAACACCTCCGTGGCGGGTCAAGGGTAAGAACCTGGCACACGATCCGAAATGCATCCTCTCAATCCAGGACAATCAGAAGCTCGAAAGCGGGTTGACCCGACATCTCCTCATCGATGGCATCGCGTCGATCGACAACGATCCCGAACGCGGACAGAAATTCATGGACCAGCTGTTCCACAAGTACACAGGCGCGCCCCGTTTCGGGCTCAACGAAGATGGACATCTCCTCGTCACTGTTGACATCACGCGCGTTTCCGGCGTCGGCCCGTGGCACACCGGTAAGACGACATCCTATGGAACGCCTATCTGAGCTAGCGCGGGTTCTCCGTGAATTGCCGCATGAAGAGCGAGAGTCCCTGTCCTGCAAGGAGTTAATGAAACCCTCGGACGGGAGGAGAGTTTCCGCTGACGGTCGTGGAGCCATGTCGCGTGCCGGGTTGAGCCTGCCGAGCTCGCCGACCTGGTTATCGGCCTAGGTCACCGATACGGGCCGGTACCACGGGTCTCAAGACGAGCCCCTCTGCCGTCATAGCCCATCACGGTTTGCTCGGCACGGGCTCGGTCGCCGCCCACAGCAGAAGTTACGAAGTAGCCGCGCAGAAGCACAATCAGGTACCCCGTTTGGCACTCGCGAACAGCGCCGCCATCTTCATGCTGGAGACTCTGCTGGTCCAGTGATCTAGTCCTCGAACGACGTTGGACAGTGGGATGTCAACTAAACGCAGTTACCGCCAGCGGCGTAGTGGTTCCGGTTTCGCGGATTTCGACGGTGTGGATTTCTGAGACCGGGATGACGGTAGCCGCCGCGAGGTTTGACGCGTGATCACCGGCCGGACTCCAGGTCGCGACGGCCTGCTGTTTACCGTCCCTTGTCGTGACGATCAAGTCATAGCTTGCCACTGCGGTCGCCCAATCTTTGGTGTACTGGCAGTTCCAGTCCAGCCGGGTGCCCCAGTCCTCGGCTGATACGGCCAACGATGCTGTGACCCCGGCTCGCTCGCCAGGTGCCATCGCTTGCAGCGATACTCCGGGCGGGGCATTTCGCGGGATGGCGGTATATCCAACGATCCCTCCGACGACAAGCAACGCCGCGGCCGACGCGACCGCTGTGGCAACGCGGGTGCGCCGGGATCGTGCGCGGCGCTTTTCGGCCGCGACAGCAAGCGACGTAACCGTACTCGATCCGTCATCGGTCGTTGGCGTTTCTGCATCGAAGCCGATCAGTGCCAACGCCTCGTCGCGGGGCAAGATGTCGAGGATGGCAGGGATGTCTGCATAGTCGGTCAGCGCCGCGGCGTGCGCCGGCTTGGCTGCCAAGAATTCCTCGTACTGGGCGGTCTCTTCTGGGCTGAGGGCACCGAGAAGGTAGGCGGCGTCCCAGTCGGCTGGGTTGTCATCCGAAGTCATCGGACTACCCCCTTTTCTTCCAATGCGATCCGTAGCGCACGAAGCGCATAGTGCAACCGAGACTTGACGGTCCCAGTCGGGATCTGTTCGTGCTGTGCGATCTCTGCCGTGGTCTGGCCGAGATAGTGCGCCCGGACAAGCACATTGCGGTGTTCCGGGCTAAGGGAACGCAGCGCCTCAGACACGACCCACTTGTCGATCGCAGGACCGATGGTGTCGGATGCACGCTGTTCGGGGACGGTGTCGGTTTGTAGTTCTCGCTTGAAGCGCGCGCTACGGCGGTCGTCGATCACCAAGTTCTTGGAGACGGTATGCAACCAGGCCCGGGCAGATTCACTGGAATACGTCGTGAGAATCCCGGGCCGCTGCCATAGCCGCAACAGCGACTCCTGCACCACATCCTCGGCGAACTCTCGGTCACCTCGCGTCAACCGCAGAACATACCGCTGCAGTGCAGGCGCATGTTCGTCATGGATCGCACGAAAGAGGTCGGCTTCGCCGGCGACCGGGTGCCGCGGTTCTGGATCAGGGTCTGTCATGTCGGGCCATTTCCTTTCCCAACTCCACGTGCCGGATCCTGCCCCTGCCGACGCAGTCACGCTCCGCATGGAGCGGCAGGTTTACGGACAAAAGGCCCCTGAGCTATCGCCAACATCTCGCGCCAGCGAGTCTAGCGCCCTACGGCCAAAATGCCTCCGAGGACAGCCGATCTAGGTCGGCAACAGCGCCACTGTGAGGGGACTTCGCGGCGTCACGTCGGCGAAACTTCATCTGTCTATCTCGGTGGTCCGTGAAGTGCATTGCGTCGACCCGATAGCGAGAACCGATAGTGAACTGGGCGGTGGCCCCGCGACCGAACGCGGCGGTATATGGCTCTGCTTGTGTCGACGTCCGCGGCGGCCTCGGTCAGCTCGCTTTCGCTTTCGGTTTCGGCGGCATACGGCACGGCAACCCCGACGAACTGATAGCCGCGACCTCGAACCGTACGAATGTAGCGCTGCGATGCGCCATCGTCGCCGAGTGCACGGCGAACGGCCTTGATCCGGCTTGTCAGGGCAGACTCGCTGACGAACCTGCCGCCCCAGACCGCATCGAGGAGTTCATGTTTGGTGACAACGCGCCGGTGGTTACTCACCAGCACGGTCAGAACGTCAAACACCTGAGGCTCCATCTGGATCGCAATTCCATTGCGACGCAATTCGTATCGAGGAAGATCCAGGCTGAACGCATCAAAACGCCACGTTGCAGACCCAGTCGCCAACACCGGCGCTGGGAACGACGAGAGCATGGTCACGAGCTGCCCCTAACTGTCAATCACGCCCCTGTCTGGGAGCTGTCAGCCGGAACGACGGGCGGGTATGAGCGAAGGTTCAGTCCCGTGGAAGAAAAAATTCCCTTTCTACTGGCGGCGTTCCCGTGAGACCGAACCGACCGGGCCTCAGACGCCGCCTCGGCCGGTATCGGATCCTCTACGAATTCGGCGGCTCACCGCATCGCAGTTCTTGCTGCACCGCTGTCTCCGCAGCGGAAAGGAACCGCCAGTGGAGCCTGTGCGGCGCGTGAAACACTCTCAATGGACAAAGTTGCCAGGCAGCGCGTCGTCCGAGACCTATAGTTTGCCGACTCGCGCCGTGGGCCTAGACCGGCGCACGCGCCGGACACATCGCGCACGCTTGCAAACCGTTGGGCGGTGGTAGCGCTGTTTTACGCCGTTAGGGTCTCTTTGCGTCCCAACTTGGCCGAGTTGGCGCCCCATACTCGCAGGGCGTCCACCTTGAGGTATGGGGTGCGGCTACAGGAGTCCGAGCAGGTCACCGACCCTCGTACCTCTTCCTCCCACTCCATGAGGGCCTCGAATGACGCAAACTCCGGCCCTTCGGTGGCATTGAGCTTTCGACGCAACGTCGGGCAGTGGACAAATGGTACGAAATTACCGCTCCGGGAGAACGTAATCTCCATGTAGTGCTTCAGCGTTTGGCAGCGGCTGTCAGTATTGGCCGGCTGAACAAATGCGGTTTCAGCCGGAGTCGCATCCTCGTCGCCAGCGTAATGGCTGACACCGGCCCGATAGAGACGCTGAAAGTCGGAAAACGCGTTCAACCGAGGCGATGAGGTCTCATCGTAGAATTCGGCGACGACAGGTAGGTCGTCCGTCTCCAACAATATGCGTTCCAATTGGCCGCTCGTACGAACAGCCAAAAGATTCTCCCGCTCACTCGCCGGGCGGTAACCATTCTGTATTTGATCGGCAAAGAAAGACACCCGCGAGTCCATCGGCATGAAATGGTGCGTGCACCCGATAGCCTCTGTCATCGCGAACAGATCAGCAAGGTGCGGCAGGTTCAGCTTGGACACCGTAGTGTCGACGTGGACGATGTGATCGCTGAAGCGCTCCAAATTGGTCTTGACCAGGTCAAAGGTGCGCCCACGCCGGATCTTTCGGTAGAGCTCTTCGGTGTGGGCGTCGAGGGACGTAAAGAACCGCACGTTGTCGGAGAAGGTCAAGTCACCGTCCGAACCCCACGTCATGTTGGTGTACGCGCTGAGGCATACCGTCGAGTCCTGGTGCTGAAAAAAGTCCAATACTCCGCCGTGCAGAAATGGCTCCCCACCAATGACCATCAAACGGTCGAAAGAGGCACAATTGGTCTCAACATATTCAACCATTTCGGCGAACCGATCAGACAACGCGGCATCGTCCCACGTCGGCGGTCGGTCAATCATCCAACACGGACAGGAGGTGCATTTTAGATTGCACATATCCCCCATGAATACGTCAAGCTGCATCAACGACGAATGAAAGCTCATAAGTTCCCCCGAACCGATGTGAATCAAGCTATATCCGAAAGCTAGCACCCGACAAGCGCACTGGCAAGGCAAGTCAGCTACTCGCTACGAACCTGCCCGCTACTATCCGCTTACACGCCGCCGATCACCGAAACCTGTGGTTTCGTAGCAACCATGCGATCAGAAACCCTCGACAAACTCGCAGCGGTCGCAGCCGGGCTCACCGTGCTGCTGTGGTCGTCCGCGTTCGTGGTGATCCGCGCTGTCGGCACGGTCTTCTCACCGGGCTCGCTGACCTTCATCCGCCTCGTAGTGGGTTTGCTGTGCCTGCTGGTGCTCGCTGCGTTCTATCGCCAGCCGCTGCCCCGCGGCCGAACACTCGCCTTGGTGGCCGGCTACGGTTTGCTGTGGTTTGCCGGCTACAACATCACTCTTAACTGGGCCGAGCGCCACCTCGACGCGGGCACTGCCGCCCTTCTGGTCAACTTCGCCCCCATACTCGTCGCCATCTTCGCGGGCCTGTTTCTCGGCGAGGGTTTCCCACGGCAACTCGTGGTCGGAATCGCCGTCGCGTTCGGGGGTGTGGCCCTGATCTCGCTGGCAACGGCTGGTGACGGCAATGCGGACGTCATCGGCGTTGCCCTCGGGTTGGTCACCGCCCTGTTTTACGCCGCAAGCGTGCTACTGCAGAAAGTAGCCTTGCGCACTGTCGACCCGCTGACCGCGACCTGGGTCGCCTGCGCCGCTGGAATGCTCGCCACCACGCCCTTCGCACCCGTCACACTCTCCGAACTCACACACGCATCACCAACCGCCATCACAGGAGCCATCTACCTCGGCGTCGCTCCGACCGCCATCGCCTTCACCACCTGGGCGTTCGCCCTCAGCCGGATGAACGCAGGAGCGGCATCAGCCACCACCCTGGCCATCCCGGCAATCGCCATCGTGCTCTCATGGCTCACGCTGCAAGAGACACCGTCGGCACTCGCAATGTGCGGCGGTGCCATAGCACTCGCCGGGGTCGCGCTCACACGGCGAAGCCCCAAACCCGCTGCTGCCTCAGCCGCGCCAACCAATAAAGCCAACCAAATAGATCCGTGCCACGATTGAATCTCCATGACCACACGCCGCACAGCCGACCACGTCGCCATCTGGCACGACGTCCAAGGCACAACAACCCGCCTATTGAGCGACCTCGGCCCTATTGACGGCACCGCCAACCTGACCGTCACCCCACGTCACTGCCCCGGTCGGGGCCAGTGCACGCGCATCGGAGCACCGCTCGGACGCCAACTCCTGCTCAGCCGAGCCCTCATTGCCGACCTGCTCAAGCGGGGAGCCTCGCAGAAAACGATCCAGGACACTGACTACCTCACCATCCACGTTGACCACGTCGCAGGATCCGGCAAGCCGGCAACAGCCACCTACCAACTGATCGCCGCACGATGGAAGAACTGTGACAGCGATAGCGACAACGACTCTGGCCTCATGATCGGCATCTGGCCCGACTGAATGGCTACGGCCGCTGATGCTGGTGCACGTCGTACGCCCACGGCGACGGAGATCGCGTATTGGGCGGCCACGACATCAGCGCTCAAGCGGTTCATTCTCGGTCGAGGTTTGAGAAAGGCTGACACGACGTCATACAGCGTGAAAGTGGGGCTGTTGAGAGTCGGTTGATGGTTGACGGATCTGTTTCGGTTGATCCTTGACACTCTGGTGTTGTGGTTTAGGCCTGTGCGCCGGTGCGGAAGGCCCGTTTGTTTCGTACCTCGCCGGTGCTGGTGCGGGCAGCGGTTTTGACGAGTTGGTCGCCGACCCAGAACCGCAGCAGCCCACCGTCGACGTGCACATCGCAGCGTGCCCCCGCGTAATGCCGGCCCACGCTGACCTGCTGCCAGGACACGCAGACCACCCCGTTGGTGGTCACCGTCCGTGACACCCAGTCCTGGCCACCGCGCTCGTCAGGGGCAGCGGGTGTCCTGACCGCTGGGCTGACACGAGCACCGGCAGTGAATCGTTCGGCCGGGGTGGCCATCTTCAACGACTGATGCGGCCGAACGGTGTTGTACTCGCACACCCATGCATCCAACGCCGCCTGGGCGGTCCTCAGGTTGGCGAAAGGCGCTGCGGTGCGGAGGAACTCGGCTCGCAGGCTGCGGTGAAACCGCTCGATCTTGCCGGTCGTGGTCGGCGTGCGTGGCTGGGTCAGCAGATGCTCGATGCCATGCTCGCGGCAGATCGCATCGAAGAGCACCTCCACCGGAGGATGGTTAAACCGGCCGGTGAACACCTTGCCGTTATCGGTCAAGATCTGCTCAGGAGCGCCGTAGGTCGCCAACGCCTCGCGCAGCCCGTCGCACACCGCGCGGGTGCGCTCCCGGACCATCAACCGAGCACACACGCACATCCGGGAGTGATCGTCGATCCCGGTCAACGCCTTGGCACTGGTCCCATTGGCCAGGGGGAATCCGCCCACCACATCCATCTGCCACAACTCCATCGGGGTAGCGCGTTCCCAACGTTTCCACTTGCGAGCGCGTCGATCCCGCAGCCTCGGATCAATCAACCCGGCCCGCAGCAACGCCCGATACACCGCTGAGGCCGACGGCAGCGGTGCCACCTTGCGTTTGGCCAGTTCGAACACCAACCGCCGCGGCCCCCAGTACGGGCGCGAGCGCCGCAGCTCCAGCACCGTCGCTTCCACCTCGGCCGGCATCTGATGCGGACACCACGCCGGCCGATGCGACCGATCCGCCAACCCATCCAGACCCTCGGCCTCATAGCGGGCCAACCAAGCATGCAGCGTCTGCCGCGACACCCCGACCTTGCTGGCCACCTGCGTTATCGACAAACCATCACTGATCACCGCCAACACGGCCTGATACCTCTGCTCGACCACGCTCAACTCCCTCACGCCGTGTCGAGGATCAACCGAAACAGATGTAAGGCATCAGCCGAAACACTGTCGCCCATCAACCGGAGACAAAACGTCAAGCCTCACCCGACGTCATACAGCGTGAAAGTGGGGCGGGCGGGGCTCGAACCCGCGACCAATGGATTATGAGTCCACGGCTCTAACCGACTGAGCTACCGCCCCGAGGCGCATCTGCGCGGCACCTATGCTCCCACATCCGCGACGCACGGTGGCCAGGGGCATGAGTGATACGACCGCCCCGCCGCTGCCGTGACGGCGACCGTCAGCCGCCGGTGGAATCATGGCGAGCGTGCCGTCACCGTCTTATGCCTTCGCCTCCGACAACGCCGCCCCCGCGCATCCCAAGGTCATCGCCGCGATCGCCGCGGCCAACGACGGCGCCGCTCCCTCTTATGGCGACGACGCGACGACGCAACGTGCGGCGGAGGCCATCAAAGCCGCGTTCGACTCCCCCGACGCCGAGGTGTTGTTCGCGCTCACCGGCACGGGCGCCAACATCATCGCGTTGGCGTCGGCCGTGCGGCCGTGGCAGGAGATCCTCTGCAGCGACGTCTCCCACTCCCTGATCGACGAGGCAGGTGGTCCGGTCCGGCTCTCGGGCGCGCAGCTCGCGGTGCTGCCCAGTGATGACGGGCTGATCGACCCGGCCGAACTCGACCGAGCAGTTGTGCGCCGCGGGCCCGTCCACCATTCGCAACCGCGCATCGTCACCATCACGCAATCCACGGAGAACGGCCGGATCTGGACTCCGCAGGCCATCAAAGACTTCATCGACCACGCCCACGATCTCGACCTGCTGGTGCACGTCGACGGCTCCCGGCTCGGCAACGCGATCGCAGCCCTGGACGTCGCACCCCGGGAGGCGATCGCCGATGCTGACATCGTCACCGTCGGCGGCACCAAGAACGGCATCCTGCTGGGCGACGCGATCCTGGTGCGTCGGCCCGAGCGGTTCGACGGAATTCACTTCGTGCAAAAGCAGATCGGCCATCTGGCCAGCAAGCACCGGTTCATCGGCGCCCAGTTCGAGGCGTTGCTGAACGACGACCTGTGGTTGCACAACGCGGCACACGCCAACGCCATGGCGGCGCGGCTCAGCACCGGGCTTGAGCGCCTTGGCTTGCGGCTGGCCTGCCCCACCGACGCCAACGAGGTGTTCGTCGACCTCGCATCCGACACCTTGCAGAAGCTGTCGGCGCACTATGCGGTGCACCAACCCGATCCGCTGAAGCCGGCCGTGCGATTCGTGTGCTCGTGGGCGACGACGGAGGCGGAAGTCGACGACGCTCTGCAGATCCTCGCGTCGATTTTGCCGCCAGGGTCGTGACTGCTGCGAAAACACAACCCTCACGGCGAAAACGGCGTAACACCTAAGCGATGAGGGTGACGCGGTTGGCACAGGCGGCCCTGCTCGCGCTCGCGGCGTGCGCGACCCCGGCTGAACCGTCGGCGCTCAACCAGATCGACCCCGCCAACTTCCAAACCGCGATCGAGACCGCCGCCGAGAACCTCCAGGCGCCGGGCGCGCTGGTGCTGTTGCAGACCCCGCAGGGCACGTTCACCGCGAAGGTTGGCACCACCGAGCTGGGCACGCAGTCGCCGCCGCAGCCCGACACCCACTTCCGCATCGCGTCGAACACCAAGCCGATGACAGCCGCATTGATCGTGCTGCTGGCCCAGGACGGGAAGCTCACACTGGACGACCCGATCTCGGCCTACGTCCCCGAGGTGCCCCACGGAGACAACATCACGCTCGCGGACCTGCTCCTGATGCGCAGCGGGCTGTACTGCTACACCAGCGCACCGGAACTCTCGGCTCAGCTCGACGCCGACCCGGCGAAGCCCTGGACCCCGCAGCAGGTGCTGGCCATCGCGTTCGCACATCCACCGAATGCACCGCCCGACAGCGAATACGAGTACTGCAACACCAACTATGCGTTGCTCGGCCTCGTCGTCGAGAAGGTCGGCGCCGCGCCTCTGGCCCGCCAATTCGAAGATCGGCTGTTCAGGCCGCTCGGCATGAACAACACGGTGCTGCCGGCGACCGATGACACAGCGATGCCTCAGCCGTATTCGCATGGGTACATGTACGGAAAGACGTTGTACGCCATGGTCGACGAGGATTATCCGCCGGACATGGCGGCCGCGGCGAAGGCCGGCACGTTGCAACCGGTCGACTACACGCACCAGAACGCGTCGTACGCCACGGCCGCCGGTGGCGCCATCTCGACCGCCGACGATCTGGCCACCTGGATCCGAGCACTGGTCACCGGCAAGGTCTTCGACGCCGAACGCCAGCAGCAGTGGCTGCACAGCCTGCGCCCCGAAGTTCCCGACCACCCGGAGGGGCAGCAGTACGGCTATGGCATCAGCTATCAACGGTTCGGCCCGAACGCCGCGATGTACTACCACGGCGGCGAGATGCCCGGCTTCAACTCGTTCATGGGGTTCGACCCGGACAACGATGTGGCACTGGTCATCTGGACCAACCTGACGCTGTCAGCGGACGGCCGGACCACGGCGAACGCACTGCTGCCGACCGTGCTCGACGAGGTTTACAGCGGCCTGCACCTCGGCTGATCTCAGCTGTAGATCGGTTGCCCGTCGTCACCGATCCGGTACTGCTCGGTGCCCTCGCTGACGCGGGCACCGTCGACGCCGAGCGAGACCGCCACCTTGTTGCACGCATTGCGCATGACGTCCAGGGTCAGCTCGATCGCCTCGTCCCGCGAGAAATGTTGCAGCAGATCGTCTCCGGAGACCTGTGACGGGTTCCAGATCAGCGCATCGGTGTAGCGCAGCGCAGCCTTGTGCCGATCGGAGAGCCCGGAATCTTCATAGTGATCGATCTCGTCGTACACCGACTCGGTGGCACCGGCCTCCAACGCCGCGGCTTCCCGCAACGACCTGCACAACCGGCAGTTGTGCTGGCGCGCACCACGCAGTCGCACGAGCTCCGAGGTGACCGGGTCCAATGCCCGCATCTTGCCGACCGAGGGAACGAATACGTCCAGCACATAGTCCGACGGATTCGTGTCGTGGTCCCAGCTGGCGGGTTCGAGCGGCAGGTGCACCCCGATCGAGCACAGGCCGGCGTTCACCCGAGGCACGAAGTCGGCGATGTAGATCAGCGTCGCGACGCCGAACACGTCAGGGCCCAGCAGGTCCGCGAAGGCGGCCCGTTGCGCGGCGCTGATCCCGGTCACGTCGATGCTGAACTGTTCGGCGAACTCGGTGACCATGGGGTCGACGGCGCCGCCCGAGGTTTCGGCCGGCAGCGGCGGCAAGGCAACGGTCGCCGCGCACGCCTCACGGATGTCGGCGTTGACGTCGGCTAGCTTCGGCGGCGACAACGCCACCAGGCGCGTCAACTCACTCAACACACCCGCAGTATCCAACACCGGCGGCCTCGACGCGCCGTATTACCGCGCCCGGCGCGGCCGGACCATCGCATCCAAACCCGATGCGTAGCTCTCTTTCACCACGTCGAGATGCACCCAGCTGTCGACGACACCGACCCCGGGCAGGGCCCGCACGGCGTCGAGGATCTCGACGAGCTGCGCCGCCGAGAACGCCCGGACCGTGGCCAACAGATCGAAGCGGCCGAGCGTGCGGGCCAGGAAGATGACCGATCGCATGCCCGCCAACGCCGTCACCACGTCGTCGCCGGTTCCGGTGAGCCTGATGCCCAAGCCGAGTGCACTCTGCCGGTCCTGTCCCGAATGACGGACCACCGCACCGATGCGCACCACCTGTGACTCGATCAGCCGTACCACGCGTCGCCGCGCACCGGCGGGTGAAAGTCCCACTGCCTGTGCGAGATCCACGTACGACGCGCGGCCATCGCGCTGCAACGCCCGCAGCAGCGCGAGATCCACCTCGTCGACTTCGACGTCGACATCGCCGACCGGGCCGACGACGTCACGCAGCACCTCGATGTAGGTGAGCGTGTCGACGCCCACGACGCCGCTCATCGCACGCAGCTCGGTGATCACTCCGTCGACGTCGCGCATCGACCCGACCCGCACCTCGGCGATGAGCGCGTACACACCGCTGGTCAGCGACAGGAACGCGACGTCGACGCGCTGTGCCAGCGCTGTCGCGATCGGAGCGGCGGATCCGTCGACCATCACACTGACGTGCGCCACCGCCCCACGCCCCAGCACGGCCGGGTGCACGACGCCGCGCACCACGACCTGCCCGCTGGCGATCAGCCGCTGCATGCGAGCCGCGGCAGCGGAACGCGACAGGCCCACCCGGTGTGCGACATCGCGATGGGTCAGCCGGCCGTCACTTTCCAGCAGGCCGACGATTGCCTCATCCACCTCGTCCATTGGGGCACCCACTCGAAAATCGGTCGAAGATTTTTTCCTCACCACGCTAGCGGCAGAAAGATCACATATCCCGCCGATTCTCGCGGCTTATGAGCGAAGTGTTGGAAGATTCCGGCCTATCGATACTCGTTACGCCAGCTTTACGATCGAATCGATTGCAGCGTTTGACCTGGCGGTTTACTGTAACGCGCATCACAATCCACCCTCCACTTCGCGCAAGGATCGTCATGGCAGCCAGCGAAACTCCCACGATCACGCCCAAGGCCACCGAAGTGGAGATGCACGGCGTCGAACCCATCCCCGACGCCGAGCGCACCGCGGGCCCGCTCGACCTGTTCCGTCTGATCTTCGGCGGCGCCAACACGATCGCCACCGTGGTGCTCGGCACCTTCCCCATCATCTTCGGGCTGTCGTTCCGTGACGCGCTGTTCGCGACCCTGGCCGGCCTGGTGCTCGGCTCGTTGATCCTGGCGCCGATGTCGCTGTTCGGTCCACGTAACGGCACCAACAACGCGGTGTCGTCGTCGGCGCATCTCGGAGTGCACGGCCGGGTGGTCGGCTCGTTCCTATCCCTGCTGACCGCCGTCGCGTTCTTCTCGATCTCGGTGTGGACTTCCGGCGACGTCCTGGTGGGCGGCGCCAACAGGGCGATCGGGCTGCCGCAGAACGATCTGGCGGTCGGCGTGGCGTACGGCATCTTTGCGCTGCTGGTGCTCGTCGTGTGCATCTACGGCTTCCGATTCATGTTGCTGGTCAACAAGATCGCCGTCATCGCGGCCACGTTGTTGTTCCTGGCCGGCATCGTGGCCTTCGGCGGCATGTTCGACCCGGGATACAGCGGCACGCTCACCCTCGGCGATCCCCTGTACTGGCCGTCGTTCGTCGGCGCCGCGCTGATCGTGATGTCGAATCCGGTGTCGTTCGGTGCATTCCTCGGAGACTGGGCCCGTTACATCCCCCGCGAGACGCTCGGCTGGAAGACCATGGTGGCCACCATCGCCGCGCAGCTGTCCACGCTGGTGCCGTTCCTGTTCGGTCTTGTCACCGCGACGGTGATCGCCACGCGCGCACCGGAGAACTTCGCCGCGGGCGACTACGTCGGTGGGCTGCTGACCGTTTCACCGGCCTGGTACTTCATCCCGGTGTGCCTGATCGCGCTGATCGGTGGCATGTCGACCGGCACCACCGCGCTGTACGGCACCGGCCTCGACTTCTCCAGCGTGTTCCCCCGCTTCAGCCGCGTCCAGGCGACCATCTTCATCGGCTCGATCGCCATCGTGTTCATCTTCATCGGGCGCTTCGCTTTCAATGTGGTGCAGAGCATCTCGACGTTCGCGGTGCTGATCGTCACGTGCACCGCGCCGTGGATGGTGGTCATGATGGTCGGCTGGTTCACGCGCCGCGGCTGGTACGACTCCGACGCGCTGCAGGTGTTCAACCGCAGGCAGCGCGGCGGGCGGTACTGGTTCACCCATGGCTGGAACTGGCGCGGTCTGGGCGCCTGGCTGGTGTCGGCCGCACTGTCGATCTGCTTCGTCAATCTGCCCGACCAGTTCGTGGGACCGCTGGGCAACCTCGCCGGCGGTATCGACCTGTCCATCCCGGTCGGCCTCGGCCTGGCCGCCGTGCTCTACCCCGCGCTGCTGTGGGCGTTCCCCGAACCGCGTGACGCCTTCGGACCCGACGGCCCGCGGGGGATCCCGGCAGGCGCGCCCGCCGACATCCCGATCGTCTCGGAGGACACCGAAAGCACGTCTCCGACAGCGGAAGCCGTCGCCTGACCTACTGCGCCTGACTCACCGACGACATGTGGAAGTCGGGGATCCGCAGCGTCGGCATCGCCGCGCGGGTCGCCCAATCCCCCCACTCGCGCGGCAACGTCACCTCGCTGATCCCGGCCTCGGTGGCCCTCCGCAGCAGGCCCAGCGGACTCTCGTTGAACCGGAAGTTGTTGACGGCCGCAGTCACCTCGCCGTCCTCGATGAGGTACACGCCGTCGCGGGTCAGCCCGGTCAACAACAGCACGGTCGGATCCACCTCGCGGATGTACCACAGTGTGGTCAGCAGCAGACCGCGCTCGGTACCGGCGATCATGTCCGCCAGCTCGGTCGAACCGCCGGTCATCAGCAGGTTGTCCGCGGGCACCGCGACGGGAGTGCCGTACTCGGCGGCAACGGCCCGCGGGTACGCCAAGGCGTTGACGACGCCGTCGCGGATCCAGTCGACGCGGTTGATGCCCATGCCGTTGTCGAAGATCGACACCCGCTCCGACGAGCTCGGCACCGCGACAAACGGCTGGCAGGCCAGGGTTTCGGCGTGTGGGTCGGAGTAGAGGGTCAGCCCGAGATCCGTGAGCTTCTCCCCCACCCGCGTACCGCCGGGCGCCGACAACGCGGTGCGGCCCTCCTGCGCACCGCGACCGTCCATCGACCAGTTGAGGAAGATCATCATGTCCGCGACCGTGGACGGCGGCATGAGCGTCTCGTACCGCCCGGCCGGCAGTTCGACGGTCCGCTCTGCCCAGCCCAGCCGCAGCGACAGATCGGCCAGCATCGAATCGACCGGCACGTCAACGAAATCCGGTGTGCTCACGCCCGCCCAAGCACTCGCCCCGTTCCGCTTGGCGTTGACCTCCACCGAGCCGGTCGGCTGCGTGTAGCGCCGCCGCAAGCCCGTCGAGGTCGCCACGAACGTCGTCTCGAGCACGTGCCGGGCGTAGCCGTACAGCTGATCACCGCCGCCGAACCCGCGCGCCAATTCGCGTGCGATGCCCGAAAACGCCTGCGCGCCGGTCTGCGGCACGGCCGCGTCCCAGTCGGCAGGCACTCCGTCGGGTGGCAATGCCGGTGCGGCGTCGCGGGCTTCCGGTGCCGACCTGGCCGCCTGCTCGGCGGCGGCCACCAGGTCCGGGATGATCGCCGGATCGACCTCGCTGGAGCGCACCGAACCGACGTGCGCCTTGTCTCCTTTGCGCACAACGGAAATCACCGTGGTAGTGCGGCTGACCGCCTCGCCGTTGGTGGTCATCGAGTTGCCGGCCCAACGCAATGAGGCGTCGGCCCGGTCGGTGACCAGCACCGTCGTCTCCACGCCCGGATCCGCCGCGCCCAGTGCGATGTCGACGACCTGCTGCGCGCCGATCATCGGCCGCCCTCCGTCCTGGTGTTGAGCACGTTGATGCCACGGAACAACGCGCTGGGGCAACCGTGACTGACCGGGGCCACCTGGCCGGGCTGCGCCTTGCCGCAGTTGAACGCGCCGCCCAGCCGCCAGGTCGAGGGGCCGCCGACGGCTTCCATGGCTCCCCAGAAGTCGGTGGTGGTGGACTGGTAGGCGACGTCACGCACCTGACCGTCCAACCGGCCGTCGCGGATCCGGTAGAACCGCTGCCCGGTGAACTGGAAGTTGTAGCGCTGCATGTCGATCGACCAGGACTTGTCGCCGACGATGTACAGGCCGTCGGACACGCGGGAAATCAGATCGTCGGTGCTGAGATCCTCGCGTCCCGGCTGCAATGACACGTTGGCCATCCGCTGGATCGGGACGTGGTGCGGCGAGTCGGCGTACGAGCAGCCGTTGGAACGCGACTCGCCCAGCCGCGGGGCGAACACTCGATCCAATTGATAGCCGACGAAGATTCCGTCGCGCACCAGATCCCAGCTCTGCGCGCGCACTCCTTCGTCGTCGAAACCGACCGTGGCCAAACCGAATTCCACGGTGCGGTCGGCGGTCACGTTCATCACGCCGGATCCGTAGCGCATGGTGCCGAGCTTGTCCGGCGTCGCGAACGACGTTCCGGCGTAGGCCGCTTCGTAGCCGACCGCACGGTCGTATTCGGTCGCGTGGCCGATCGACTCGTGGATGGTCAACCACAAGTTCGACGGATCGATCACCAAGTCGGTGGGGCCGGCAATCACCGAAGGCGCCTTGGTCTTCTCGGCCAGCAGCGTCGGCAACTCGGCGAGCTCGGCCGACCAGTTCCAGATCTCGTCACCGGCGACCGCCTCCCAGCCGCGCGCCGCAGGCGGCGCCAACGTGCGCATGGTTTCGAAGCTGCCCGCCGCGGAGTCGACCGCGACCGCCTCCAGCGTCGGCAACACCCTCACCCGCTGCTGCGTGATCGAGGATCCGAACGTGTCCGCGTAGAACGTCTGTTCCTTGACCGCGTGAACGCCCGCCGACACATGGTCGACGCCGTCGGCCGCCAGCAACCGTCCCGAGTATTCGTCGAGCACGCCGATCTTGTCGGCAGCCGGAACACTGAACGGGTCGATGTCGTAAGCCGACACCCATGTCGCGTCGGCATAGACCGGTTCGGGGGCCAGTTCGATGCGTTCGGCGTTCAACGGCGCCAGCGTCGTAGCCACCTGGACGGCACGCCGCGCGGTCTCTGCCGCCACGCCCGGCGCGAGTTCGGCGTTCGACGCGAATCCCCACGTCCCGTCCACGATCACCCGCACCGCGAGCCCGATCTCGCGGTTGACCACCGACGTCTCCAACTCGCCGTCGCGCAACTGGATGATCTCCGTGGTGATGCGGTGAATTCGCAGGTCGGCGTAGCTCGCTCCGGCCGCGACGGCGGCGGACAACGCCGCTTGAGCCAACTCGAACCGGGGCAGCTCCAGAAAGTCGGTGTCGACACGTCGTTGAGCTGTCACGATTCCCCACACTAAACGGTGCTCTCAGATTGGGCCCATACGCTGACGCCATGGCAGAGCTCAGTCGACGGGCAGTTCTCGGTGGCACGGCGATCGCCGCGGGGGTCGCGGCCGTGGGACTCGGTGGCTGTGAATTGATGCGCACGCCTGCGCACGAGGCCGGCCGCCGACCCAACATTCTGGTCATCCTCGTCGACCAGATGCGGGCGCCGCAGTGGTTCCCCAGCATGCGGCAACTCGGCCCGCTGCTGCCCCGGCTGACCGGTCTGCAGCAGCGCAGTGTCTCCTTCACGTCGCACTACAGCGCGTCGAACATGTGCACGCCGTCGCGCGGTGTGCTGACCACCGGGCTGTACTCGCACCAGACCGGATGCCTGTTCACCGGCGAGGGCCCCACCGAGTCGACGCTGGCAGCGCGGTTCCCGACCTGGGGCACGATGCTGCGCGACGCGGGGTACCGGACATGGTGGTGGGGCAAGTGGCATCTGGGTCATGCCGCCGACAACACTCCCGACGGTCTGGAAGCCCACGGGTTCTCTGGCGGCACGTATCCGTCACCGAACGGCGCACCGAATCAGGGGCTGCAGCAGGATCCGTCGATCGTCGACCAGTTCGGCGAGTGGTTCGATGCGCATGCGGGTGACGGGCCGTGGTGTACGACGGTGTCACTGGTCAATCCGCACGACATCTGCTGGTGGCCCAAAAACCCGCTGCCGGAAGATGTTCCACACTGGTTTGACGCGAAGCCGGCCAACTTCGAGACGGCCGACGATCTGCGGCGCCGCGGCAAGCCGCAGTTGCAGATCGACTACATGAACTTCATGTCGCCGCTGATGACCGGTGCGATGTCGGCAGACCCGGCGCAGTGGGCCCGCTGCCTCGACATGTATCTGTGGTTGCACCAGCAGGTCGACGTCCAGATCGGCCGTGTGCTCGACACCCTGGCGTCGCGCCCGGACGTCGACCGCAATACCGTCGTCGTCTTCACGTCCGATCACGGCGAATACGCCGGATCGCACGGACTGCGCGGCAAAGGCGCCGCCGTATACGAGGAGAGCATCCGGGTGCCGCTCTTCATCCGCGACCCGTCAGGTCACCTGACACCCGTTGCCGGCGACACCCGCGCCCAGCTGACCTCCAGCGCCGACCTGGCACCGCTGCTGATGACCATCGGGCACAGCGGCGCGAGCTGGCGTTCGGATTCCCGCTACTCATATCTGGCGAGCCGTGCCGACATCGCCGGGATCGCCGCCGAGGCGACGACCCCGGGCCGGCCGTGGATCGCGCACGCCACTGACGACATGTCGGTCGAGGAGATGGCGGCGCTACTGAAATCCCCGATCGCACAGAAGATTTTCGGCGCGGCCGGCCCGCCGACGGACATCCCCACCTCGGCGCCCAGCCACATCGTGGCAGTGCGCACCCCCGACGCCAAACTCGGCATGTACACCTACTGGAAGCCCGGCAGCATGGAGATCGACACGTCGCGGCCCATCCATCACGAGTTGTACGACTACGCAACCGCTTCGGGCGCCGCCGAGATCGACAACCAGGCCGGCCGCAGCCCCAAGCAGGCCGCGCTGCAGGAACTGCTCGAGCACGCGGTGCTGCCGGAACTGCGGGCACCGCTGCCGGAGTTCCTCGGCGAGGCGCAGGAGCAAGGCCTGGCGAACATGAAAGAGCTTGCTGCCTTGCGCGGTGGGTGAGACTGCGCAATTCGCTTCCCCGCAGCGCCCGACGTACTAGCTTGACGCCATGCGCGTTTTGGTCACCGGCGGTACCGGGTTCGTGGGCGGTTGGAGCGCGAAAGCAATTGCCGACGCCGGCCACAGCGTTCGGTTCCTGGTGCGCAAACCCGACCGGCTGCACACGAGCGTCGAAAAGCTCGGTGTCGACGTCTCCGACTACGCGGTCGGCGACATCACCGATCGCGACTCGGTCATGCGCGCGCTGGACGGCTGCGATGCCGTCCTGCACAGTGCGGCGCTGGTCGCCACGGATCCGAGCCAGACGGCGAAGATGCTCAGCACGAACATGGCTGGTGCGCAGAATGTCCTCGGCGGCGCCGCAGAACTCGGCCTCGATCCGATCATTCACGTGTCGAGCATCACCGCGCTGTTCAACCCCGACGTGGAGACCCTGACGGCGGACCTGCCGGTGTTCGGCGGGACCGACGGCTACGGCCGCTCCAAGGCCCAGGTCGAGATCTACGCGCGCGGCATGCAGGATGCCGGCGCGCCCGTGAACATCACCTATCCCGGCATGGTCATGGGCCCGCCGGTCGGCAACCAGTTCGGCGAAGCCGGCGAAGGTGTGGCCGCCGCACTGCAACTCGGCGCGATTCCGGGCCGCAGCGCGGCCTGGACGATCGTCGACGGCCGCGACCTGGCCGCCCTGCATGCCGCGTTACTCGAACCCGGTCGTGGGCCCCGGCGGTACATGGCCGGCGGTCATCGCATTCCGGTGGACGAGCTGGCGAAGCTGTTCACCGAGGTGTGCGGCAGGACCGTGCTCGCCGTCCCGGTTCCCGACACCATGCTGCGGGTTGCCGGGCAGGTGATGGACCGGCTCGGCCCGTACCTGCCGTTCGAAACGCCCTTCACCGAAGCGGGCATGCAGTACTACACCCAGATGCCGGGATCCGACGACACGCCCAGCGAACGTGACCTCGGCATCACCTACCGAGATCCGCGAATCACCCTGGCCGACACGGTTGCCGGGCTGCGTCAGCTGGAGCGCTGAAAAACCAACGGCCGGAAGCGGTCCGATGAGGACTCACTTCCGGCCGGGGGCCGGTCTTGTTCAGTTGGCGGGCGCGTCCGCCTGGCCGGCGGTCTGCACCACGGTCGCGGACGGAGCGGTCACACCCAGCTGGCGGGCGACGAAATCAGCTGCCTGCACTGCCATTCCGTTGTCCTTGTAGGAGCTGTGTGCGGCACGGTCAAGACCACCCGGGAAGCAGATCGGGTCGCCCGTCGCGCACAGCTGGATGGTCTTGGCCACGTAGGGCTGGCCGATGGTGATGGGCGGCGCACTGCGGTCGGCCAGGCCCAGCACGAAGCTGTCGGGCGTCCCGAACAGGGCCACGGCGGCGACGTGGGAGGCAACCGACGCGGGCATCGGACCACTGATCCCGGCGGGCAGGACGAAGCCGGCGGGCACCGAGCTGGTGGTGGTGTAGCCGGCCACCGCGGCGCCCTGCGAGTACCCGCCCAGCACGATCTTGGTCGCCGGGCAATTGGCAGCCACCGACTGGATCCGGTTGCTCGCGTCGGCGATGCCGTCGGCTGCCTGACCGAAGTCCAGCGAGGCCGGGTAGTTCACGCCGTACACGTCGACGGTCTTGCCGGGCAGCGCGGCGGTCAGCGCGTCGACGAATGCCTGACCCGTCGCGCCGACGCCGGGCGCCTCATTGGTGCCGCGGGCGAAGACCACCTCGACGTCGGCACACGCATCGTCGGCGGCATTGGCCGATGCGATCGGGCCGGCCAACGAGCCGAAGACGACCGCCGCCAAGGCGAGCACCACGAAGATCGTGGACTGTGCCACCTTGCTGATCGAAGCGCCCGTCCGGGCGTGCTGCCTTGTGCTCATGTCTGTGTCCCCAGTCCCTATAGCGGCGATTACCTGCTACAAGTGGAACGAAGCACGTCCGATTCCGGCGGCGTCAAGTGATGTACGCCACATGAGCAAAGTGCGGTCATCGGGATTGCTGGAGCGGCTTCAGGCGTTGGCTTGTCGGCCTTCGCGTCGACGACTGGCTCACCGGGGCTAATTCTGTTGTCCGCCTGCGGCCCGATGCCTAACGTCGAGACATGCCAGCCGACGTACCGACCATCTTGGCCACCAGCGGAGGCATCGGTGCGGGTCACCGCACCCGGTTTTCCTTCACCCCGCTGACCGACTTCGCGGTAGACCTGTCCGGCGTCGCAGGCAGAGCACCGCGCATGTGTCTGCTGGCCACGGCCATGGGCGACGACAAGGCCATCCTGCACCACCTCACCGAAGCGGCACAGGAACGCGGATTCACGGCATCGCACCTCTCGCTGTTCCCGATGCCCAACATCGAGGACGTCACAGCCCACCTGCTCGACCAGGACGTGGTGTGGGTCTTCGGAGGCAGCGTGGCAGGCCTGCTGGCGATGTGGCGTCTGCACGGTATCGACGCCGCGCTGCGCACGGCGTGGCAGGCAGGTGTGGTCCTGACCGGCATTTCCGCAGGCTCGATCTGCTGGCACGCGGGCGGTACGACCGACTCGTTCGGCCCTGAACTCCGAGCCGTGACCAACGGGTTGGGATTCGTCCCGTACGCCAACGGTGTGCACTTCGACTCCGAAGACCAGCGCCGCCCCCTGTTGCGCTCATTGGTCGGCGAGGGTGCGTTGCCTGCCGCTTACGCGACCGACGATGGAGCGGGGGTGCTGTATCGCGGCACGGGGTTTTCGGAAGCCGTGTGTGAAACAGACTGTGCGGGAGTCTATTTCATCGAAAGACGGGACGGCGCCGGCGTCGAGACCGCACTCGATGTGCGGCGGTTGTAGGGCATGGCGACCATCGGGTTCCGACCGGCCACCAAAGCCGATTTCGAGTTCATCTTCGATTTGCACAAGCAGACGCTCGGTCCGTACGTCGACCTGGTCTGGGGATGGGATGACGAGGTTCAGCGGGCGTATCTCGAACGCACGCTGGACCTCGACTCGACCGAGATCATCGTGGTCGACGGGGCCGACGTCGGACGGCTCAATATCGAGCACCGCGACGGCGAACTGTTTCTCGGGCTCATCGAGATCACGCCTGACCACCAGGGTCGAGGAATCGGCGCACACATTGTTCAGGCACTGCTCGACACGGCATTCGCGGACGCAAAGCCCGTGCGCCTCAACGTGCTCAGGGTGAATTCACGCGCATACCAGCTGTACCGACGGCTGGGCTTCCATGAAGTTCCTCCAGAAGGCGTCGATCCGCACATCCGGATGACCTTGCGGGCACACCCACCGGGCCAGGGCTGAAGATGACTTGTTCACAATAGTTTTCGTGCCTGGCGCCGGCACTCGTCGGCGAGCCGTTGCTCCCGGCCGAACAACAGACCGAAGGTGAAGCCGTTCTCACCGGCAGTCGTCCCGCCGGCCAGAGCCATGCGACGCAACACGGTACGCGCGACAACGGTGTCCTGATGATCGCCAAGGATCGACTGAAATCGCTTGTAATGCTTGACTGTTCGCTTCGTCTGCTTCGAACCGCCGACATCCTGGCACAGCTCGGCGGCGTATCGGGCGCGTTTGGCTGCCTTGCGTGCGCGATGCAGCATCGCGTCGTCACCGGCATCCTCGCCGAGCGCTGCGGTGAGCCGTCGATCGGCTTTTCGCTGAGCCTTCCACGCCCGCTTGACCAGTCTCGTGGTGCTCGTCTCGGGGTCCACGGGTGGAACTGTGCGCCACGTGCGCAGCACCGCCATGATCGCCAGGTAGCGCGGCGAGTCCATCGCGTCGGTGACTTGGGCGCGTGCGGGCAGCTCGACAGCTTGCAGGTCGTTGCGTACGCGGGAACGCACGGGGCCCAGGATCAGATCCTCGGGCACCTCGTCGAGAGCTTTCATGAATCTCCGGTGTTGAACCTGGCAATCGCGGACGTCGCCGAGTATCCCCGCGAACCATCGCAGCTCGTCATCGAGATCACCGGCCGCCGACTGGTCCAGCACTCGCCCGAACACCCGCAATGTGCTCCGCAGCCGTCGGATCGCCACGCGAGTGTCGTGAATCGGATCCTGGCCGCGTCGCAACCCGATGTCACCCACCACGATCTGGTCGATCTGAGTGTTCACATACCGAAGCAACGCCCTTGCCGCCGGCGAGGCAGCCTCCGCTGCCGGAAGCGGCGGCAAGATGTGGGCGAGCTTGGACGGATAGCGCGAAGGGCGAGCGCCGCCAGCCGCCAGCCGCTTGGCGAGGCGTTTGGGAACCGACGGCGTACGAGGCCCCAGTTCGACCTCGATCTCGCGCCACGCCAGCAGACGTTCGTCAGCCCACGCACGCACGCAGTCGTCGTCGATCTCCGCGTAGCGGTCACCGACCCCCGGCATGCGGATCCGGTAGCGATTCCGGACGGTGTGGATCGTCGCGACACCGGACAGTTCTTTGCCCAAAGTGATCCCCTTGAGTAGCGCCTTCACGGAGTCGGGCAGCACCTCGGTCGACGGCCAGTGCAGTTCCGCCCGACCGTCGTCCGCGGGGATCTTCAACTGCCACCCCGTGTCGTCGTCGCCGGTGCGATGCCGCAGCAGTACGCCGTGCGCCTGCAGATCACGCTCCGGGGTGTCGTAGTACTCACTGGACAAGTCGACACTGTCATGCTCCACCTCGGCCCCGGTGACGACATCGTCGAGGCGTGGCATCTCAAACAGCTCGTCGACGTCCCACTTGTCTTCACGTTCGAGAACCTCGCGCATACAAGAAGCAGTTCCCCGACACCTGGCGGCCAAACCAAAACCGCCCATCAGCAGCGCAGAGGCGGGACCGATATCGACAGCGCACCCACCGTGTTGTGCAGCACCCGCCAACCGCTTTAATGGCCGAATGGCCACTTCGCGGGTCCGGACGGCAACCCTGGGGTACGCGCTTGTCGCGCCCAGCCTGTTCGGAGTCGTCACGTTCCTGCTGCTGCCCATGCTGGTGGTGGTCTGGCTCAGCCTGCACCGGTGGGATCTCTTGGGCCCGATCACCTATGTGGGCCTGGACAATTGGACGTCGGTGCTCACCGACTCGTCGTTCGCGACCTCGCTCGTGGTGACGCTGCTGTTCGTGCTGCTGGTGGTGCCGGCGCAGACTGTGCTCGGCTTGATCGCCGCAACCCTGCTGGCGCGTGGGCTGCCCGGCAGCGGCTTCTTCCGCACGGTGTACGTGCTGCCGTGGATCTGTGCGCCGTTGGCCATCGCGGTGCTGTGGCGCTGGATCCTTGCCCCGACCGACGGGGCGGTCAGCACCGTGCTCGGCCGGCGCATCGAATGGCTCACCGACCCGGGACTGGCGCTGCCCGTGGTCTCGGCCGTGGTGATCTGGACCAACGTCGGCTACGTCACGTTGTTCTTCCTCGCCGGCATCCTCAACATCCCCGAAGACGTGCACAACGCGGCGCGGACCGACGGCGCGACGTCCTGGCAGCGGTTCCGCCACATCACGTTGCCGATGCTGCGGCCGACCCTGTTCTTCGTTCTGGTCACCGGAATCGTCAGCGCCGCCCAGGTATTCGACACGGTGTACGCGTTGACGGGCGGCGGGCCGCAGGGCCGTACAGATCTGGTGGCGCACCGCATCTACGCCGAGGCGTTCGGAGCCGCCGCAGTCGGGCGGGCAGCCGTGATGGCGATCGTGCTGTTCGTGATCCTTGTCGGCATCACCGTGGTCCAGCACCTCTACTTCCGCCGCAGGATCAGCTATGACCTCACGTAACGCGCTGATCTACGTGGGCCTGCTCATCGGCGCGGTGATCACGCTGGTGCCGTTCGGCCTGGGACTGCTGACATCGTTCACCTCGGCCACGCAATTCAACACCGATTCGCCGCTGTCGCTGCCGAAGCCGCCGACCCTGGAGAACTACCTCGGGCTGGCCGACGCCGGATTCGGCCGGGCCATTGTGGTGACCGCCCTGATGACCGCGGTGATCCTGCTGGGCCAGCTGGTGTTCTCGGTGCTGGCCGCCTATGCCTTCGCCCGCTTACAGTTTCCCGGCCGTGACGTGCTGTTCTGGGTGTACGTCGCGACGCTGATGGTGCCCGCCACCGTGACGGTGGTGCCGTTGTATCTGATGATGGCCGAGGCCGGCCTGCGGAACACGTTCTGGGCCTTGGTCCTGCCGTTCCTGTTCGGATCTCCGTACGCGATCTTCCTGCTCCGCGAGCATTTCCGGTCCATCCCCGGCGATCTGATCAACGCGGCCCGGCTCGACGGCGCCAACACCCTCGACGTCATCACCCATGTGGTGGTGCCGGCCAGCCGGTCGATCCTGGTGACACTCGCGCTGATCACCGTGGTGAGCCAATGGAACAGCTTCCTGTGGCCTCTGGTGATCACCAGCGGGAGCAAATGGCAGGTGCTGACGGTCGCGACGGCCGGGCTGCAGTCGCAGTACAACGCGCAGTGGACCTTGGTGATGGCTGCGACGACCGTCGCGATCGTGCCGCTGCTCGTGTTGTTCGTCGCGTTGTCACGCAACATCGTCCGCTCGATCGTCGTCACGGGGATCAAGTGATCGTCCAATTCGACACAACTGTCGTGAAATCAGCGCGGCGACGACGTTTTCGTCGAGTTCGCAGGAGGGGGCCGGCATGAGGCGCTCCACGCTGTGGGCCCTGGGTCTGAGCCTCACCATGGTGGTCCTGCTGGCCGCGGCCATGCTGCTGGGGCGTTCCACCGAACCTTCAGGTAAGACCGTGGTGACGGTGCGGCTGTGGGATCCGCAGGTCGCCGCGGCGTATCGCGCATCGTTCGACGCGTTCAGCCAGGAGCATCCCGGCATCGAGGTCCGGGTCAACACGGTGTCGTATGCGAACTACTTCGACACGCTGCGCACCGACGTGGCCGGCGGCAGTGCCGACGACATCTTCTGGCTCTCCAACGCGTACTTCGCGGGCTACGCCGACAGCGGCCGACTGCTCGACATCGGTCAGACCCTCGGCCCCGATGCCGCCAGGGCCTGGGAGCCCGCGGTGGTCGACCAGTTCACCCGCAACGACACCTTGTGGGGCGTACCGCAATTGACCGATGCGGGTATCGCGGTGTACTTCAACGCCGAATTGCTCAGTGCCGCAGGCGTCGACCTGACCGAGCTGCTGACGCTGCGGTGGTCCGACGGTCCCGATGACACGTTGCGCCCGCTGCTCGCACGGCTCACCGTGGATGCCGATGGACGTACCGCGGCGACGCCGGGTTTCGACGCCGGCCGGATCCGGCAGTGGGGCTACAACGCCGCCAACGATCTGCAGGGCATCTATCTCAACTACATCGGGTCAGCGGGCGGCACCTTCAGCGTCGACGACCGGTTCACGTTCGACAACCCGCAGGCCGTGCAGGCGTTCAGCTATCTGGTGAAACTCATCAACGACGACCACGTCGCGCCGCCCGCATCCGACACCAACGACAACGGCGACTTTTCCCGCAACGCGTTCCTGCAGGGCCGCATGGCGCTGTTCCAGTCCGGTACCTACAACCTCGCGGCCATCGCCAATCAGGTTCCGTTCCACTGGGGTGTGGTGATGCTGCCAGAAGGCCCGCGCGGCCGCGTCAGCGTCACCAACGGCATTGCCGCCGCGGCCAATTCCGCGACCAAGCACCCCGATGCGGTCCGCGAGGTGCTGGCCTGGATGGGCAGCAAGACCGGCAACGAGTTCCTGGGCCGCAGCGGCGTCGCGATCCCGGCCGTACTCGCCGCCCAACCGGTTTACCACGACTACTGGTCGGCACGCGGAGTCGATCTCAGCCCGTTCTTCCGCGTGCTCGACGGCCCACGCATGACGGCCCCCGGCGGCGCCGGCTTCCCCGCGGGATTCCAGGCCATCAAGCCATATTTCGACGAGATGTTCCTGGGCCGGGCGGATGTCGCCACCACGCTGGCGGATGCGCAGTGGGCCGCCAACAGCGCGGCGCAGCGTTAAGCACCGCCGGGAAGGAGGGGCAACGCAGTGCAGGCATTGACGGTGCGGGCTGAAGGTTCGGTCGATCTCCACGTCGGGCTCACCGGTGAAGGACCGGACGTTGTCGTGCTGTCCGGTGGACCCGGCTGCGTGAACTACCTGGAGAGCGATGCGCTGGCGCCCCGCGGTGCGCGCGCGTGGTTTCCCGAACCACGGGGAGTCGGCCGCTCCGGTGGTGGCCCACATGACCTCGCCCAGGCCGTCGCCGATCTCGAAACCATCCGAAACGCAATGGGTGTCGAATCCTGGATCGTCGTCGGCCACTCGTTCGGATCGGATCTCGCCATTCGCTACGCTCTCGACCACCCAGAACGGGTCCGTGCGGTGGTCGGGGTCGCCGGGCACGGACTACACAAAGATCGCACCTGGTCGGCGATCTACACCGCGGCCCGGCACACCGAGGACGAGTTCCAGATCCACTGGGAACCGGCCGTACACGAGTCGCTCAACGCGTCCTTTGTCGACTGGATCCACGAGCCGGAGCTGTTCCGGCGGCTGGCCGACACCGACGTACCCATGACATTTCTGGCACCGGAACAAGACATTCGCCCCGACTGGCCACTTCGCCAGCTCGCGGCACTGGTCCCCCGGGGTCAGTTCCGTGAACTGGCCGGCGTCGCACACAACTTCTGGAGCACACACCCGGCCGAGTGGTGTCAGGTCATCTCATCGCTGTGCCGCGACGCGATGTGAGCCATCTCCTCGGCCCAGGCCATATGTCCTTCGAAGCCAAGCGAATCCGCCGATCTACCGTAGCGATCGACCAACTCTTGGTACGCCACATCGCCGCGGGCCCCGGCCACCGCCGCCCGCCAGCGTTGCACGAGGATGTCGAACACCACGAATCCAGGCTCTGCGGGCAGCGTCTCCAGCCGATCGATCACGTTCACCGCCTCGTCGAGATCGCGGTTCGATCCGCGCGCCACCAACTGCTCGACCAGCGCCGAAGCCGCCACGGCGCGCCCCAACCATTGCCCGGACCCGAACTGGATTTCGACGATGTCGCGCAATGCCTCGATGGCGCTGTCCCGGTCCCCGGTTCGCACCCGCTCCATCGCCAAGGCGACATCGATGGGCACCAGGGCCGGCATGGTGAACCGCTCGCCGATGATCGCGTCGCGCGCCAACTCCAGCAGTTCCACGGCGTGCTCCTGGTCGGCGCCCGCTGTCAGCAGCGCCAGGCCGCGCACGCATCGTGCGGCGACCAGCGCATAGTCGTCCCCGAGTTGTTCGGCCAACGCCAACGTTTCGGCCGTCTCCTGCAGCATCATCGCGTCGACCGGCAACGCCCCGATGGGGCCGCCGATGGTGCCGCAGTACATCAGCAGCACGGCCCGCGCAGCCGGATTGATCTCGCGCAGCAGCTCCAGCGTCGCGTCGACGTCACGCTGCCATCCGGCTTGCCCCAGACAGGCTCGTGCCGTGGCCTGCAGCGTCATCGCGATCAGCAAGGGCGATTCCGTCAGGATGCTGCCTTTGCGCGGATCGCCCTCCGTCAGATCGATCACCCGCTGGGCCAGCTTCACCACATCGGCCATCTCGCCGAGCGCGTACTTGGCGCTCAACGTGGTGTGCAGCAGCGCGACAGTCAGATCCGGATCGTTGATGGCGTCGAGCAGGTCGACGAGTTCGGACGACAGATCCGCGGCCTCGCGGTAGCGGCCGTGGACGGCGAGCGCGCCCACCTGCCCGGCCATACCGATCGCCAGTGACCGCATGTCGCCGGCTTCGACCGCCAACCTGCGCAACTCTTCGAATCCGGTTTCTGCCATGGACCCACCGGATCGAAAACTGGTGCCGGAGATCAGCGCGCGAGGTGCGACCCGCATCGTCGGACGCCGAGGGTCGTCGACCGGCAATCTGTCGGCGACGCCGCATGCTCGCCGCCAGCTGATCCGCGCAGCACGAACGTCCCGGAACCGCGCCCAGTTCCCGGCTCGCATATGCCAGTCGTACGCGTCGGCCAGTTCACCGCCCGCCTCCAGGTGTTCGGCGATCAGGGCGGCATTCTCGTCGCTCGGTTCGATCGCGCCCGCGACGCGCCGATGATGTTCTGCGCGGGTCGATCTCAACTGCGAGCGGTACACCACCGACCGGATCATCGGATGCCGGAACGCGTATTCGGCGCGCGGCGTGAACGCGACCTGATCGACGAGTTCGGCCCTGACGAGCCGGGGCAGGTGATCCGTATCGGCGATCTGGCCCAACAGGTTTCCGTCGAAGCGGTCGCCGATCACCGCTGCCGCGTTGAGCGTGTGCTTGGCTGCCGTGTCGAGCCGGTCGACGCGGGCCGAGATGGCCGCCTGCAGCGTCGCGGGCACGGCGACCTCTTCGGTGTCGCCGGGACAGATATAGCAGCCCCGGCCTCCGGCGAGAACCCCGCGGTCGGCGAGGTCGCGCACGATCTCCAACGCGAAGAAGGGGTTTCCTGCCGCGCGCTCGGCGATCTGGCCCGCCAGGGGTGTCACCGTCCTGTCCCGGCCGAGCAGGTCTGTGATCAACGTGACGGTCTGCTCGTCGTCGAGCGGGGCCAGCGCGATGGTCTGCGAGCCGGGACGGCCGGCCAGCGCACCTTCGTACTCGGGCCGGTAGGTGACGAGAACCAGGGCGGACGACGTGAGGGCCGGCAGCAGCCCATCGAGCACCGCCTCGCTGATCGGGTCGATCCAGTGGGCATCCTCGACGACGTACACGCGCGGTCCTGATCGTGCGGTCGCGACCCCGTCGAACAGCGTGGACAGCCGACGGCGCCGGGCGTCCGGACCGATATCCGGGGCTCGTGACGCCGGATCTCGGATGCTCAGCGCGTCGTCGAGAAGCGCCAGGTCGACCGCCTCGGCATCGGGAAACTGGTGGCGCAGGATCTGGCGTGCCGCAACATCATCGGTCAACCCGTCGACCCCGAACACCGTGCGCATCAATCGCCCGAGCGCGTAAAACGGCACTTCAGCGGCATGCGACTCGCAGGACGTGGAGAACACCGGAACCCCACGGTTCACCGCGACCGCCACCGCCTCGGCGACCAGCCGGCTCTTGCCGATTCCTGGCGGCCCGACCACGCCGACGACGCCGCCGCAGCCACCCGCTGCACGGTCCAACATCCCGGTCAGCGCTGCCAGTTCCCAGTCCCGCCCGACGAGCTTGGCCTCGCCGCGACGGATGCGGGCCTGCTGATGCGCGGCGATACCGATCAGCCTGCGGGTCAACACCGGCTCCTCGGCGCCCTTGATGCATGCCGGCTGAGGCGCGTCCAGTACGACGGTGTGTTCGACGAGTCGCGCGGTCGATTCGCTGAGCATGACGCCGCCTGCCGGGGCTACCGATTCCATGCGCTGCGCCAGCCCGACCTGTTCGCCGACCGCCGTGTAACCCAGCAGCCCCGAGCCGATGCCGCCGGCGATCACCTCACCGGAGTTGAGCCCGATGCGCAGCTGCAACGTCAGGCCGTCGTGGCGGCCGACCTCCACGGCCAGCTTCTGTGTCTCCTGCTGAATCTCCAATGCAGCCAGGCAGGCGCGGAAAGCGTGGTCTTCCAACGCAACCGGAGCGCCGAACAGGGCCATCACACCGTCGCCCGTGAATTTGTCGACCGTACCGCCGTATCGCTGCACCACCGCAGTGCAGTGCTCGACGAGATCGGCCATGATCTCGCGCAGCCGCTCGGCGCCCACCGCGGCGGCGATGCCCATGGACCTGACCACATCCGCGAACAGCACGGTGACCTGCTTGTACTCGGCGGCCGCAGATACCGACACGATCGGAGCGCCGCAGGCATCGCAGAATCGGGCGTCGTCGCGCGCCACCCGACCACACTGCCGGCACGTGATCGCTGTGGTCATCCGATCCCTCTGCCACCGGTCCCCCTCGGCCAGGATAGGACGATGCCACGACTGGGCACGCGTGTTTGGCTTTACATTGAGCACATGCAGAAGCACGCCGGTCGTCGCGTCACCGTGGCAGTTCTCGCCACGGCCCTGTTGAGCGTGGCTCCGGCCTGCGCAGGCGGGCACTCCCCCAGTTCGACGGCGCCGCAAGCCACACAAGCCGATTCAGGGTTCGCCCCGGCGGCACCCGCGCCGAAAGAAGCTCCGGTGCCGACCGAGGCCAACCGCGATGTCGTCAAGACCGCGTCGCTTTCGATCACCGCGCGCGAGCCGGTGGCCGCGGCCGACAAAGCCGCAACGATCACCACCGATGCCGGCGGCCGGATCGACAGCAGATCCGAGGACGCCGGGTCGTCGTCAGGCCGGGCCCATGTCGCGATGGTGCTGCGGGTGCCGGTCGCCAAGCTCGACAAGACCATCGACGGCCTCAAGGGGCTGGGGACCGCCGAGACGGTCGAGGTCCGATCCGAAGACGTGACCGCCACCCGCGTGGACCTCGATGCCCGCATCACGGCGCTGCAGACGTCGGTCGACCGGCTCCTGGGCATCATGCGCGACGCCAAAGACCCCGAGGCACTGATCAAAGCCGAGGAGGCCCTTTCGCAGCGGCAGGCGGACCTCGACAGCTTGCGGGCCCAGCGCAAGCAGCTGGGCGAGCAGATCGACTACAGCACGGTCAATCTGGACATCACGGCCGAGCAGGTGGGTGGCCCGTCCCCGCAGCGCTATCACGGGTTCTTCGGTCAGGTCGAACGCGGCTGGGACGCGCTCGTGGCGTTCGCCTCGGGGGCAGTGATGTTGTTCGGCCTGTTCCTGCCGTGGCTCGCGGTGCTGCTGGTGTTCATCGGGGTGCTGCTCGGTATCGCGCGACTGCTCAAACCGCGCGTTCGCGAATCAGCGCCGCGGGAGACTGGTCCCGAGGATGGTGAGCTCTAACGCGAGCGCCGTCCCGCACACCACGACCAGGATCGCAGAGGCCACCCAGTCCCGCTTCTCAGGGCGTGACGGCGCGGCGGAGATCTGGCCGGCACCGCCGCGGGCCGTGATGGCATCACCCATCTCGTCAGCACGGCGCAGGGCCGCGGTGATCGCGGCGGCGAGCAGATCGATCATGTCGGCCACCCTCTGCCGCCGCCGCGCCCGGAATGTCTCGGCGCGCTCTTTCGGGCGCAGGCGCCGCGCCGCGTACAAAGTCCGGAACTCGTCGATCAGCATCGGAAATGCGCGCAGCGCCAACGCGATGGTCACGGCCCAGTCGTCGACCGGGATCCGCAGCATCCGCAGCGGACGGCCCAAGGTGGCGACGGCCGGCGCGATATCGGACACATTGGTGGTCCACGACACCATGGCGCCGAGGCCCAGCAGGACGATCGACAGCGCCGTGACGCGCAGGAAGTTGAACAGCCCGCCCAGGCCGATCTGCATCGAGCCGACGTCGATCACGGGCGTGCCGCCGGCGAAGGTCGCCGTCAACGCGCCCAGCGCCAACAGAATCCAGAGCCACACCGGGATCGACGGCAGCGTCCCACGCGGTATGTGGGCGAGCCGGGCCACCACGAGCACCAACACCGCGACGAACGCGATGGGCACCCAACCGGGATAGAACGTCAGCAGCACCCCGATCCCGGCGACCGCGAGAAGCTTGGTGCCTGCCCACAATTCGTGGATCACGCTGGTGCCCGGCACGGGACGCAACAGCACCACGGGTTTGCGTTGGGTTCTGGTCGGCGCCGTCACAGCGCACCTCCTGCGGCCGTCGGGGCGAGCGCGAGCTCGCCCGCATGCAGATGCAGGGTGCGCGGACACAGCTCCTCCAGGCCGGAGAAGTCGTGGGAGATGACGACGACCGTGAGGCCCGTATTCCGTCGCAGGTCTTCCAACAGCCGGACCAGCCCGCGCTGACTAGCCGCGTCGAGACCGGCAAGCGGCTCGTCGAGGATGAGTGCCCGCGGTTTCCGCGCGAGCAGCCCGGCCAGCACCACGCGGCGCATCTGCCCGCCCGACAGTTGGTCGATGCGGCGTTTCCCCAGCGCCGGATCCAGCCCGACGGTGCTGAGCGCGGAAGCCACCCGATCGGTGTCGTCGGCCGAGAACCCGCCCGCGGAGGCCAGCTCGCGTTCGACGCTGCTGCGCATCAGCTGTAGCCGCGCGGCCTGGAACGAAAGCGCCACTGCGCCCACCTGCTCCGACACAGGGGCACCGTCGAGCAGGCATTCGCCGTAGGTGGGCACCGCGAGCCCCGCCATGATCCACGCGAGCGTCGACTTGCCGGAACCGTTGAGGCCGTGGATCAGAATGCCGTCGCCCTCGTTGACGGTGACCGAGATGTCGCGCAAAGCCGTTTTCGCCCAAGGGGTTCCGCTGGCGTACTCGTGGCCGACGTTGCGAAGTTCGAGCACCGGTCGACCACTGGGATTTCCAGCGTGGTGACCTGCGGCGTGCACGGCGGCAGTGGGCACCATGTCCGTGTTGTCCGCGGCCCCGCCGTTGCCACTGAGGTCGATGGTGCGGTCGGCGGACGCGGCCTCGGTGTTGTAGTGCGTGATGTGGACCAGCGACATCCGGTGGTGTTGGGTGAGGCCGGACAACACGTTCATCAAGGTATCGCGGCCGTGCTGATCGACCATGCTGGTGACCTCGTCGGCGATCAGCAGTGACGGTTCATGCGCCAGTGCACCGGCCACCGCCAACCGCTGCAGCTCGCCGCCGGACAGGCCCCCGGTGTCACGGTCGCCGAACCCGCCGAGGCCGACCTCGGCCAGCAGCCGGTCGACATCCACGGTGGCGCCGGGCGGCAGCCCCCACACCACATCGTCGGCCACCCGGGTACCCAGCACCTGGCTCTCGGGGTGCTGCATGATCACCGCGGTGCCGCCGATGCGGCCCAGCCCGACACTTCCGGCCCGCGTCACGGTGCCGGAAGACGGCTCCCTGCCCGCGAGAATCAGCATCAAGGTGGTCTTGCCCGAGCCGTTGGCACCCGTCACCGCGACGTGCTCACCGGGTTGCAGTTCCATGGACAACGGCCCGAGCGCGTCGTGGTCGATGCCCGGGTAGCGGAACCGGACGTCGACCAGGCGTGCGGGCACGGGGGCGATGGGTTCGGTTTCAGCCGCGGCGTCGAGCTTGTGCACGTCGGGGATTCCGGCCAGCCGAGTCAGCACCCGGGACAATGCCCACCACCCGATCAGGCTCACGAACGTGATGCTCCAGATGCCCAACACCAGGAACAGCAGGGGCCACCAGTCGAGCAGTGTCGCGAAGCCGTTCTTGAACGGCTCGGCGAACCCGTCGAGAACCGGGATGCGGGCCATCACCGCGGCAAGGCCGTCGATATTGGCGGTCATCGAATCGAAGATCAGGTTGCGCAGCCGCGACAGCACGGTCAGGGCGAGCACGGTCATCGAGCCGAAGATCGCACCGGCGATCACCGCCCACACGAGAACCGTGGGAGTGCCCCTCCCGCGGCGTTTGACGATGCCCGTGAGACCGCCGATGTAGGCGCAGTCGAGCACCGTCATCATCCCGCCCATGCCGGCGATCAGGAACGCGATGGTGGCACCGGCCACGGTCGCCGCGAGCAGGACGCGCAACCGGTAGCGGTAGGCGAGCAATCCCATCGGCACAGTGCCCAACAGCGACAGCCCCGCGGCGAACGGCACCACCACGGCGATGATCGCGGTCGCCGCGCTCAGGGCCGCCATCACCGACGCCTGCGCGAGCTCTCCCGGGGTCAGCGAGCCCGCACGTCTCGGTGGGCTGGCTGATCCGGTCGCAGTCATTTCTCGATTCTGCCAGCCGGTATCGCCGCTGCTGGTGGGCCGTGGTGTGACAGCCCCCACCCCACCGCGGGTCGACTGCATAGGGAAACTATGTAAGTATGGACGTATGCCGACTCCAACCGCCGAGCATGCCCCGGCGACACCGAAAGCCGAACTCGGCGCAGATCTGCTCGCGGTCGTCGCGCGGCTGAACCGGCTGGCAAACCAACGTACCCAATTGCCCCTGCCCTGGGCGCAGGCCCGGCTGCTGTCGACCATCGAGGACCAGGGTGAGGCCCGGATTTCCGACCTCGCCTACCTCGACCACTGCTCGCAACCCACCATGACCACCCAGGTGCGTCGTCTCGAAGACGCAGGCATGGTGTCGCGGACCGCGGACCCGGGCGACGCGCGCGCGGTCCTGATCCGCATCACCGACAAGGGCCGACAAACCCTGAACCAGGCGCGGATTGACCGCGCCGCCGCGATCAATCCGCGGCTGGAGCGGCTCGCACCCGAGGACCGCCAGACACTGGCGGCCGCCGTGGACGTCATCCGGCGGATTCTCGAGGACCGCGACGAACCCGCGTTGCCGACCGAAATCCAGAGATAGGAGTTCTGCCTTTATGTGGCGCCAACCCAAAGCAGTTTGGGCCGTAGCCTTTGCGTCCGTCGTGGCGTTCATGGGGATCGGGCTTGTGGATCCCATCCTCAAACCGATCGCCGACAACCTCAACGCCTCGCCGTCACAGGTGTCGCTGCTGTTCACCAGCTACATGGCGGTGATGGGCGTGGCGATGCTGATCACCGGCGTGGTGTCGAGCCGGATCGGACCCAAGCGCACCCTGCTGCTCGGTCTCGTGGTGATCATCGCCGGCGCAGGTCTGGCCGGGATGAGCGACACCGTCATGGAGATCGTCGGATGGCGCGCACTGTGGGGGCTGGGCAACGCCCTGTTCATCGCGACCGCACTGGCCACCATCGTCAACTCCGCCAAGGGCTCTGTCGCGCAGGCGATCATCCTGTACGAAGCCGCGTTGGGCCTTGGCATCGCCGTCGGGCCCCTGGTCGGCGGCGTGCTCGGTTCGATCTCGTGGCGCGGACCGTTCTTCGGGGTTTCGGCGCTGATGGCCTTCGCTCTGGTGATCACGGCGTTCCTGCTCCCCGCGACACCGCGCGCCGAACGCGCCACCACGCTGGCCGACCCGTTCCGCGCCCTGCGCCACCGCGGTCTGCTCGGTGTCGCGATCACCGCGCTGCTCTACAACTTCGGCTTCTTCACGCTGCTGGCCTTCACGCCCTTCCCGCTCGACATGACCGCCCATCAGATCGGCCTGATCTTCTTCGGCTGGGGCGTGGCGCTCGCCTTCACCTCCGTGGTGGTCGCGCCGCGGCTGCAGCATCGGTTCGGCACCGTGCGAGTGCTCATCCTCAACCTGCTGGCGTTCACCGCGGTGCTGGTCGTCATGGCGGTGTGGACAGATGCCAAGGCGGTGCTGGCGTCCGGCGTCGTGGTAGCCGGACTCTTCATCGGCATCAACAACACGCTGATCACCGAGACCGTGATGAAGGCAGCGCCCGTCGAACGCGGCGTCGCCTCGGCGGCATACAGCTTCCTGCGCTTCAGCGGGGCCGCCGTCGCACCATGGTTGGCCGGCGTGCTCGGCGAGCAGGTCAACGTGCACCTGCCGTACTGGGTCGGCGCGGGCGCGGTGCTCCTCGGCGCGGGCGTCCTGTTGCTGACGCGCCCGCATCTGCTGGGCATCGACGTCGAAGAGGACGAACTCGACGAGCTCACCGACGAGGCCACCGCCGTCACCATCGGCAGCGACAGCTAGGTTTGCTCCACCGACCCCGAGTTCGACGTAAATGTCGTAATTCTGCGCATCCAGCGACATTTACGTCGGATTCGGCGCGCAACGCCTACATCGCGAACAGCACGAACTGCGTGGTCTGCGTCGGCGAGAAGTTGTCGTCACTCACCAGGATCACGCTCTGGCGCCCGTCGACGAGCCTGGGCCCCAAGGTGATTCCCTCGATGTTGTCGAGCGGGCTGAGCCCGGGCGTGGTGGTCAGATCCGCCAGTAAGGTCTTCGACAGCTCCGACGATCCCGCGATTACACCGGCCCGGTAGATGCGAACGGCCGTGTGGGTGCCGTAGCCCCGCTCGATCACCAGGAACGTCGCGTCGTCGAGGGCCACCAGATCCGAGAGGCCGTTGTCGCCACCCGGTCCAGCACTGACCGGGTCCAGCGGGTAGCGGTATTCGGCATCGGCGACACCCGTGTCGACGTCGTAGCGCGTGATGCGGGTCGATGCACCGTGCTGCTCGTCGGGCGAAGCACCGTCCTCAAAGATCGGGCCTTCCATCGCCGCCCACAGGTGGCGACCATCTGGGGTGAGGGAAAGGCCTTCCAGGGCACTGTTCTGGCGTGCGCCGTGCTCGCTGTCCGACATCCGCAGCTGCGGCGGCAGATCGAACTCCCCCAGATACCCGCCGTCCAGTCCGGCGATCCGCACCCAGGGATCCAGCCGGGTGCCGTCGTCACGGCGCTCCCCCTCACTGGTCCAGTACAGCCGTTGCCTGCGTGCGTCGAACGCGATGCCTTCGGGGTCGGGCGGCACAACCGGTGGTTGCGCTGCGGTGTCCAACGGCGCGAACGGTCGCCCGTCCCGATCCAGCCATGGCCGCGTGCTGACGAACTGGACGTCGTCGATGCCGTTGTCCGACAGGGCGATCCGCGCGGTGTAGAACCGAGCGGGATTCTTCGCCGATCGGTCGTCGCTGACGAGGTAATACAGCCCGGTGGCCGCGTCGTAACTGATCCCCGACAGCCCGCCGATCACCGTGCCGTCGAACATCGCTGCGTGCGGCACCTGGCGCTGTCCGAGGTATGCGAAATCCGGTGCCGCCTGTGCAGATCCACATGCCGACAGGGTCAGGGCACCGGCGAGCAGTATTCGACGCAGCATCAAGTGGTGACGGTACCGATCAGGGTGCCGACCGCATAGGTCGCGGCGATCGCGATCGCGCCGAACAGCAACTGGCGCCCGGCGGCAATGGCCACCGGTTTGCGCGTGAAGCGGGCCGCCAGCCCGCCCGCGATCAGCAGTCCGACGCCGCCACAGGCCAGGCCGGCCCACAACGACTCGAAACCGAGCAGGTACGGGATCAGCGGAATGATCGCGCCGATCGCGAACATCACGAACGACGACACCGCGGCGATGCGCGCCGACGGCTTCTCGCCTGGATTGACGCCGAGCTCCTGCACGAGATGAAAGTTCACCGCGCGGTGCTCGTCCTGATGGATCTCCTCGGTGGCCTTGGCGGCCGTCGCCTCCGACATGCCCATCTTCATCAACATCGCCACCAGCTCGGCCTGCTCGGCCTCCGGCTGCTTGCTGAACGAGCGCCGTTCCACGAGCACCTCGGAGTCGATCTGCTCGTTGGCCGTCGTCACCGACGTGTACTCCCCCAACGCCATGGAGAACGCGCCGGCCAGCAATCCGGCGACACCGCTGAGTACCACGGTCTGCGCACTCGCGCTGGCGGCCACACCCGCGATCAGTGCGGTGTTGCTGACGAGCCCGTCCATGGCGCCGAACGTCGCGGCGCGCAGCCACCCGCCGGTCACGTCAGCGTGTTTGTGGTCGATCACATGGGGCAGGCCGGTGGGCGACAGCGGCTCGGGCCGATCGGTCATGTGCTCGATTCAACGCCCGTCCGATTCGACCGTTCTACTCAGGTTCACCTGCGTAGGGCCGGCCACAGGTTACGGTCGGGTATGACCACCACTGCCGAGCATCTTCGCAACACGCTGGACGGTCGTTGGCGCGACGCCAAGAACGCCATGCGGGCCGAACTGTCCAACGAGATCTTCCGGCCGCACTACACCCCGAACACCGTCATCGCGCGCGCCAAAGTGGCTGAGCAACTCAAGATCATGGCCGCGGCGGGCGCGGCCGAGGACGGATTCCGCAAAGAGCACGGCGGCAACGGCGACGTCGGGGCAGCCGTCACCCGCATCGAGATGCTCGCGATGAGCGACCTGTCGCTCATGGTGAAGGCCGGTGTGCAGTGGGGCCTGTTCGGCGGCGCGATCGAGAACCTCGGGACCGAACGCCACCACAAGGCCTACGTGCGCCGGCTGATCGACCTCGACCTGCTGGGCTGTTTCGCGATGACCGAGACCGGTCACGGCAGCGACGTGCAGTCCCTGGAGACCACCGCGACCTACGATCCCGAGGCGCAAGAGTTCGTGATCCACTCCCCGACCCCGACCGCCCGCAAGGACTACATCGGTGGAGCTGCCGAAACCGCCAGGGTCGCAGCGGTTTTCGCCCAGCTGATCACCCCGGACGGCGAAGGCCACGGCGTGCACTGCTTCGTGGTGCCGATCCGTGACGACATGGGCAACGACATGCCCGGCGTGACGACGTCGGACTGCCACTACAAGGGCGGACTGCCCGGCGTCGACAACGGCCGCATCGTGTTCGACAACGTGCGGGTTCCGCGGGAGAACCTGCTCAACCGCTATGCCGACGTGGCGCCGGACGGCACCTACAGTTCACCGATCGAGAACCCGGGCCGACGCTTCTTCACGATGCTGGGCACGTTGATCCGCGGCCGCGTCACAGTCGGTGGCAGCGCCGCGGCCGCCGCGCGGGTGGCCCTCGACATCGCCACGCGATATGCGTTGGAACGCAGGCAGTTCGAGGTGCCCAAGAGCCACGACGAGGTGCTGATCATGGACTACCTGGTGCATCAGCGCCGGCTGCTGCCGTTGATCGCAAAGTCCTACGCCCTGCAGTTCGCGCAGAACGAGCTGGTGGCCAAATGCCACGAATTGCAGACGTCGGACAATCCCGACGCCGAAGAGCAACGCGAGTTGGAGGCGCGTGCCGCGGGGCTCAAGGCCGCCAACACCTGGCACGCCAGCCGTGCCATCCAGGAGGCCCGCGAAGCCTGCGGAGGCGCGGGCTACCTCGCGGAGAACCGGTTGATCGCGTTGCGCGCCGACACCGACGTGTTCACCACGTTCGAGGGTGACAACCACGTGCTGACCCAGCTCGTGGCCAAGGAACTGCTCACGGCCTACGCCGACGACGTCAAGAGCATGAGCCCCGTGGACTGGGTGCGCTTCGCGGCCAACTTCGCCGGGGAACGCGTGCTGAAACGCACTGCCGCCGAGACGATCATGCAGACCATCCTCGACTCCCGCCAGGACAACGAGGAGGAGGGCAGCCTGTTCAACCGCGGTACCCAGGTCAAGATGTTCGAGGACCGCGAGGAGTACATGCTGGCCTCGGTGGCCCGGCGGCTGCAGGGCAAGGCCAAGGAGATGTCAGCGTTCGACGCGTTCAACGCGGTTCAGGATCACGTGCTGCATGCCGCAAGGGCCCACATCGACCGGATCATCCTGGAAGCGTTCGTCGCGGGCATCGACGCCTGCGAGGACGACACGGCCCGCGGACTTCTCGAAGACGTCTGCGACCTGTATGCGCTGTCGGTGATCGAGGAGGACAAGGCCTGGTTCATCGAGCATCGGTTCCTGTCCACCGAACGCGCGAAGGCGGTCACCCGGGGCATCAACGAGCGCTGCCGCTCGTTGCGGCCGCACGCCGAGACACTCGTCGACGGATTCGGCATTCCCGAGCAGTTGCGTTACGCCGCGATGCTCGACCCCGCCGAACTGGTCAACGGTTAGGGGCGGGGATGGGGTCGACGGCAACGAGCTTGCCGTCGTCCCCGACCCGGAACCGCACCGTCGCGATACCCGTGGGGCAGCACGGCGGATCCTGGCCCTGCTGCCACTGATAGTTGACGACGACGGTGTCGTCGGCGTTGGTCACCACGTTGATGTAGGGCCGCGGCTCCGGGGTGGCGGGGCCCAGCGGGGTCTGCCGATCGAAGAACAGCAACTGTCCCTCGCTGTTCGGTTGCGGATTGGTCTGGGCGACCTGAACCCAGTACAACCGGCAATTGCTCGTGTGCCCGTCCTTGACCTGCTTCCACTCACCTTGCTTCGGAGCGGGCAGCTTGGCGATCTGCTGCGCCACCGTATCGGCGCTGGGCCCGTCGCTCGGCGCGCACGTGTCCGCCTTCGGCGGTGGTGCGGACGGAGGGCTCCAGCCGCAGCCCGCTGCAACGAGCCCGACGAATGCGACAGAGGCGATCAGCCGAGGGTGCACGCTCTCGAGCCTAGCGAATTCCGCCGCGAACCCGGGCGCCACGCGCGGATCCCGTCACCGCGCGTCGCGCATCGATCAATCGTTATTTCGAGAATCGCAATTCGTATTTCTCATCGGGGCTCGCAACGCCCGAAACGGTGAGTTCACCCCGCGCGTCCGCATAATTTCCGGTGCCGCCGGTAATTGCCATGGTAAAGGGCGCCAGGGTGTGCGGACTCAGACTGCGGGCGAAGACCTGCCCCTCGTCGAGGTGAATGGTCAATTCACAGTAGGTCATCGGATTGTCGGGCGTGACGTTGGTGAAGAAGCAGGCCCCGCCGTCATAGCCGACCTGTTTGCCGTTCACCGAGAGAATGTCCGAAAAGACGTCCATATCACCCACATCCATGCCCGGCTTGCCAAAGTCGTGCTTGGCCACCTGATCGTTTTTGACCTCGAGGGTCAACGTCTCGGGTTCGGGCCTGGCCTCGGTGTCCGGCGCCTTGGCGACGAGCCACGCACCGATCCCGGCCACCGCAAGTACCGCGACTGTCGATCCGGCGATAACCGTTGTCTTCGATAGGGCTGCCACGCGTTCCTCCCGGAAATACGAATAAAAGTCGTGCCCTTTCTGGCACACGAATAACAATGCGTCAGACCGCACGGGAGTGTCCAACATCGAAATATGCTGACTGTTATCATTTTCGGTTATGGAACTGCGGCAGCTGGAATACTTTGTGGCAGTCGCAGAAGAGGGAAGCTTCACCAAGGCAGCGGCCCGCATGCACATCGCGCAATCCGGGGTGAGCGCCCAGATCCTGCAATTGGAACGCGAACTCGGCCAGCGCCTGTTCGACCGGACCCGGCGTTCGGTTCAGCTCACCGACGTGGGAACCGCCGTGCTGTCCCACGCGCGGGCGGCCCTGGCCGCCGCGGCGGGGGCGCGACAGGTCGCCGACGAATACCGGGACGTGCTGCGTGGTCATGTCAGTGTCGGGCTGGCGGCGTCGTCATCGTTTGCCTTCGACCTCACCGACATGCTGGCGAAGTTTCACCGCGACCATCCGCTGGTCGAGATCTCGCTGCTGGAGGCGGCCACCGACATACTGATCGCGGGACTGCTCGACGGCAGTCACGACGCAGCGGTCATCGCGCCACCGCTCGACCCACCACCCGAACTCGGCCTGGAGCTGGTCGCCGACGAAGCCTTGGTGGCAGCGGTGCGTCCGGACGACCCACTGGCGGCCAACGATGCGGTCACCCTCGACGATCTCGCCGGCCGGCCGCTCATCACGTTCTCGCCGATGATCGGAACCCGCAGCACCATCGACGCGGCGTTCGCCGCCGCGGGGGTGGAAGCCCGCATCGGCATCGAGGCCAGCGATCCCAGCGTGCTGGCCGAGCTGGCCGCGGGCGGCCTCGGCGTCGCGCTGGTGCCCGAACCGTATGCACGCGCCCGGGAGTCGACGTTGCGCACCTTGCCGATCGTCGGCGTCGAACTTCGCGGATCCCTTGCGCTGGCGTGGAATAGCGCCCGGCGGCCGAGCCCGAGCGCACGGCGGCTCGTGGAGTATGCACGCGAGTCGCTGCGGTCCAAATACAGCCGCTCCGACTGACCCGCGGGCGATACAGTGACTGCGCTGCCACCGATCGAAGGAGATGCTGATGGCGTGGTTCCTGGCCATGGAAGGCCCGGCCAACAAGGCGGTTCTCTACCAACTGCAAGAGACGGTTGATGTGGACAAGATCGCCGAAGAGATGGTCAGCTCGGCCACCCTGGACCGTGCCGTCGCCGTACCGGCGGTGCTGCAGAACAACAACCATCAGCAGGTGACGGTTTACGTCCGGCCCGCAGCGTGGGGAATGTGGACGTTCTATCAGCTCACCGAGGAGGAGCGGAAAGCACTGGCCTCGGCCACCAATCCACTCGTGGAGGCGCTGGCCCAAGCAGCCCGCCAGAAACAGGCGAAGAAGTAAGAAGAGGTAACCGGCACGGCCGTCAGGCTTCGCTCCTGGCCGCCGTCTTCGGTGGCCACCAGCGCGGTCGGGTCTGCCGAGCAGTGCGGGTCGGCTGACTACGACCCGCTTCTGCTCCCCCGGCTGGACTCGAACCAGCAACCCTTCGGTTAACAGCCGAATGCTCTGCCAATTGAGCTACAGGGGACTGCCTTGGCGCGGATCTCCTCCGCGGCCGAGCGTTGACTCTAGCGTACGGACCGCCGTGCCCGCCAATGCACTCCCGGACGGGCGAGTCGGACCGTCGGTGAGGCAGGATGGAGCCACACATTCGTTGGCTGGGAGGAACGCTTTGATCCGCTATGCCGCCGTGATCGCCGTCGGCTACGTGCTGGGCGCGAAGGCAGGTCGACGACGCTACGAACAGATCGCCAGCACCTACCGTGCGGTGACCGCCAACCCCGCGACCAAGGCGGTGCTCGACGCCGGTCGCCGCAAGATCGCCAAGCGGGTGTCACCGGACCCGCACTTCACGACGTTGACACCCATAGACGCAGAAACGTCGGTGTACTCCACGCAGGAGCGCACCGACGCTTCGAAGAAACGCGACTGGGGCGTCGGCTAGCCGATGCCCTGATTGATGGTCGTGCCCGGCAGCAGCGGCCCGGTGTACACACCGCCGCCCGACGGCCCGTAGCCGAACGCCGGGGTTCCGATGTTGGTAGGCGCGCCGTTGGAGTACGACAGGCACTTGCCGTCCTCCTTGTTGCCGAACCACGCCAGGCAGGCCGGGCCGGCGTTGACCTCGGTACCAGCCTGCGGAGCCGTGGCCGCGAAGATGGCCGGGGCCGCTGCGGCCGTCACCGCAAAAGCGCCAATCGCGGCGAATCGCCGCATCCGGGTGCTGATCAATGTCACCGGCTTGCCTCTTTCATATCTGTCCGTGGGTCCGACCGCGGCTCCACCATATCGTGATGTGAGCTGCTACGCAGTGAGGTCGTCGCCGCTGGCCTGCTCCAGCAGACTGCGGCGATACGACTCCATGGCCACCAGGTCGCCGAACAACGCGTGATATTCGTCGCTGTTTTCCACCGGCGACATGCGCTGCAGCTTGGATTTGACCTCGGCGATCTGCCGGCCGACCCACACCTCCTGCAGGCGGGCCAGCACGCTGGCGATGTAGCGCGGCAGGTGCTCGTCGTTCTCGACGTTGATGGCCTCGACCCCGAGCTCGTTGACCAGGCTGGCCGCCGCGGGTGAGGACGTCTGGGCGCGGACGGCCTCGATCCACTCCGCGCCGGAGATCCCCGCGGCAGTGCCCCCCGCCGCTTCCATCGCGGCGCGCACCGCTGCGTAGCCGGGGTGGGTGAAGCTGTCCACGGTCAGCGTGTCGAACACCGGCCCCGCGAACGCCGGGTACTGCAGACCGGCTTTGAGCGCCTCACGCTGCGGCCACAGCGTGGGATCGGCCGGGTTGGGGCGTTGCACCGGAGGGGCCTTGGGGCGCGCCTGCGGCTCGGCGGGCGCGCGTCGCCCGTCACGGCGACCGCCGCCCTTGGTGGCTTCCTCACGGACCCGGTTGATCACCTGCCCGACGTCATCCCAGCCCACCCAGCCGGCGAGCTGCCGGGCGTATTCGTCGCGCAGTGTCGGATCCTTGATCCGGGCCAGCATCGGCACGCACCGGCGCAGCGCGGACACTCGCCCCTCGGCGTTGTCCAGGTCGTGTTCGGCCAGGGCGCTGCGAATCACGAACTCGAACAACGGGGTTCGCCGCGCCACCAGGTCACGCAGTGCACTGTCGCCGGAACGCAGCCGCAGATCACAAGGATCCATACCGTCGGCCGCCACCGCCACGAAGGACTGCCCCGCGAGGTTCTGCTCGCCCTCGAAGGCCTTGACCGCGGCAGCCCGGCCCGCGGCGTCGCCGTCGAACACGTAGATCAGTTCACCGCGAAAGAAGTTGTCGTCCATCATGAGTCGGCGCAGCATCGACAGGTGCTGCTCACCGAATGCGGTGCCGCACGACGCCACCGCGGTGGTCACGCCGGCCAGGTGCATGGCCATGACGTCGGTGTACCCCTCCACCACGACGGCCTGATGCCCCTTGGCGATGTCACGTTTGGCCCGGTCCAGGCCGAACAGCACCTGCGACTTCTTGTACAGCACGGTTTCGGGTGTGTTGACGTATTTGGCCTGGTTCTGGTCGTCGTCGAACAGGCGGCGGGCGCCGAAGCCGATGGTCTCCCCCGACGACACCCGGATGGGCCACAGCAGCCGGCGGTGGAACCGGTCCATCGGGCCGCGTTTGCCTTCGCGGCTCAACCCGGCCGCTTCCAACTCCTTGAACTCAAAACCCTTGCGCAGCAGGTGCTTTGTCAGCTTGTCCCAGCCCGACGGCGCGAATCCGCAGCCGAACTGGGCGGCCGCGGCCGCGTCGAAGTTGCGCTCGGTGAGGTATTTGCGCGCTTCCGCGGCCTCGTCGGACTTCAGCTCCTCGGCGTAGAACTCCTGGGCCGCGGCGTTGGCGGCCAGCAACCGGCTGCGGCTGCCGCGGTCGCGCTGCACGTTCGTGGTCGACGCGCCGGTGTAGGTGACGGTGTAGCCGATCCGGTCCGCGAGCAGCTCGACGGCCTCGACGAAGTTGACGTGCTCGATCTTCTGGACGAAGGCGTAGACGTCGCCGCCCTCACCACAGCCGAAGCAGTGGAAGTGGCCATGGTTGGGCCGCACGTGGAACGACGGCGACTTCTCGTCGTGGAACGGGCACAGGCCCTTGAGCGAGTCCGCCCCGGCCCGGCGCAACTGGACATAGTCGCCGACCACGTCCTCGATGCGGATCTTTTCACGGATGGCCGCGATATCGCGATCAGGAATCCGGCCGGCCACCGGCTTAGTCTATGCGGGCGCGAAAGACGCGTTGAACGGGTTTGCCTGAGGGGGCGTCGGTGAGCTTTGGCGGATATGGCGGTTCTTCAGCGGACCCGTTCGGCGGGCAACCGTCCGGCGGTGGATGGTCCGGTCCGCCTACCTATCAGGCACCACCTCCTTCGCCTCCGTCACAGCAGACCAATCCGCTGGCGACGCTGTCGATCGTCTTCGCGTTCCTGTTCGCACCCGCGGGCGTCGTCCTGGGCCACGTGGCGTTGTCCCAGATCAAGCGTCTGCATCAAAAGGGGCGGGATCGGGCGATCATCGGGCTGGTGCTCTCGTATTTCATGATCGTCGTCGTCGTAGCCGCACTGGTGGTGGGGGCTGCTCTGCCCACAGACGAGCCGACGTCGGCCGTCGCCGACGCCACGACGAGCGCCGCTCCTGTCAACGGAGCCACGACAACCGAGGCGGCAGTACCGGTAACCGGCGCCAACTTGACCGACGTATTGCTCAATGGCGGCGAACTAGCAGCATTGCTGGGTCAGAGGTTCAAGCCATCCGCCGATCATCGACTAGTGGGAGCGCTCGACGCCATGCCCAATGCATTCCCCGACGAAGCCACCGCGTCACCCCACGAGTGCATCGGCGCCACCCATGTCACCCAGCGCAGCACCTACGAAAGCAGCAGCGTCCAAAATTTCGCATTCGAGGACTGGTGGACTTCGGATATCGGACCGGTGCTCGCGGTGACAGAAGCCGTCGTGGTCCTCTCGTCCCGAGCCGAGGCAGAAGCTGCGTTCGACAAGTTCGCCCAGCAATGGCAAGCGTGCGAGGGTCGCACCGTGACACTTCTGGCCGCGCCTACGTCAGCGAGCGGCGGCCACTACGTCGTTACCGCCAACGCTGTGCAGGTCGCTGATCACGTCCTCTCAGCCGTACTGGCCAGCGACCACAGCGACGGCGGATCGGCCAGGGCAAGCGCACGCACGCTCGGGGTCAAAGGAAACTGCGTCGTCGAAGTCGAAGTGTCTATGTCCGGCGTCGCACCGGGGAAGGATCCGATGTCAGGTCGCGACACCTCGGGAATCGATGTAGCCAGGGCTATCCTCGCCCGCATCGCCTGACCAGGGAATGTTGGTGACCGCAGCTCGCAGGTCACGGGCGGTTTCGCGTACGCGATATGGTCACGCGCATGAGTCTCGGGGCCCGACAAGATTCATTCGTCGCTCGCCCCGGCGGGCGGCGCGTGGCCTACACCGCCTACGGCCCCGACTCCGGGGCTCCGGCGCTGTTCATGGCCGGTGCGGGTTGCGGGCGACGAATGTCGTTCGGCCACAAACATCTCGACGACTACGGCATTCGGCTGATCTCCGTCGACCGCCCCGGTCTGGGCCTGTCCGACCCGGATCCGAACAAGACCTTCGACAGTGTCGCCGCGGACTTCGCCGCGGTGATCGACACAATCGTCGGCCAACCGGTTCCCGTGGTCGCCAACTCGCAGGGCGCGCCGTTCGGCCTCGCACTGGCTGCCACCGGCCGGGCATCCAGCGTCGTGCTGGTGTCCCCGATCGACGACCTCAGTTATCCCGCGGTGGCCACACAATTGCCGGCAGCACACCGCGAATTCGTCCACGCGATCGCTGCGGACCCGGACGGTGCGATGCAGGATCTGTCGGCATACACCGCCACCGCACTCTTCGACATGATCATGGCGGACTACCCACCGTCTGACCGCATCGTCTACGACGATCCAGAGTTCCGGGCGATGTTGCGTGCCGCGCTCGCCGACGGTTTCCTGCAGGGATCGGCTGGATACGCCCGCGACACCGTGCTGGCCACAACTCCCTGGCCGACCTACCTCATGACGCCCGGGGCGGACGTGCACGTGTTGTTCGGCGCCGACGACCGCGTGCACTCACCCGATCTCGGCGCCACCTTGACCGGGCGGATCGCCGGGGCGACGCGCACCACTGTCGAGGGCGTGGGTGGCGCGTTGCTGTGGGCGCGCGCAGACATGGTGTTGAGCAGGCTCCGCTAGCGCTCGAATGTTGGCTTGTGTTCGAGTTTTCGCTGGAAATTCGCACGCAAGCCAACGCTCCGGCGCGGGGCTATCCCAACGGGCGCGGCGACCGGGCCTCGTGAACCCGCTCCAGCCTGCTCTCGGTGTAGGAAGCGATCTGGTCGATCACCACCCGCAGGCGCGCGCCGTCGTCGGCGGCCGCGGCGAAGTCGGGCGCGAACTGCGGGTCCAGGCTGCTGGGCGCCTGTGCCCACAACGTCAGCGCGACCTCGTGCACGCGGGTGCGCTGATCGGCCTGGACCTGCAGATGCTGGTGGTCGGACATGATGAACTGCAGCGCCAGCATCTTGAGCACCGCGACCTCGGCGCGCACCAGGTTGGGCACGGCCAGATCGGTGTCGAACCGCCGCAGCGGACGGTTCCCGGCGACGGCTCGCGTCTCGGTGATCGCCGCGTTGGCGAAGCGGCCGACGAGCTCACTGGTCAGCTGTTTGAGCGCGACCGACGCAGCGACGGTGCCGTCGTACTTTCCGACCGCGGCGACCACGGGCACCTGGGACAGCCGCTGCGCGGCCTCCAGCAGCTCGTCGTGGGTCACCGTCGGGAAGACGCCCACCCCGAGCCGGGCCAGCGAATTGGCCGCATCGGCGTCGGCGAGCACCCGCAGATCGATCCGCCCGGAGATCACGCCGTCCTCGACATCGTGGACCGAGTATGCGACGTCGTCGGCCCAGTCCATCACCTGCGCTTCCAGACACAGCCGCTCACTGGGCGCACCGAGGCGCACCCAGTCCGCGGCCGGGGCGTCGTCGTCGTAAAAACCGAATTTCTTGCGGCCGTCGGATCGCTGCCACGGGTATTTGGTGACGGCGTCCAGCGCGGCCCTGGTCAGGTTCAGGCCAGCCGAATGCCCCTCGGCATCAATGACTTTGGGTTCGAGTCGGGTGAGGATGCGGAAGTTCTGCGCATTGCCCTCGAAACCCCCGAACGCAGCAGCGATCTCGTTGAGCGCGCGCTCCCCGTTGTGCCCGTAGGGCGGATGGCCGATGTCGTGAGCCAGCCCGGCCAGGTCGACGAGGTCGGAATCGCACCCGAGCCCGATCGCCATGCCGCGACCGATCTGCGCGACTTCCAGCGAATGCGTCAGCCGGGTGCGGGGCGTATCCCCCTCGCGGGGCCCGACCACCTGCGTCTTGTCCGCCAGCCTGCGGAACGCCGCGCTGTGCAGAACCCTGGCCCGATCCCGCGCGAAGTCGGTGCGGTGCACGTTCTCGGTGCCGGGCAGGGCGGCAACCTTCGGCGACTCGACCACCAGGCGTTGCCGGTCGAAGTCGTCGTAGAGGTCGTGCTGCTCCGCGTTCACCGAGGCACAGTCTGCCAGGACACGCCGCTCCGACCGTGCAGCACATTAGATTGACCGTCATGCGCATCGCCCGTCTGCTGCCCATGCTGCTCGCGATTCTGATGGCCGCACTGCTCGTTGCCCCCAGCGCCGCGGCCGAACCGCCGCTGCGGCTGGCGACCCAACTGACCGACAACGCCGGCGTGCTGTCAGCGCCCCAGCGCGCAAATGTCCAGCGTGCCCTCGATCAGCTCTACGAGAGCAAGCGCATCCAGCTGTGGGTGGTGTTCGTCGACGACTTCTCGGGCCAGAACTACGAGGATTGGGCACAGAACACGATTCGTGTCAGCGATCTCGGCGACGACGACGCCCTGCTCGCGGTGGCGACCCAGGATCGCGCATTGTCGTTCCAGGTGCCCGACACCGTGCCCGGCGGCAACTCCCGCGCCGGCGACATCCGGCGCGACAGCATCGAACCGGCACTGCACCGCGACGACTGGGCCGGCGCGGCGATCGCGGCCGCCAACGGGCTCAAAGCCGATCCTCCTGCGAGCCCGGGCATGTCGTGGCCCGCGCTGGTGATATCCCTCGGCGTGTTGCTCGTGCTGGCCGGGCTGTTCTGGTGGTGGATGCGGCGGCGGCGCGCGAAGCGTCGCAAGGCCGAATTCGAGGCCGCCAAACGAGTGGATCCCACTGATCCCAATGCCCTGGCCGGCGTGCCACTCGATGCGCTCGACGAGTTGTCGCGCTCGATCGTGGTCGACGTCGACAATGCGGTGCGCACCAGCGCGGCCGAACTCGAACTGGCCGTCGAGGAATTCGGCCCGAAGCAGACCGAGCCGTTCAGCCGCGCGGTGACCAACGCGAAAACCACGCTGGCGCAGGCGTTCAACGTGCGGCAGATCCTCGACGACGCGGCGCCGGAGACCCCGCTGCAGCGGCGCGATCTGCTGACCCGCGTGGTGGTTTCGGCGGCCAAGGCCGACCGGGAACTGGAAACCCAGAGCACGGCGTTCGAGCAACTGCGTGATCTGTTGATCAACGCGCCGACGCGGCTGGACACCATGACGCAGCAGATGGTCGACCTCACGGCGCGCATCGAACCGTCGCAGCGGACCCTCGACGACCTGCACAAGCAGTTCGACGCCACCGCACTGGGCTCGGTGGCGGGCAACGTCGACGCGGCCAAGGAGCGGCTGGCGTTCGCCGACCGCAACATCACCACAGCGCGCAACCTGGTCGCGCGGCCCGCAGGAGACCAGACCGGGCTCGTGGATGCCGTGCGGGCCGCAGAATCGGCACTGGGTCAAGCGCGCACGCTGCTCGACGCGGTGGACAGCGCGGCGACCGACATCAATCGAGCCGTCGCGGGCCTGCCCGCCGCGATCACCGACATACAAGCCGGCATCGATCAAGCGAATTCGCTTATGGGACAGCCGGATACGCCACAGGACGAGGCACTGACCACGGCGCGAGACGCCGCGGCCGAGGCTGTCGCCGAGGCGCGCGCCAAGGGAAACGCCGACCCGCTCGGCACCTTCACCCGGTTGACCAAGGCAGACGCGGATCTGGACCAACTGCTGGCCACCGTCCACGAACAGCGGGAGGCCGCCGAACGCCTGGCCCGCAGCCTCGACCAGGCCATCGTGACCGCGCAGTCACGGATCAAGGCGGTGTCGGACTTCATCGACACCCGGCGGGGCAGCATCGGCCCGGAGGCGCGCACCCGGCTGGCCGAGGCCGCGCGCCAGCTCGAAGCCGCCGAGGCCAAGAGGTCCAGCAACCCCACCGAGGCCGTCGCGCACGCCAACGGCGCGTCGACGCTGGCCGCGCAGGCTCAGGGGCTGGCCAACGACGATGTCCGGGCCGCGCAACGGTCGTACACGTCGCAGAGCTCCGGCGGATCGGACATGGGCGCAGTGCTCGGCGGAATCATCATCGGCAACATCCTCAACGGAGGCTTCAGCGGAGGATTCGGCGGCGGCTACGGCGGCGGGTTCGGTGGTGGCCGCAGCATGGGCCGGCCGACGTCCTACGGCGGCGCGTCACGTTCGTCGGGCCGCAGCTACAGCGGTGGCGGCGGCCGGTTCTGACGCCGCACTGGGCCGGGCCTGCGCCAACTCGGCGAGGTGCTTGAGTGAGTTGTCCAGGTGCTGCGGATCGAACGGCGGAAACTGAATGTTGTCGCGAATGGCCTGCGGCACCGCCGACCAGTCGTACGTCAGGGTGATCTCCGTGCGGTCGGCGCCGAGCGGCTTGAGGTCGTAGCGCCAGATCCAGCCGCCGAAGTCGAGGTTCGCGTCGTCGTCGCCTTGGCCCGGGAGCCACGCGATGGCGTGCGGCGGCTCGAAGACCTCGACCCGGTTGGCCATTTCGTAGTGCATACCCCCGTAGTTGTCGTGGTACATCGCCATCCGGAAGACCTGACCGGCTTCGGTCAGCGGCGTTCCGTCGAGCGACTCCCGCACCCAACCGGTGCCGTCGATCGCCTGATGGGTGGTCGGGTCGGCCAGCACCGCGAACACGGTTTCGGCCGACACGTCGATGGTGCGTGCTGTGCTCAAGGATTCGTCCGTCATGCATGTACCGACCGAAGGCGTCTCTGAAACTCATCGGAGACGCGACTCAACTCCTGGGCTGATCGACCAGCGCTACCTCGGGCGTCGGTACCGTCGTGCCGTCCTTGCGGCGGAAGCCGATGCCGACCGGGTCACCGGTGTCCGCCTCGACGAATCGGTAGTCACTGCTGTAGCTGCGGGCCAGGTGGACGTGACCCCACTGTCCGATCGCCGCAAGGACGGGAATCAGATCGTGCCCGGCATCGGTCAGCACGTAGCGGCTGCGGGTGCGGTCGCCGGGCTCCTGATAATCGACGATCTCGAGGATTCCGGCCGCCACGAGTTCGGACAGCCGGGCGCTGAGCACGTCGGACGCCACGCCGAGGCGTTCGCGGAACTCCGAGAATCGCGACCTTCCCAGCAGTGCTTCGCGAATGATCAGCACAGTCCAGCGCTGCCCGAGCACCGACATGGTGCGGGCGATCGGGCAGGCATCGTCGGACCACGAGGCAGTGCGCATGCTCACATTCTATCTGAGTTGGGAATCCAAACTCAGCCTGCTAGCTTGACGTGAGTGACGTTCGCGCGGCCAACCGGCCGCGTCCCGCCACGGATAGTCGAACCAGTTCGAAGGAGAATCGAATGTCACAGCAGATCGAGGGCGCAACGGCGGTGGTGACCGGCGGCCAGCGAGGCCTGGGCAAGGCGATCGTGGACGAACTCCTCGCCCGCGGTGCCGCCAAGGTCTATGCGACGAGCCGGCGCCCCGAGCCCAGTACCGACCCGCGGGTGGTCGTCGTCGAAGCCGAAGTCACCGACGGCGATTCGGTCGCCAGGCTGGCCGAACTCGCGAGCGACGCCACGATCGTGGTCAACAACGCAGGAGTCACGGGCGGCAAGGCGCTGCTGACCGACGACCTCGACGAAATCCGCTCGGTGATCGAAACCAACCTCTTCGGCCCGCTGCGGGTGACGCGCGCGTTCGCCCCGCAATTGGCCGGGGGCACCCTCGTCAACATCGCATCGGTGCTGTCGTGGCTGCCGGGCTTCGGCGCCTACGGCATCTCGAAAGCCGCCCTGTGGTCGGCGAACAACTCGCTGCGCCAGGAGCTCGCAGCCCAAGGCACCGACGTGGTCGGCGCGTACCTCGGCTACACCGACACGTCGATGGTGGCAGATCTCGACGTCCCCAAGAACGATCCCGCCGACGTCGCCCGTCAGATCGTCGACGGGATCGAATCCGGTGCCGCCGAAGTGCTGGCCGACGAGCTCACCCGGCAGGTGCGCGCCGGCGTGTTCGCCTGAGCGCGAGGAAAGTACAGATGTCGACCTATCGGGCTTATCAGGTCACCGGTCAACGCGATTTCGCCCTCGTCGAGCGTGAACTCACACCACCCGCACCCGGTCACGTCCGGGTGCGGGTGCTCAGCTGCGGCGTCTGCCACAGCGATGTCTTGGCAGTCGAAGGGCTCCGCCCCGCCCCGGAACAGCCGGTCGTACCCGGTCACGAGATCGTGGGCATCGTCGACGCGGTCGGCGACGGCGTGACCAGCTGGACCCCGGGCGACCGCGTCGGTCTGGGGTTCCTCGGCGGCCAGTGCAACGAGTGCGAGTCCTGCCGTCGAGGCGATTTCGTCAATTGCACCGACCAGCCGCAGCCGGGAACCACCGAGGACGGCGGCTATGCGGAGATCGTGTACGCCCGCGCGACCGGCCTGGTCCGCATTCCCGACCAACTGGACGCCAACACCGCCGCGCCCCTGCTGTGTGCGGGCATCACCACGTTCAACGCGCTGCGCGCGACGGCGGCAGCACCGGGAGCCTTGGTCGCGATCCAGGGCATCGGCGGCCTGGGACACCTCGGCGTGCAGTACGCCAAGAAACTCGGCTACCGCGTGGCGGCCATCGCGCGCGGACCGGAAAAAGCAGAGCTGGCAACCACTCTCGGCGCAGACCACTACATCGACAGTTCAGCCGAGGATCCGGGCGCGGCGTTGACCGCGCTGGGTGGCGCGGCAGCCGTCATCGCCACCGCGGCGAGCGGCGCCTCGATGAGCCCGCTGATCTCCGGTCTACGTCCACACGGGCAACTCGTCGTCGTCGGGGCGGCGCCGGATCCGATCGAGGTCAACACCGCCGACCTGATCTTCGGCGGGCGCAGCATCATCGGCAGCCTCACGGGGTCGGCCATCGAGAACGAGGACAACCTGGCGTTCAGCGCAGCAACCGGCGTCACCCCGATGGTCGAGGTGATGCCGTTCGACGAGGCACCAAAAGCCTACGACCGCATGATGTCCGGGCAGGCACGTTTCCGGGTCGTCCTCGACGTGGCAGGGTCACGGCGGTGACGCGCCGCAGTTCGGTCGTCGAGCACCTGAACCGACGGCTTCAGATCGCGCTGCCCGACGACTACGACCGGGCCCGGAGCCGCTACGAGACACTGGTTCCCGTGGTCGACCTTGCCGCCTACGGCGCCGCATCGGACTGGGACGAGGTGATCACTTTGGCGAAACACCTAGCCCCGCACGGTTTCATGCGTTACTTCAGCACCGACGTCACGACTGCGATGACGCACTCCGGTTCGGCATGGCGTGCCTGCGAGTACCTGATGGGCAATCACACCATTGCCGAACGCATGTACCGTCACGACCCGGCGGTCATGCTGCACGCCCCGTTGCGCACCCTGCTCTACGCCGGGCCGCACGGGACCGTGCTGGCAGTCGACCAGCCCAGCCTGCTGTTCGACAGCTACCACAACCCGGAGATCGCAGCTGTCGGCCGCGAACTCGACGGGTTGCTGGCGACGCTGATCGAACTGCTCGACGGCGACGTCCCGGCTCAGCTGCGTTAGTGGCGTTCAGGGTTTCCGCACCGCACCGAGGAGATACTGGTCGAGCGGTGCTAGCGGGTCGTTGGCCGCAGGCACCGTCGGCATCGGGGTGAAACCGGCCCTGGCGAACTCGCTGCGCCACTCGTCACGGGTCAGCAGGATCCGGTCGGTGCCTGCGCGCACGTCGGTCAGGCCGACCTGCAGCTGACCGGCCCGTGGTGACATCAGGAAGTACACCGACGTCATCAAACAGCAGTGGGCCGTGCAGAGCTCGATCAGGAACACCGCGCCGCCGGGCCTGAGGATGCCGTGGATATCGCCGAGCGCACGTCCGATGTCTCGGGCGTTGTGCACGACGTTGGCCGCCACCACGATGTCGCACGGCGGCTGCTGCCCCAGATCGGTGTTGAGGTCGACGATTCCGAACGTCATCCAGGGCCGGTCGGCGAAGCGCTGTTGCGCGGCATTGAGGAAGAAGCTCGAGACATCGGTGAAGTGATACTCGACCGGCAGACCCGTGAGACCGCTGACGATCTCGTTGGTCATGCCGCCAACACCCGCACCGAGCTCCAGGATACGGACGGGAGACCGCTCGCCCATCAGCCGGCGCACGTGGCCTGAAACGGCCTCACGCACCCGCTGATTGAGGTGGCGGCTGATGACGTTGTCGCGGTAAAACGCGTCCGCGGTCGCGGTCGAGCCGTCCGGGAACAGCAGCTCCTGCACGCTGAGCCGGTCGGCGACAAGGTCGCTCAGCCGCTCGTTGGCCGCGGTGAGGAATTCCCCGAACAGACGCGGATAGCCGAGGTCCGTGCACACCGACACCAGATCGGGGCGAGTGGGCGCCGAGGGTGGCCGTAACCGGCGGTACCCGTCGGCTTCCCGGCCGACGTGACCGCGGGTGACCAATTCGTGCAACCACTGCCGCAGAATCCAGCGGTGGCGCTGGGCAATCTTGAGCCGATCGGCGATCTCCGCCGTGCCGTGCACATCACCGTCCCCCAGTACCGGATCGAGCATGCGCCATACCGCAGCCAGCCCGAACAGATCCAGATCGGCCCGTGCCGAGGGGATTCCGTCCAGGTCGAGCTCGGCCTGGGTGGCTGTCACCGCACGCGCAGGTTCAGCCGGTACGACCGTCGCCGGATCGACTCCAGCCGCCACCCAGCCCATCACGTCGTCAAGCGTCGCCCCACCGAGGAGCTCGGAAACTGCTACTTCACAGCGGAATTCGGTCTTGATGCGGCGCCGCAGCTGCAGCGCGTTCAGCGAGTCCAGGCCGACCGCCACGAGCGGCTCGGTGCTGTCCAACGCCTGCGGATCATCGATCCCGATCACCTCGGCGAACATCTGCAGGAGCCGCTCCCGCGTGCCCGACACGTCGTGGGCCGCTGCCTGTTCTGCCGGCTCCGCCAGGACCGACAGGGTAGGTCCGTAGCCGAGCAGGCCGAATGCGGACCGGGCCCGATCGACATCGAACGCCGCGACGGCGGCGGTGGCCGGCAGCCGGCTCAGCCCGAGTTCGATGGCAGCGTCCGAAGACATTGCGCGGTAGCCGATCTCGGCCAGGTTGGCGAGCTCGGCGTGATCACGCCCCTCGAACACCGCCCACTGCCCCCACTGCACCGATACGCAGTCTCGTCCCTCGGCGCGCAGAAGTTGAGCGGACGCGTCCAACAGCCGGTTCGCCGCGGCATACACGATCTTTCCCCGGCCGCCCAGCACCGACGCCATGGACGAGCACAGCAGTATCCGTGCCTCGCCGGACAACGGAAGGGCTTCCAGGACGCGGGAAAACCCGACCGCCTTGCCGCGCAATCCCCGTGTGATCTGCTCGACGGACAAGCCGGCCAGGTCGGTGTCGCCCGTGCCATCGGCGTCCATCACCGCGTGCACCAGCAGATCGACCGGATTGTCACGAAGATCGCAGGCCAGCCGGGCTACCGCGTCGGCATCGGTCACATCGCAGGCGATCACCTGCACATCAACGGATTTGGGCAGCCGCCGGAGGCGTTCACCGATCACGGCCGAGTTTCCGGAGCGGCTGACCAACGTGATGCGACCTGCGCCGGCCCGGGCTGTGTACTCGGCGAACTCCATTCCCACCGCGCCGGTGCCACCGGTGATGAGGACGTGCCGTTCTGTCAGCGGGATGTCTGCCGGAGTGGGCGCGAGTTCGGCGATCCGCTTGGCGTAGAGGCTGCCGTCACGCATCGCGAGTTCGGGCTCGTCCGCGGTGTGCAACGCGGCGACGATCGCCGACGCATCCGCGCTTGTCGGGAGGTCCAGGTGCCGGAACGCGATGTCGGGATACTCACCGCCGATGCACCGGAACCCGGCCGCGAGCGCGGCGCCCACAGGATCCGGTGGTCCGTCGTCGGCCCGGACATGTTCACCGCCGACGGTGACCAACCAGTAGTCCTTGAGCCCAGCGTGCGGCGGGAACCACCAAGACCGGCCGGCGAAGAACTCGCAGACCTGCGCGACTGCGGCATCGGCGCTCAGCCGCTCGTACGCCGGCTGCAGCACGACGAGAGAATCGACGCCTTCGGCATCCGCCGGGTCGGTGATCAGCCGTGCCGAAAGCTCCTGCTGCTCGGCATGAGCCTGCAGCGCTGCGGCCAGGTCCGCGCACGCACCCGTGTGATCGACGATGCCGAGGCTGCGAGGCGCGACCATCGACCGCCGGCCCAACACCTGCCATTGTTCGACGAGCACCTGTGCCCGTACGTCCGGCACGCGTTGGGCTCGCGGCGCCGGAGCGGCCTGCGGCGCCGCGAAGCCGTCGTGGGGCAACCACAGTGGCAGCTCGTTCATCTGGGTGTTGGGAAAGTCAAGCAGCGGAAGCGGCATGGCCGCATTCGATTCCGTGCGCAATGCGTCCCAGCGGTAGTCGATGTCGCCGACCGCGAGCGTGGCGAGGTTGCGGGTGAACTCCGTCAGATCCTGCGCGTCGCGCTCAGATGTGCCGACCACAGCGGCTTGCGCCAGCAGCGCACCGAGATTCTCCTCGATCGCGAGTTGCAGTGTCGGGTGCTCGGCAAGTTCGACGAAGACATCGGCTCCGCGCGTGACGGCCGCGGCGATCGCCCGGTCGAACCGGACGGTGTTGCGCAGATTCCAGAACCAGTAGTCGGCGACCGCGACATCGGACGTCACCCGGTCCCCCAGCGTCGCACCGATGAGTTCGATACTGCTGTCGAGGAATTCGCGGTGGTGCAGGCGCCCGCGGACGGCTCCGACGACTTCGTCGTGTAGCCGGCTGACGGCGTTGGTGTGTGCCGGGTAACTCACCGGGATCACGCGCGTGAACATACCGCGCCCGGTGAGGGTGTCAACGGCAGCCTGAACGGTGTCGCGCTCGCCCGAGATACCCACCATGTGGGGAGAATTCACCACCGACACCTGTGCCCAGCCGGCCTGGCGGGCCAGCACCGCTTCACACTCGTCGCGGTCGGTGGCCGCGACAGCCATCGCATAGGCATCCGAGGCGATCGTCTCGGCCGCGCGGGCACGGGTGCCGAGAACAAGCGCTGCGTCCTCAAGGGTCATCTTCCCCGCCAGGTACGCCGCCGCGATCTCACCCTGGCTGTGCCCCACCGCGACATCGGCGTCGACGCCGAACGAACGCCACATCGCGCCGAGCGAGATCATCTGCATGAACAGCGCGGACTGCACCACAGTGGTGTCGCCGGTCTCGGTCGTGCCGAGCAGATAGTCCAATGCCGATTCATCGAACAGCTCTCGGAATACCCGGTCACAGCGCTCTGCTTCGGCTCGATAGGCCGGAACACGGTGGTAGAACAGGGCGCCCATGCCGGGGCGCTGGCTGCCTTGCCCGGGCAACACGTAGGCGACGCGGCGGGCCGCCGCGGGGCCGTCCGAACGCACCACCGCGGGGTGGGTGCGGCCGTCGACAATCGCCCGAAGGGCGTCGAGGAGATCGTGGTGGCCCGTGACCATCGACAAGGCACGGTAGCGCCGCGGCAGCCGGGTTCGAAACAGCATGTCGGCCACGCGTTGCGGCGGCGCGGCGGGATGGTCGTGCAGATACGACGTCAACGCGGCCGCCTCGGCGCGGAGCAGACCAGACGTGTCGGCCGACAGCAGAACCGGAATGCTCCCGTCAGGGAGTCGGTGCTCAGAAATCGTCCCGCTCCTCTCGTACCGGCATGCCGATGACGGTGTGTGCGTTGACCCCGCCTGCGCCGTACGACGACACGGCCCCGTACCTGTTGCCGTTCCTGGGTTCCCACGGCTGCAACCCCGTGGCCAGCCTCAGGCTGGATCGCTCCCAATCCACCTGCGTCGTGGGGTTTTCGGTGAACAGCGACGCGGGGATCTGGCCGTGCCAGCCTGCGAGCAGCACCTTGATCACGCCGAGCATTCCTGCCGCGGCCTGGGCATGGCCGATGTTCGATTTCGACGATCCGACGTAGGCTTTCGATCCGGCAGCACCGTAAGTGCTTGCCAGCGCCGTGAGTTCGGCCCGATCACCGGCGCGGGTCGCGGTCCCGTGCCCTTCGATCATGCCGACGTCTGCGGCATCGATGCCCGCAGCCTCGACCACCCGGCGGATCAGTGCGGCCTGGGCGTCTGCGCGCGGTGTCAGGATCGCCTTCCCTTTGCCGTTGTGGTTGTAGTGGCTGGCGAGGATGCGGCCGAAGACCCGGTGCCCCTGGCGCCGGGCCCGCGACTCACGCTCGACCACGACGAGCCCCGCGCCCTCGCCCCACAGCGTGCCGGTGGCGTCGTCGGCATACGCGCGGCAATGCCCGTCGGCGGCAAGGGCATTGTGTTTGGCGAAGTCGTAGATGATGGCGGGTGAGCCCATGACGCACACTCCGCCGGCCAGCGCCCAATCACACTCGTCGTTGCGGACCGATGCCGCTGCCAGGTGCAGCGCGGTCAGCGACGACGCGCACGCGGTGTTGATCGTCACCGACGGACCGGCCAGGCCGAGGGCATGCGATACCCGACCGGCGATACTGTCGGTGACCAGACCGACTGTGCGATACCCGCTGTACTCGTCGGCCCGCGACGCGAACGGCCCGTACTCCGTCGGGTACGCGCCCACGAAGCAACCGGCTTCCTCCCCGTCGAGCGCGGCGGCGTTGATGCCGGTGTTCTCCACCGCCTTCCACGCCATCTTCATCGCAAGGCGGATCTGCGGGCTGGTGACACTGGCTTCGACCTGGCCGATGTTGAAGAACGCCGGGTCGAACGCGCCGGGGTCGTCGAGAAAGCCACCGGCGTCACAGATGTCGGCCCAGCCCTCGATTCGCGACAGCGACATCATGTCGTCGAGCGGCCAGCCTCGGTCGCGGGGCAACGGGCCGATCAGTTCCCGGGATTGACTCAACGCGGACCAGTAATCCGCCGGGGTGTCGACACCGCCCGGCGCGGCGACCGACATGCCCGACACGACGATGTGGTCGGTGTCTTCTGGTGCGGCCACGGCCCTCATCGTCGAACCTCGTTCTCCGACAAGAGTTCCCGGATCGCCTCGATCTCGTCGGTGAGGAAGAAGTGCCCGCCGTCGAACATCGTGACCTCGACGTCGTCGCTGTGTTCGCGCCAGCCGTGCAGGTCGGCCATCGTGACGATCGGATCCTGGGCACCACCGAGGACACGGATAGCAGCGGACACCCGGGTTGCCGGAGCACACCGATATGACTCCGCGGCACGATGATCGGCTCGCAGGACCGGGAAAGACATCTTGACGATCTCCGGATCGGCAACGACGTCGGCGTTGGTGCCGCCGAGGAACTTCACGTGCTCCAACAGGCCGTCGTCGTCGGTCGGGGCCGGGGGCTTGTCGGCCAACCGATGTGGCGCGACGGCGGCGACCACGGTCAACTGGCGGACCTTGACTCCGGTAGACTCGGCAATCCGGGCGAACTCGAACGAGATGTGCGCACCCATGCTGTGGCCGAAGGTCATCACGGGCACACCGCAGTTGTATTCGGACACTTCGAATTCCGCGAAGGCGCCGGCTGCGATGTCGGGCAGTGTCGTCAGCGGCGGTTCACTCGCACGATCCTGTCTGCCCGGATACTGGAACGCGATGACGTCGAAGTGCGTGCTCAGTGCTTTCGACAACTGGCGATACCACGACGCTCCCGCGCCGGCATGCGGAAAGATCAGCAGCGGTTGCCGTGCGACCGTGTCGGAGTTGTGGAACTTCCTTATCCATCCTTGTTTTTGCCGCACGATAGTCCCCCACTCTCGTATGGATGTGTGCGCGCACGCCCAACCCGATGCGCTGTCAGCTCAGGGTCACAAAATGGCGCGTATGATGAATTATGTTGCGATACAGCTAATTTGGCTGACGTGACGTCAAGGTGGAGAGCATCCGGTGCGACCGTCACCGGCCGGGAACCCCGGCACCACTGGCGCGAAGTGTCGAGGCGTTGGTCTTGTTCGAACTTTCGCCACGTTGAATCAGGCTAGCCTAACCTTCGCTTTCGTGTAGCCCTTCCCTCAAATGTCGTACACACCGAATGCAAATGAAACGGTCCCCGACCGTGTCGGGGACCGTTTCGTCAGCTGTGCGGAGGACCGAGGTCAGCAGCCCTTGAGCCGGACCGCCAGATAGTCGGAGACCTTGTCGATCGCGACGCGCTCCTGCGTCATGGCGTCGCGCTCACGGATCGTGGCAGCGCCGTCCTCCAACGAATCGAAGTCGACCGTCACGCAGAACGGCGTACCGATCTCGTCCTGGCGACGGTAGCGGCGGCCGATCGCCCCGGCGTCGTCGAACTCGACGTTCCAGCTCTTGCGCAACTCGGCCGCCAGGTCGCGGGCCTTCGGCGACAGGTCGGCATGCCGCGACAGCGGCAACACCGCGGCCTTGACCGGGGCCAGCCTCGGATCGAGTTTGAGCACGGTGCGCTTGTCCACCCCGCCCTTGGCGTTGGGCGCCTCGTCCTCCGTGTAGGAATCGACCAGGAACGCCATCAGCGAGCGGGTCAGCCCGGCCGCCGGCTCGATGACGTACGGCACGTAACGGGTGTCACTGGCCTGGTCGTAGAAGGACAGGTCGACGCCGGAATGCTTTGCGTGCGTGGACAAGTCGAAGTCGGTGCGGTTGGCGATGCCTTCAAGCTCACCCCACGGGTTGCCGGCGAAGCCGAACTTGTACTCGATATCGGTGGTACCGGCGCTGTAGTGCGACAGCTTCTCCAGCGGGTGTTCGAAGAGCCGGAGGTTATCCGGGTCGATGCCCAGGTCGATGTACCACTGCAGCCGCGTGTCGATCCAGTACTTGTGCCACTCGGGCGCGGTCGAGGGCTCGACGAAGAACTCCATCTCCATCTGCTCGAACTCGCGCGTACGGAAGATGAAGTTGCCCGGCGTGATCTCGTTGCGGAAGCTCTTGCCGATCTGACCGATGCCGAACGGCGGCTTCTTGCGCGCGGTGGTCACCACGTTGGCGAAGTTGACGAAGATGCCCTGCGCGGTCTCGGGCCGCAGGTAGTGCAGACCTTCCTCGCTCTCGATCGGGCCGAGGTAGGTCTTGAGCATCATGTTGAAGTCACGCGGCTCGGTCCACTGGCCCTTGGTGCCGCAGTCGGGGCAGACGATCTCGTCCATCGGCACCGCATCGGGGTCATCGAGACCCTTCTTCGCCGCGTACGCCTCCTGCATGTGGTCCTGCCGGTGACGCTTGTGGCAGTTCAGGCACTCCACGAGCGGGTCGTTGAACACGTCGACGTGACCGGAGGCCACCCACACCTGCCGCGGCAGGATGATGGCGCTGTCCAGGCCGACCACATCGTCACGGCCGGTGACCACCGAACGCCACCACTGGCGCTTGATGTTCTCCTTGAGCTCGACACCGAGTGGCCCGTAATCCCACGCCGACTTCGTGCCGCCGTAGATTTCGCCGGACTGATAGACCAGACCACGGCGTTTGGCCAGGTTCGCAACGGTGTCGATGATGGATGCCACGGTGCAACAGAGTAGCGACCGAGGACCGGGCACTGATAATCCGGCGCATGGGCCACAACAGTTGACATGCAATATTGCGCATGTATTCTGACGGCATAATGAAAACGATTTCCAGTTTAGCCGACGAGCAGCACGACGACGCACACCAGCACGCGAGCGCTCCGGCTCCGGAACTGCCGCCGCGCGAGATTCTGGACACCGCCGGCGAACTGCTGCGCGCGCTGGCAGCGCCCCTGCGGATCGCGATCGTGCTGCAACTCCAACAGTCCGGTCGATGCGTGCACGAGCTCGTCGACGCGCTCGGCGTGCCCCAGCCGCTGGTCAGCCAGCACCTGCGCATTCTCAAGCAGGCCGGCGTGGTGTCCAGTGAACGGGCCGGACGCGAGGTGCTCTACCAACTCGTCGACCACCACCTGGTCCACATCGTCGTCGACGCCGTCGCCCATGCCAGCGAGGACAGGCGGTGACGGGCGCGGTCCGGTCCACCCGCCAGCGCGCGGCCATCGCCGACCTGCTGGGCGAGATCGAAGAGTTCCGCTCCGCGCAGGAACTGCACGACGAGCTGCGCCGCCGAGGCCAGGGCATCGGCCTGACCACGGTGTACCGCACCCTGCAGGCCATGGCGAACTCTGGCGTGGTGGACACGCTGCGGACCGACACCGGCGAATCGGTGTACCGACGCTGCTCCGAGCACCATCACCACCATCTGGTGTGCCGGTCCTGCGGCTCGACCGTCGAGGTGGACGGGGGTGCTGCGGAGGTGTGGGCCGATCAGGTCGCGGCCGAGCACGGCTTCTCTGACGTCAGCCACACCATCGAGATCTTCGGGGTGTGCGGCGAATGCGAGGGGTCAGCCGGCTAGATCCCGCGCCAACGCCAGCACGGTGTGCCCGGTCAGCGGCGCCAGCTCGATGTCACCGGGCGCGTGCGCGTCGATCCACGTCATCTCCTCGATCTCGGCGGCCGGGTGTGGTTCCCCGTCGAGGTCGACCAGGTAGAGCTGCGCATCGACGACGTGGCCGGGCTCGTTGGCCGCGACGGCACGGTGATGCCCGAGCGGGCGCACCGTCGACACGTCGAAACCGGTGCCGAGTTCCTCGGCCACCTCACGGGCCAGCGCCTGCAGCGGCTCCTCGCCCGGCTCGATCTTGCCGCCCGGCTGCATGAACGACGTCGTGCCGCGTTTGCGGACCACCAGCACATGGTTGCGCTCGTCGAGCACGACAGCCGCCACGATGCGGAGCACCTGCGCGGTCACGACATCAGATCCCGACGCACGTCGGCACCCGTGGCCAGCACCATGAGGATCAGTGTGCGCAGCGCATCGTCGGTGAGCCCGGCAGCCGGGAAGTTGTACCGCAGCATCACGTCGGCAACCTTCTTCGCCGGCCGCTTGCGTGCCGCGTTCTTGGGCGTGGCACCGTTGGTCGGCGTCTCGACCAGTTTCTCCACCAGCACGACCGTGCCCAGCATGGTCTTACTGGCATGGGCCGAAACCCGCTCACGGATCTTGCTGTTGAGCGGCAGATCCCACGCCAGCGGCTGCGTCAGCGACACCATCTCCAGACCTTCGGCGATGGCGACCACCCGCACGGAGGCCACCGAGCCGTCGACCGTGACCGTCAGTGCGCCGTCGTCCTCCTCGACGACCGACATCACCTCACCGAGCGCCGCGGACAACCGCTGCAGCAGATTGGTCATCAGGCCCGTCCGAAGCGACGGTTGCGGTTCACGTATTCCTCGCACGCCGCCCACAGGTCACGCCGGTCGTAATCCGGCCAGAGCTTGTCCTGGAACACGAACTCGGCGTACGCGGCCTGCCACAACAGGAAGTTGCTCGCCCGCTGCTCACCGGACGTCCGGATGAACAGATCCACGTCCGGGATGTCGGGCCGGTGCAGATGCTTGGCGAACGAGGCCTCGCTGATACGGCTGGGATTGAGCTTGCCTTCGGCCGCTTCTTCGGCGAGGGCGCGCGCGGCCTCCACGATCTCGGTGCGGCCACCGTAGTTCACGCAGTAGTTGACCGTGATGACGTCGTTGCCGACGGTCATCTGCTCGGCGATGTCGAATTCCTTGATGACGCTGCGCCACATCCGGGGCCGTGACCCGACCCAGCGCATGTTGACGCCCATGGCGTCGAGGTTCTCGCGGCGGCGCCGCACCACCTCACGGTTGAAGCCCATGAGGAACCGGACCTCTTCGGTGCTGCGCTTCCAGTTCTCGGTGGAGAACGCGTACACGCTCAGGTGCTTGATGCCGAGTTCGATGGCGCCGCAGGTGATGTCGATGAGCACGGCCTCGCCCATCTTGTGCCCCTCGGTGCGGCCTAGCCCCCGTTGGGTGGCCCAGCGGCCGTTGCCGTCCATCACCACCGCGACGTGGTTGGGCACCTGGTCGGCCGGGATCTCCGGCGGCACGGCCTTCGACGTGTGCTGCGGCGGCCGGGAGAATCTGCCGTTGGTGTTCGGCGGCAGCTCGGGAAAGACGACCGGCCAGGTCGACTTGTCCGGGAACGTCGGATAGTCGTCAGGCGCCGGGGGCAGCTGCGGGTAAGTGGTCTGCTTGTCCCGTTTTAATGCCATGTGCCATATCCTGCCTGACCAGCGCAGCCCGCTGATCGGCGACCGTCCGATCGATCCGGTACGCCCGCTCCACCAGAGGCAACGTGCGCAACTGACGTTCCAGGTGCCATTGCAGATGGGCGGCGATGAGCCCGCTGGCCTGACTGCGGTGCCCCGCCGCCGTCGACTCGGCGTACTCCCAGTCGCCGTCGTGCAATGCCGTCATGAGGTCGAGCACCACCTGCGGCGGGGTGCTGGAGCCGCTGGGCCTGCAGTGCACACAGACGCTGCCGCCCGCCGCGACGTGAAAGGCCCGGTGCGGGCCGGGCGCGGCGCACTTGGCGCACTCGGTCAGTGCGGGCGCCCACCCGGCGACCCCCATGGCCCGCAACAAATAGGAGTCGAGCACGAGTTCCCGGGCCCGACGGCCGTCTGCCACTGCGCGCAGCGCGGCCACCGTGAGCTTGTGCAGCGCGGGCATGGGCGCCCGCTCCTCGCCCGCCAGCCGCTCGGCGGTCTCCAACATCGCGCACGCACTGGTGTAGCGCCCGTAGTCGCTGACGATGTCGGCCGCAAACGCGTCGATGGCCTGCACCTGCGTGACGATGTCGAGATTGCGGCCCGGGTGCAGCTGGACGTCGATGTGGGCAAAAGGCTCCAGCCGGGCGCCGAACTTACTGCGGGTACGCCGCACTCCCTTGGCCACCGCGCGCACCAAACCGTGGTCGCGGGTGAGCAAGGTGACGATCCGGTCGGCCTCGCCGAGCTTGTGCTGGCGCAGCACCACCGCCCGGTCCCGGTACAGCCGCATCTGAACAGTCTCGCACCGCACCGTGACAGATGCCGGTAGCGCACCGCCGATATCCTCGGAAGTGATGGGCAAATCTACGGCGTTCCACTCGGCATTTCCCACTTTCCCCACCCTGACCAATCAGCTGTACCAACTTGCCAGTGGCACCGTCACCTCCGAGGAACTGGTTCGCCGGTCCTTGGACGCCATCGCCGCCAGCCAGTCGACCCTCAACGCGTTTCGCGTGGTGCTCACCGAGCAGGCGCTGGCCGACGCCGTCCGGGCCGACCGGGCCCGGGCCGCCGGCAAGCAACTTCCCCTGCTGGGGATCCCCATCGCCGTCAAGGACGACGTCGACGTCGCGGGCGTGCCCACCCGATTCGGGACCGACGCCGGCGTTCCGCCTGCCACCGCCGATGCCGAAGTGGTGCGCCGACTGCGCGCAGCGGGCGCGATCATCGTCGGCAAGACCAATACGTGCGAGCTCGGGCAGTGGCCGTTCACCGGCGGGCCGCAGTTCGGTCACACCCGCAATCCGTGGTCACGCAAGCACAGCCCCGGCGGCTCTTCGGGCGGCAGCGCGGCCGCTGTCGCCGCGGGCCTGGTGGCCGCGACCATCGGTTCCGACGGCGCGGGCAGCGTCCGGATCCCGGCAGCATGGACCCACCTGGTCGGCATCAAACCGCAGCGCGGCCGCATCTCGACCTGGCCGCTGCCGGAGGCGTTCAACGGGATCACGGTCAACGGCGTCCTGGCCCGGACCGTCATGGATGCGGCCCTGGTGCTCGACGCGGCCTCCGGCAACGTCGAAGGAGACCTCCACAAACCGCCGCCGATCCAAGCTGCCGAGTGCGTCGGGCGGGCACCCGGCGCCCTGCGCGTGGCCATGTCGACGAAGTTTCCGTTCACGGGCTTCCGGGTGAAACTGCATCCGGAGATCAAGACCGCCCTACAGACCGTTGCCACGCAGCTCGGCGAGCTCGGCCACACCGTGGTGGCCAAGGATCCCAATTACAGCCTGCGGATGTCGTGGAACTTCTTGTCGCGGTCCACCGCGGGCCTTTTGGACTGGGCGGAGCGGCTGGGCGAGCCCGGCTATGACGGACATGTCGGTGTCGACTACGACGAACGCACCGTGACCAACATGCGCATCGGCCGGTTGCTGTCCGAGAACGTGCTGCGCAAAGCCCGCGTCCAGGAAGCCGAAATCCAGCGGCGGATCGGATGGATCTTCAACCTCGTCGACGTGATCATCGCGCCGACCACAGCCCAACCGCCCCCGCTCACACACGAATTCGACCGTCGCGGTTGGTACGCCACCGAGCGCAGCGCGATTCGGTACTGCCCCGTCACGTGGCCGTGGAATCTGCTGGGCTGGCCGTCGATCAGCGTGCCCGCGGGGTTCACGTCCGACGGCCTGCCCATCGGTGTCCAGCTGATGGGCCCGGCCAACAGTGAGCCGCTGTTGATCTCGCTGGCCGCCGAATTGGAGGCCGTCACCGGCTGGGCCGCGCATCAACCCGAAGCCTGGTGGGGCACCGGCCATGCGGCGCTTCCCCTCGAGCTGACCAACGGCGAGTGCACCGACGACGTAGCACGAGCGGCCGCGGCAGTTAATACCCGACAGGGCACCTGAAAGGGCCGGGAATCACCAAACCTCCGGGCACATCATCCCCAGCAAACGGGATCGGGTAGTCAGGTACTCTATCCGGCCCGCCCGCGGCTTCTTAGCGTTGAGGCACAGGCGGTGCGGGCTGTCGGGCCGCCTTCAAATTCACCTGGAGGCTCGCATGGCAACCAAGAATCCTGCACGGCTCGCATCGGCCGCAGCCGTCCTGGCGACGGCCATCGTCATACCGACGCCAGCTCAGGCCGACCCGCTCCCGTACGGTCCTGACACCTGCATCCAGGGCTATGTGTGGCGCGAAGCGAGGACGGGCGACACCGTGTGCGTCACCCCGGACATCCGCGCGACGGTCAAGCAGCAGAACGCGAACCCCGGCGCGAACAAGGATCCCAACGGCGCATACGGACCACAGAGCTGCGCACAGGGTTTCGTCTGGCGTGAGGCGTTCGACGGCGACACGATCTGCGTCACACCGGATTTCCGTCAGCAGATGTTCGACGACAACGCCGCGGCGGCGTCCCGTAAGGCAGCCAATGCTCCCAAGCCGACGCCCCAAGCAAGCCAGTCGACGATCGTGCTGGAGGTAACCGGGGCCGGGGAGGTGTACTCGATCTGGTCGATTCCGTTCAACCAGGTGGCGGGCGACCACACCAAGATCCCGTTCAGCAAGAGCTATCCGCTCCCCGCAGACGAGGATTACGTTTCGCTCACCTGGACCAGCCGCGACGACCAGCAGAAGGGCTGCCGGATCACCGTGGACGGCAAGGTCGTGGTCGAGAAACCGGTGGGCACCGCGGACACCTGCGTGTTCACCCGGTGAGGATCAGAAACCCAGACGTCCCAGCTGCTTTGGGTCACGCTGCCAGTTCTTGGCGATCTTGACCCGCAGGTCGAGATAAACCTTTGTGCCGAGCAGCTTTTCGATCTGGGTGCGGGCGGCGGTGCCCACCTCGCGCAACCGGGCACCGCCCTTGCCTATCACGATGCCCTTCTGACTGTCGCGCTCGACGTAGAGAATCGCATGGACGTCGATGAGGTCGTCCCGGCCCTCGCGCGGCTCGACCTCTTCGATCACCACGGCCAGGGAGTGCGGTAGTTCATCACGCACGCCTTCGAGCGCGGCCTCGCGGATGAGTTCGGCCATCAGCACTTCTTCGGGCTCGTCGGTGAGTTCGCCGTCGGGGTAATAAGCCGGGCCCGGAGGAAGTTTGGCGACCAGCACGTCGGTGAGCACGTCGAGCTGCTCCCCCGCCGTGGCCGACACGGGCACGATGTCGGTGTCCGGGCCCACCAACTCACTGACCGCGAGCAGCTGTGCGGCGACCCGGTCTTTGGGCACCTTGTCGATCTTCGTCACGATCGCGATCAGGGTGGTCTTCGGTGCGACCGCGCGGATCTGTTGGTAGATCCACCGGTCGCCCGGGCCGATGCCCTCGTCGGCCGGAATGCACAACCCGATGACGTCGACCTCGGAATACGTGTCCTTGACCAGATCGTTGAGCCGTTGCCCCAGCAAGGTTCTCGGCCGGTGCAGGCCTGGCGTGTCGACCAGGATGATCTGGAAGTCCTCGCGGTGCACGATTCCGCGGATCGTGTGCCGGGTGGTCTGCGGACGGTTCGACGTGATGGCCACCTTGGAGCCCACCAGCGCGTTGGTCAGTGTCGACTTTCCGGTGTTGGGCCGGCCGACGAAACACACGAAGCCCGACCGGAATTCGGTCATACCGGGTTCCCCGCCCGGTCGGTCACGATCACGGCCGCGTCGGCAGACAGTTCCCGCACGGCCGCCACACCCGCGTCGTCGGCCGAGCCGCCGACGAGGACCGCGGCCTCGAGCCCGGTCGCACCACTGGACACCGCCGCGGCGACGGCGGCCTGCAACGCCGTCAACTGCAATGCTTGCAGGGACACCGGGGCGCCCGCATACGTGCGGCCGTCCTGATCCCGCACGGCGGCGCCGGAGCCGGCTTCGGCCCGGCCCATCGCGCCCCTGGCCAGCACCACCAGCTTGTTGTCCTCGGCATCGAGCTCAGTCGTCACTATCTGGGGTCTCCTGTTTCTCGGGTTCGGTCGGGCTGACGAGCACCGTGCCGATGCGCACCCTGCCACGGTGGTCGGGGCCACCCTCGGCGCGCAACTGCAGCCCGTCCCACGTCACCTGGGCGCCCGGCAGCGGTACGCGGCCGAGTTCATGAGCCACCAACCCACCGACGGTGTCGACGTCGAGATCCTCGTCGAGTTCCAGGCCGTACAGCTCGCCGAGATCTTCGATCGGAAGTCGCGCCGACACGCGAAACCGCCGCTCGCCCAGATCCTGCACGGGGACCACCTCGCCGGCGTCGTATTCGTCGACGATCTCGCCGACGATCTCCTCGAGCACGTCCTCGATGGTCACCAGACCGGCGATGGCCCCGTATTCGTCGACCAGCAGGGCCATGTGGTTGCGGTCTCGTTGCATCTCGTTGAGCAGCTCGTCGAGCGGTTTGGAGTCGGGTACGAACACCGCCGGTCGCATCACCTGCGCAACCGTGGTGTCGCGGCCGCCGTTCACCGAGTAGTACGTCTGCTGCACAAGATCTTTGAGATAGACGACACCCACGATGTCGTCGACGTTCTCCCCGACCACCGGTATGCGTGAATGCCCGCTGCGGACCGCCAACGACGTGGCCTGGCCCGCGGTCTTGTCGCTTTCGATCCAGACCATCTCGGTGCGGGGCACCATGACCTCGCGAGCCGGGGTGTCGCCGAGTTCGAACACCGACTGGATCATGCGGCGTTCCTCGTCGGCGACGACGCCGCGCTGCTGCGCCAGGTCGACGACCTCACGCAGCTCGATCTCAGAAGCGAACGGGCCGTTGCGGAATCCGCGGCCGGGGGTGAGTGCGTTACCGATCAACACCAGCAGCCGGCTGATCGGGGTGAGCAGCACCGAAATCGCCTGTAGCGGAAGCGCAGAGAACAACGCGATGGTGTAGGCGTTCTGCCTGCCGACGGTCCGCGGGCCGACCCCGATGGCCACGAAACTGGTCACCACCATGATCACCGCGGCGGTCACCAGTCCCCAGCTGACCCCGAGCCGTCCATCGAGGTAGGCCACCAACAACACGGTCGCGCTCACCTCGCACGTGATACGCAGGAGCACGACCAGGTTGATGTAGCGGGGCCGCTCCGCGACGACCCGCGCCAGCCGAGCGGCACCGGGACGTTCGTCGCGGACCATCTCGTCGATGCGCGCGATCGAGACCGTCGACAGTGCGGCATCGATGGCCGCGAACAACCCACCGAATGCGACCAGCACGATCGCGCCGATGAGCGGAGCGAGTCCGGTCACGGTTGGTCGAAGTATCGGGACTTGTCCAGCAGGCGCCGGTCCTGTTCGCTCTGCCGGTCGGCGTGATAGGCCTGCACCTGGTCGGCGACCCATTCCTCCAGCAGCTGGCGCTGCAGGGCGAACATCTCTTTCTCCTCGTCAGGTTCGGCGTGGTCGTAGCCCAGCAGGTGCAGCACCCCGTGCACCGTCAACAGCGCGAGCTCCTGCCCGAGCGAGTGGCCTGCCTTGGCGGCCTGCTGCTCGGCGAACTCCGGACACAGCACGATGTCGCCCAGCATCGCCGGCCCCGGCTCGGGTGAATCGGGCCTGCCGCCGGGCTCCAACTCGTCCATCGGGAAACTCATGACGTCGGTGGGGCCGGGCAGATCCATCCACCGCATGTGCAGATCGGCCATGGCCGCGCTGTCGACCAACACCATCGAAAGTTCGGCTGCCGGATGCACATCCATCTTTTCGATGACAAACCGGGCCACGCTGATCAGTTCGGTCTCCGAGACGTCGATACCCGACTCGTTGGACACCTCGATGCTCATGCGGTTCCCTCGCAGGCTCGGATCCCGCATGCCGTCTGTTGATTCGCTCCGCAAGCGTCGCTCATCGCCTGGGCCTCCCGGTCGACGAACGGCGCTGGGCCCGGTTGAGCAATGCCGGCTCCTCGTGTCGGGCGTAGGCGTCGACGATCTCGGACACCAGGCGGTGCCGCACCACGTCGGCGCTGGTGAGTTCGGAGAAATGGATGTCGTCGATGCCGTCGAGAATCTGCATGGCCGCGCGAAGGCCCGACGTCGCGCCACCCGGCAGGTCCACCTGCGTGACATCGCCCGTGACAACGACTTTCGAGCCGAACCCGAGCCGCGTGAGGAACATCTTCATCTGCTCGGCAGTGGTGTTCTGCGCCTCGTCGAGGATGATGAAGGCGTCATTGAGGGTGTTGTGCGTGAGCAGGAAATCCTCGGTGACATAGAGCGAGTCCTCGGCGGCGACGCTGATGCACACGGCTTCCTCGGTACCCGCAGGTTCGATTCGGTCGATGAACCGCATCGGCCGACCGCCACCCGTCTCGTCGTACTTCGCCACTTTGCGCGCCAACCGGAAGGGAGCAACTCCTGAGGGAAGGCGAATGTCGAGGATGTGCGCATTGCGCCCCTCGGCCTTGCGCGTACGCAGGTGGACGACACCGCCGAGCGATTCGACGAGAAAGATCACGTTGTCGCGCAGTTGATCGGACGCGGTCGTGTACTGGACCCGACAGGTTCGTCCCTGCTGCGTGACCGGCCCTCCACCGGTGTCGAGGAGGCCCTGCAGTACACCGAGCCGCACATCTGCCGTGTTGTAGAGATAGTCCGCGGGGATGAACTTGGATGCGGACAGTCCGAGTGCGTACGGGTCCATGGGCACGGGCCGCGATTCGAAGGCCACCGGCCCGTTCAGCATCGGCAGTTCGTACCGATGCTGGTGTGCACTGCGGAGATTGCCGATCATCTCCTTGGTCTCCAGAATCCGAGCCGGTTTGTTCCGGCGCCGGTCGGAAGCCGTGTACACCGCCCACAGGTGGTCACCGGACGCGAGCGTCGATGCGCCATCCTGGGTGTAGACGCGGTAGATCTCCTTGAAGCCTTGCGGGTACACGCCGGTCACCTCGGTGGGTGATCCGTCAGAGCCGATCACCAAATCGCCGACCTTGAGTTCGCCGATCGGGCGGAACCCACCGGGGGTCAGCACATTGGTGAACAGTGGTTGCGCTCGGCCACGCATGAAAGCCAGGGGCGCTACCTCGATCACCCCGGCGCTCAACAGGTTTGGGATGGCCTCGGGATCCATCATGTCGTGCAGCGCGTCGTAGAGCGGACGCAGGTACGGGTCGATCTTCTCGATCAGCGTGCCGGGCAGAAAGCCAAGCCGCTCACCGGCTTCCACCGCGGGCCGGGTCAGGATGATGCGGTTGACCTGTTTGGTCTGCAGCGCGTTGACGGCCTTGGCCATGGCCAGATACGTCTTGCCGGTGCCTGCCGGACCGATGCCGAACACGATGGTGTGCGCGTCGATCGCGTCGACGTAGCGCTTCTGGTTGAGCGTCTTGGGCCGGATGGTCTTGCCGCGGCGGCTCAGGATGTCGAGCGTGAGCACCTCGGCGGGCGACTCGTCGCCGCTGCCGTTGAGGATCGCGACACTGTGCCGGATCGCGTCAGGGGTGAGCGTCTGGCCGCTGGAGGCCACGGCCACCAACTCGGCGACGGCACGTTCGGCCAGTGCCACGTCGGCAGGCTCACCGGAAAAAGTGATTTCGTTGCCGCGCACATGGATGTCGGCGGCCAGGAGGCGTTCGAGGGCCCGCAGATTCCCATCAGCCGAGCCGAGCAGGCCCACGATGATGTCGGGCGGAACTGTGATGCTGCTGCGGACCGTTCCGGAGGGGGCCGACGAGTCAGCTGTCGTCTCGCGGGGCGTCACGTGGGGTTTCTTGCCTGCTTTCCGTGTTCTGGTTATGTGGTTCAGTTCAGTTTACCGCTGGTCAGCGACACGTCCCAATGGTTAAGCCCGCCATCACGGCAAAGGGCACCCCACGCCGGGGTGCCCTTTGCCGGTGCGATCGGATGATCAGTGGCTCTGGTGAACCGTGGTGTCCACGTGCGGGACGCTCACCTGCGGCCCGATCTGGTCGAGCCAGGTGTGGTGGTCGACGCCGGCCTGTGCCGGTGCCGCCAGGCCGACGACTGCAGCTGCGAAACCGCTGGCGATCATCGACGCAATTCCGAACTTCTTCATGGCGCTGCCCTCTTCTCCTATGTGCCCGGTGTGGTGTTTCGCGCCGGTCTACCGGGTTAAACACACAGGTCAGAGGGTTAATTCCGATGGCAGTGATTGATCGCCGGATGGCAGAAAGTTGCCGCCCTCGCGCGGATCAGCCCCGGGACGCGACGTCGAATTCGTCCTCGGCGGCCATCGGATCCGGGTCTTCCAACGGCGGCACCGCCTCGCCGTCGAGCACCTTGCGCATGCGCTCCTTGTCGAGCTGACCTTCCCAGTTGGCCACCACAAGGGTCGCCACGCAGTTGCCCAGCAGGTTCACCGAAACCCGCATCGAGTCCATGATGCGGTCGGCACCCAGCAACAGGGCCACCGCGGCCACCGGAATGGCGCCGTGGCCGATGGCGGCGACGGTCGCCGACAACGCGAGAAACGACGACCCCGGCACGCCCGCCATCCCTTTCGAGGTGAGCATGAGCACCAGAACGGCGGTGATCTGCTCCCCGAGGCTCAAGTCGACGCCGAGCGCCTGTGCCAGGAACAGCACGCAGATCGACAGGTAGAGCGTGGCGCCGTCCAGGTTGAACGAGTAACCGGTCGGCACCACCAGACCGGTTGTGGTGCGCGAGCATCCGGCATTTGTGAGCTTGGCCATGATCCGGGGCAGCACCACCTCGGTCGAGGCCGTGCCGAGCGCGAGGAACATCTCGTCCTTGATGTAGACGAGAAACTTCCAGAGATTCACCCCGGCGAACAGCCGCGCGATCGCGGCGAGGATCACGATGAACAACAGCGCCGCGGCGTAACAGGCCGCGATGAGCTTGCCGTAGCTGCCGAGTGAGCCGATGCCGTACTGACCGATGATGTAGGCCATCGCACCGAACGCGCCGATCGGAGCGAGCCGCATGATCCAGCCGATGATCGTGAAGAAGATGTGGCTCAGGTGATCGATGAACTCCATCACCACCGGTGGGCCGTGTTCCCCGAACTTCGCCAGCGCCAGGCCGAACAGCACCGCGAAGAACAGCACCTGCAGCAGGGCGTTCTCGGCGAACGCCGATATCACCGAGCTCGGGATGATGCCCAGCAGGAACTCGACCGTGTGCGGCAACTCACCGTCGTTGGTCTTCTTCGCAACCGCCTCGGCACCGGACGCCAGCGTCTGCGGGTCGATGCTGAAGCCGGCACCGGGCTTGACGAGGTTGCCGACCAGAAGCCCGAACAGCAACGCGAATGTCGTGACGGCCTCGAAATAGATCAGGGCTTTGACCCCGATCCGCCCGACCGACTTGAGATCCCCGACGTGGGCGATGCCGAGCACCACGGTGCAGAAGATGATGGGCGCGATCAGCATCTTGATCAGCTTGATGAAGCCGTCGGCCAGCGGTTTGAGGCTGCCGCCGACGTCGGGCCAGAGCCAGCCGACCGCGATGCCCGCCACGATCGCGACCAGCAGCTGGACGAACAGCGACGTGTACCAGGGGGGTTTGTTGGCCAGCCGGACCAGTTCGCTGTCGGGCGGATCGATGGCCGTTGTTGCGCTCATGCGCGGCAACGTAACTAGCGCTGTGTCACCGCACGGTGAGCGCGCTGTTTCGTCGAGGAAACGGCCGAAAATATATCCGCGGCCTCACCGGGCCCAGCGCGTCGTCAGCACACCGAGTGCGCCCAGCGCGACCGCGGCCGCAGTCGAGGTCCGCAGCACCGTGGGCCCGAGCCGCACGGCCCGCGCGCCGGCACCGGTCAAGGCGGCGACCTCCTCGTCGGCGATGCCGCCTTCGGGCCCGACGATCAGGATCACCGAATCCGTCTGCCCCACAGGCAGTTCCGCCATCGGTACGGTGGCCGATTCATGCAGCGCCAGCACGACTGCCCCACCCGCAACCGCGTCGGCGACACGACGCACCAGCTCCGCGGTCGTGACCACGCCGTCGACCACGGGAACGTAGGGCCGACGGGACTGCCGTGCGGCCGATCGGGCCACCGCGGCCCACCGCCGCAGGCCCTTGTCGACCTTCGGGCCGTCCCAGCGCGCCACGCACCGGGCGGCCTGCCAGGCGACGAACGCGTCGGCGCCGGCCTCGGTCGCGAGCTCGACCGCCAGCTCGGAACGGTCCGACTTCGGCAGCGCCTGCACCACGGTGACCGACGGCGTAGGGGCGGCGACGGCAATCCTCTCGCGCACGCGCGCCGACAACCGGCCTTTTGCGGTGTCCTCGACGACGCAGTGCGCGAGCGCGCCGGCACCGTCGCTCAGATCGATCTCCTCGCCGACCCGGATGCGCCGGACGTTGGCCGCGTGGAAGCCTTCGTCGCCGTCGACCACCACAGCCGCACCGGCGCCGGGCAGCGCGTCGACGTAGAAAAGCGCCGCGCTCACGAGCTCAGCGGCCGGTGAACGTCTCGCGCAACCGGCTGAACAGGCCCCCGCCCGTGGCGGCCGACGCCTGCGTCGACCGCACCTCGGCGGTGTCGCGGGCGCGGTTCTCCTTGAGCTTGCGCAGCAGTTCGATGTCGGTGTGGTCCAGTCGCGCCGGCACCACGACATCGATGTGAGCATGCAGATCGCCGCGGACGCCGGACCGCAGGTGCGGCATCCCGTGCCCGCGCAGCGTTGTCACGGCGCCGGGCTGGGTACCCGCGGGGACGGTGATGTCGACGACGCCGTCGAGGATGTCCTCGACGGGCACGGTGACACCGAGTGCGGCGTCGACCATCGGGACCGAAACCGTGCAGTGCAGGTCGTCGCCGTCACGCACGAACGTCGCGTGCTGCTTCTCGTGTACCTCGACGTACAGATCGCCGGCGGGGCCGCCACCCGGGCCGACCTCGCCCTGCGCGGCCAGCCGCACGCGCATGCCGTCGCCGACACCGGCCGGGATCTTGACGCTGATCTCGCGCCGCGACCGCACCCGTCCGTCGCCGCCGCACCGGCTGCACGGGTCGGGGATGACCTCGCCGACGCCGCCGCACACGGGACAGGGGCGGGCCGTCATGACCTGGCCGAGCAGGGACCGTTGCACGGTCTGGATCTCCCCGCGGCCGCCGCACGTGTCGCAGGTCACCGGAGTGGAGTTGCCGTTGGTCCCCTTGCCGTGGCATAGGTCGCAGAGCACGGCCGTGTCGACCGTCACCTGCTTGGTCACACCGGTAGCGCATTCCTCCAGGTCGAGCCGCATCCGCAGCAGCGAATCCGCACCTGGCCGCACGCGGCCGATCGGACCGCGGGACGTGGTGCCGCCGCCGAAGAACGCCTCGAAGACGTCTCCGAGCCCGCCGAACCCACCGAACCCGTTCGGCGAACCGCCGACCGACTCCATCGGATCGCCGCCCATGTCGACGATGCGCCGCTTCTCCGGATCGCTGAGCACCTCGTAGGCGACCTGGATCTCGGTGAACCGGGCCTGAGCCTCTTCGTCGGGGTTGACGTCGGGATGCAGCTCACGCGCCAATCGCCGATAGGCGCGTTTGATCTCCGAATCACTCGCACCCTTGCTCACTCCGAGCAGGCCGTAATAATCGCGTGCCACGCCAGACCTTTCACATGCTGCCGCTCAGCGGCTGCCTAAGACTTCACCTATGTAGAGAGCAACCGCAGCGACATTAGCGATAGTTCCCGGATAGTCCATCCGGGTGGGGCCCACCACACCCATGCCGCCGTACACCTTGCCCGAGCTGCCGTACGCGGTGCTCACCACGGACGTGCCCACCATCTGCTCGGCCTCGGTCTCGTGACCGATGCGCACCGTGACTTTGCCGGCCTCCTGCTGGGCCGCCAGCAGCCGCAGCACCACCACCTGCTCCTCCAGGGCTTCGAGCACCGATCGCAGCGAGCCGCCGAAGTCGGCCGTGTTGCGGGTCAGGTTCGCGGTCCCGCCCAGCAGCAGGCGTTCCTCGGTGTGCTCCACCAAAGTCTCCACCAGGACCGTGGCGGCTCGGCCGACGGCATTGCTCAGTGCGTTCGACATCCCGCTGCCGCCGTTGAGATGCGTGGCCAGATCCGAAACCGCCACCGAAGCCGTTGCCAGCGGCTTGCCTTCGAGTGCCTGGCCGAGCAGCTCACGCAGTTTGCCCAGCTCGTGCTCGTCGATCGCGTCGCCGAGTTCGACGATGCGTTGATCCACCCGGCCCGAGTCGGTGATCACCACGAGCAGCAATCGCGCCGGTGTGAGCGCCACCACCTCGAGATGGCGCACGGTCGACGTGGACAGGGTCGGGTACTGCACGATGGCCACCTGCCGCGTCAGCTGAGCCAGCAGCCGCACCGCGCGGCGGAGCACGTCGTCGAGGTCGACACCGGTCTCCAGGAAGTTGAGGATCGCGCTGCGCTCCGACGCCGACAGCGGTTTGACGTTGTCGATGCGGTCGACGAACTCGCGATAGCCCTTCTCCGTGGGCACCCGGCCCGAACTGGTGTGGGGCTGGGTGATGTAGCCCTCGGCCTCCAACACGGCCATGTCGTTGCGGACCGTGGCGCTGGAAACGCCGAGATTGTGCCGCTCGACCAGCGTCTTGGAGCCGATGGGCTCTTTGGTGGAGACGAAGTCGGCGACGATGGCACGCAGCACCTCGAAGCGACGGTCGTCGGCACTACCCACGTGTTCACCTGCCCTTCAGAACCACGAAGCGTCCATTTTGCCTGCTCCATTTTACTTATCGAGCAGGACGTTTACCGACCGCGTATTTCGCGGGTCCGCGGCCCGGGCCTCCGGTGCCATCGGGCGCTGCGCGTGCCGTCCCGAAAGCTACTGCTGGCAATCTGCGCTTTCGGTACTAGCCTTTGCAACTATGCCGATGGCAAAACCTCTTACAGGTCACCCGGAGGCGGGCCACCGATGATCTTCAAAGGCGTCATCGAGGGCAAGCCCTATCCGGAACACGGACTCACCTACCGGGACTGGTCGCGTATCCCACCCCGGCAGCTGCGGCTCGACGAGCTGGTCACCACGACCACGGTGCTCGCCCTGGACCGGCTGCTCTCGGAGGATTCGACGTTCTACGGCGACCTGTTCCCGCACGCCGTGAAATGGCGGGGCGACATCTATCTGGAGGACGGGCTGCACCGTGCGGTCCGGGCGGCGCTGCGAAACCGCACGATCCTGCATGCCCGGCTGTTCGACATGGACGCACTGTCGCCCCAGCAGGCGTGATCGTCGGCGTTACCCCGCCATCGCGTCGCGAAGGCTCTTGGGACGCAGGTCCGTCCAGTGCTCCTCGACATAGGCCACGCACTCGGCACGGGTGGCCGCTCCGAACACCACTCGCCAATCGGCGGGCACGTCGGCGAACGCGGGCCACAGGCTGTGCTGATCCTCGGCGTTCACGAGCACGAAGAACGTGCCGTTTTCGTCATCGAACGGATTGGTGCTCATCGGTACTCCTGATCGAACGGTCGGTGGTCACGGTCGGGCCGATTCCGAGGTCGGCGCCCAGTACGCGGTCGGACAGCAGTCCGAGGCAGCTCAGGTTGGGAAAGCCCGGGCCCTGGTTCAACCCGGCGAGCCCGGGCAGGAACAGCTTGGGCGTCACGCCGGTGACCGCGAGGTCATAGCCGATCGACTCCTGCAGGGTGTCCCCCGTCAACGGCGACCCGAGCCCGAGTTCCAGCATGTCCAACGCATCCTGGGCCAGCAGCGGCACGAACCACAGCGCGTCGGCGCCCGATCCGTCGATCACCAGGTCGAAACCGTGCACGGTCTCCAGCCGTTCGCTGCCCCGCTCGGTTTGCAGCGTCAGCCGGATCTTCTCGTCACGCGCGACCGCATGCGCGACCCGACCGCGCAGGTGACGGATGCGGTCGTCGGCGAGCAGGGCCTCCTGGACGCGGGCCGAGAACACCCCGCGGTCGGTGCGGTTCATGGCGTCGCGCCGCTCCGAGAGCGTCAAACCCGACCAGTGCGTGGGATCGGAGTAGAGCACGTTCTCGAAGAAGCCCTCACCGCGAGTGAACAAGGTGACCTGCGGCGAGATCACCGTGATGGTCGAAACCCGGTGGCGGAAAAGCTCATTGAGCATCGTGGCGGCCGTTTCGCCGCCACCGACCACGGCCACCCGTTCGGCCGAGATCAGCTCCTTGGCGGCTGCCCGGTGCCAGAACTGCGCGATGGACAGCACGCGCGGGTTGCCCGGCAGGATCGCCCGTTCCGCCTGGCCCGGTCCCGTAACCATGACGGCGTCGGCGGTGACGGTGGACTCGTCGGTGCGCAGCACCCACGAATCCTGGTCGTCGTCGACACCGATCTCGGTGACCTCGCCGGACACCACGGTCATTCCGATGTTCTCGGCGACCCAGTTCAGGTACTGACTCCACCGGCGATGGGTCGGCGCCGGCCGGCCGCGGTCGATCCACTCGGCGAAGTGGCCGATGTCGATCAGGTACGACTGCCAGCTGTGCCGCACCATGCGTTCGTCGAGTTCGGCATTGCGGCGCGGCACCAGTGACGAACGGTACGGGAAGCCGACGTCCTTCTCAGGGCTCGTACCGAGCCGGTGCTGCCCGTCGGTCCAGCCGCCGACGGCCTGCCAGTTGGCGGCGACGCCCGCGCGTTCGACGACGACGACGTCAGGCGCGGGTACGCCCATCGCACGCAGTTCGGCAGCCTTGGCCGCCACCGCGATGCCTTTGGGGCCGGCACCGATGACCGCCAGGGTTGGGGTACTCACTTCGTCACCTCTCGCAACGCGTCCAGCCACATCGCCTGCAATGTGGCGATGTCGTCGGCGGACAGAATGTCGGGCAGCGTTCGCCACTGCGCACCCAGCACGGCCGACCCGTCACGGTCGATCACCGCGGCCATGATCGTGAGTTCGTGGCGCACAGCCACGTCGGGTTCGGGCACCGGCGAGACACTCGCCAGCAGCGCCCGGTCCTGCAGCAGCGCATGGTCGGCCGAATCGAGTTCGATGCGGCCCAGGTAGTTCAGCAGGATCTGCGGGTCGCGGTGGGCACCAAGCCGTTCGGCGGTGTCGTCCCGCAGATGGCGCAGCAGGCCGTAGTCGATCGGGTCACCCGGGATGGCAGCGAGCTGGTCCGCGACGCCGCGCGCGTCGGCGGCGGACACCCGTAGCGGGTAGATCATGCTGAGCAGACCCACCGTGTCACCGGTGTCGACCTCGAAGGAATCGTCGAGCCCCGCCGACAGTACGCCGTCCGAGCGCCCGTAGGTCTCCAGCGCGAGCAACGGAGCCGGGGTCGGTTGGCCACGGTGGGCACGCCACTTCGTGAGCGCACGCGCCGTGGCCGCCGCCAGCACCTCGGTCACCGGCACCGGCCCGTTGAGCAGCCGGGCGGTGAGATCCGGCTCGGCAAAGCACATCTCGACCACGACGTCGCGCATCCGGTCGGTCGCCGGATCGACGCGCCGGGCCCCGAGATCCGGGTCGCCACCGTCGAACTGGCGATGCCAGAAGTCGCACGTGTCGAGCCCGTGCGCGCGCTCCGCCAGGAGCCGTGACCATTGCCGCAGTGACGTGTGTTCCCGGACCGGCGTGGGTTCGCGACCGGAGGCCAGGGCGTGCCAGGCGGTCTCGAGTTCACCGACCATGATCCGCCAGGAGGCGGGATCTAACGCAAGCACGTGCGCCGTCAGGATCAGTACGCCCGCGCCGGCGTCGGGGTGATGCAGCCACACGGCGTCGAGCATCGAACCCTGTTGCGGATCCATACGTTCCACCGAGCGGCGGGCCTGCTCGGACACCGCCGCCGTCAGATCGCCCGATGCCGTCACCTCGCTGAGAACATCGCCGGCCGGATGTGCGACGAGTGTCAGCGTGGCGCGGTCCAGCCGGGACCGCAGTACCTCGTGCCCGTCGACCACGTTGCGCAACAACGCTTGCAGCTGCTCACGCGTGATGCCGTCGGGCAGCCGGAACGCCTCGGTCTGCGCCAGCCGACGCGGCTCACCGTACTGGTAGAGCCAGCGGCCGTTGGGCAGCAACGGGATCGGACCCGTGTCCTGCTCGACATCGCGGTCCCGAACCTCGTCGTTGTCGATTGCCGCGGCGAGTTCGCGCACCGTCGAACAGTCCAGCATGAGCCGGGCCCGCAGGACCAGACCGCGACGTCGCACCGCCTGCACCACCGAGAGCGCGACGATGCTGTCCAGGCCGAGGTCGAGGAAGTCGGCGGTGACGTCCACGTCGCCTGCGTCGAGCACGTCGGCCAGCACCTCGGCGACGACCTTCTCGGTCTCGGTCGCGGGCGCCTCGAACCGATCGGACTGCCGCTCGGCGTCGACGGCCGCCAGCGCCGCATCGTCGACCTTGCCGTTGGTGGTCAGCGGGATCTCGCCGACCGCGAGAATATGGTGTGGCACCAGGTATCTCGGCAGCGTCGCAGTCAACATGCGGCGCAGGTCGTCCACCGGGGTCTCCGACACCACGTACGCCGTCAACCGCGGTCCGCTGCGATGCCTGCGCACGGCCACGTGCGCGTGCCGGACCCCGGGATGGCGGTGCAGCGCGGCGGCGACTTCACCCGGTTCCACGCGGAAGCCGCGGATCTTGACCTGATCGTCGGTGCGGCCGAGAAACTGGATCGAGCCGTCGGGAAGACGCCGGACCACGTCGCCCGTGCGGTACATCCGGGCGCCCGGTGTGAACGGATCGGCGACGAACCGGCTCGCCGTCTCCCCCGGCCTGCCCAGGTAGCCGCGCGTGAGTTGCCCACCGGCCAGGTACAACTCGCCGGCGACACCGTCGGGAACCGGGCGCAGCCAGCCGTCGAGCACGTACGCCACGGTCGTGTCGGTGGGTTTGCCGATGCACGGCTGGGCATGGTCGGCGATCGCCGCGACGACTGCCTCGACAGTCGTCTCGGTCGGGCCGTAACAGTTGTGCGCCGACATCCAGGTGCGTTCGCACTCGGCCTGGATCGCCTGCCAGGCCGCGGTGTCGATGGCTTCGCCACCGAGGGCCAGCACCGCCAGCGGCACCGTGGAAAGCAGCCCGGCCGCACGCAGCTGGGTGAACATCGAGGGCGTGGTGTCGATCATGTCGATCGCGAAGCGCCCGATGGTCTCGACCACGGCCTCAGCGTCGCGCTGCACGTCGTCGCCGACGATGTGCACGGTGTGTCCGTCGAGCAGCGCCACGAGCGGTTGCCACGCCGCGTCGAACGTGAACGACCACGCGTGCGCGACCCGTAGTGGGCGGCCGAGGCGTTCGGCCGCGGGTTGCAGCACGTGGCGCGAGTGGTCCGCGGCGTAGGCCAGCAGGGCCTGATGAGTTCCGATGACGCCCTTGGGTTTTCCGGTGGTGCCGGACGTGAACACGATGTAGGCGCCCTGACCCGGGCTCACGTCCGCAGGCCGGAAATCCAGCGGGGGTTCGCCGCCGACGCCGGCCATCAGCGCATCGTCGACGATGAGGCGTGCGCCCGTCTGGCCGACGATCTCGGCGACCCGCTCGTCGGGCATCGCCGGGTCGAGCGGCACGATCAGCCCACCGGCCTTGAGTACCGCGAGCATCGCTACGACGTAGTCGGGACCACGGCGCAGCAGGATCGGCACCGGCGTCTCGGCACCGACACCGCGCCGGTTGAGTTCGGCGGCCAGCCGGTCGGCGGCCTCGTCGAGCTCGCGGTAGCTGAGTTCTCCTCCGTCCCAACTCAATGCGACGGAACCGAGACGCTGCGCAGCGGCCGCGGTGAACGCGGTGTGGAAGCCACCCCGGTGGTCGGTCGCCTCGCGCGGACCCGCGTGGCGCAGGTCGTCGTCGAGCGTCACGGCGACGTCGCGCAACGGGCGGTCCCACGCGGCCAGCAGCCGCTGGACCACGGTGAGAACACGTTGTCCGAGGGCGTGCGGGTCGAGCGCTCCCAATGCGCCGTCGAGGATTTCGACGAGAACCGTGAGCCGGCCGTGCGTGGGGTGAGCCGCGATGGTGACCGGGAAATGCGACAGACTCTCCAGCGCCGACGGGCGCAACACCGCCGCGCCGAGCGCGAACTCGTCGCTGCCGACCAGACCGCCGGGCGGGAAGTTCTCGTACACCAGCAGGCTGTCGTAGAGCTCGCCGATCCCGCCGATGGACCGGAGTTCGGTATGGCTGAGGTAGCTGTGGTCGCGCAATTCGGCGGCCTCGCGCTGCAGCGCCAGGCACTGCCGGCCGACCGATTGCGACGGGTCGACCCGCACCCGCAACGGCACGGTGTTGATGAACAGGCCCACCATCGATTCGACCCCGGACAGCTCGTCGGGGCGTCCGGACACCGTGATGCCGTACACCACGTCGGTCCGATCGGTGAACGCGGCAAGGATTGTCGCCCAGGCCATCTGGAAGAGCGTGTTGACCGTGACGCCACGGGCCCGGGCACCGTCGAGGATCTCGGCGGTCTGCTGCTCGTCGAGCATGACCTCGGTCCGCTGCGGCAACCCCGGCTGGGCTTCCCGGCCGGTGAGCGCGGGCGACAGCAGCGTCGGGCCGTCCAGCCCGTCGAGGTGGGTCCGCCAGCGCCTGCGGCTGGCGTCCTGGTCGCGTCCAGCCAGCCAACCAATGTAGTCCCGGTACGGGCGCGGCGGCGCGGGCAGCGCAGTCGCGTCGCCCCCGGACCCGTACAGCCCGAGGAGCTCACCGACGAACACCGGCAACGACCAGCCGTCGATCGTGATGTGGTGGGCGACCACGACGAGCCGCCACTGCAGCTCGGGCTTCTCGACGAGCAGGAACCGGATCAGCGGGCCGCGACCGAGATCGAAAGGCCTGCTTCGTTCTTCGGCCTCGATGGCGTCGGCGTCGGCCGCAGACGCCCTGACATGTCGCCACGGTAGGTCGACCGCCGACGGGACGACGGCGACAGGCCGGCTGAGGTTGCCCTGGAAGAAGCTCGCGCGCAGGTTGGGATGGCGCACCAGCATCGCCTCGGCACTGTCGCGCAACAACGCGGCGTCGAGTGGTCCGTCGATGTCCGCGGCCATCGCGATGATGTACGGATCGGCCGCGGCGTCGGCGTCCTCGTCGGCGCGGGCCAAACCGGCCAACGAGTACAGGCCCTGCTGCAGCGGGCTCAGCGCCAGGACGTCTTCGACGCCGGGCGGCGCTCCGGTGGAGGTCACGTCGACGTCCCCCCGTCCTGGCCCCACGCAGCGGTCAGCGATGCGAGCTCGTCGGATGAGAGCCCGGAGGCCGCCATGGGCGCGTGGTGCGTGTCGGAGGGTTCCGCAGCCGCGCCGTCGGCGGCGTCGACAGCCTGTGCGAGGTCGGCGAGCGCGGGGTGTTCGAACACCATCCGCGCGGTCAACGCCAGCCCGGCGTCGCGGGCCCGCGCGGCGAGCTGCACCGCGAGGATGCTGTCGCCGCCGAGGGTGAAGAACTCGTCGAATCGGCCGACCTCGGTGAGGTCGAGCAATTCGACGAGCAGGCCGGCCAACGCCTGTTCGGTCGGCGTCTCCGGCGGCGCAACCGATCCCGTCGATGCGGTCACGCTGACCCGCGGACGGAACAACCGGTGCGGCGCCAGGTCGTCGACCACGGTGATGACAGCAGGCGTGACGTCGGCGGGCAGATCATCGGGCAGCGCGTCCCACACCGCGGCGATGAAGGCCTGCGGGTCTTCGACCGGATGGTCGGCGACGACGTACCCGGCGAGCAGCGGCGCACCCCGCGTCTCCCAACTCCTGGTCGCCGCGGCCGCGACGCCGTCGACCGCCTCCAGTGCGGCCTGCAGCCGCGGCTCCCCGAAGGCGATCGGCTCGAGGTGGCCGTCCGCGGTCCAGCGGGCACGGTCGCCCGTGCGGTAGATCCGTCCGTCACCGAAGGGGTTGGGCACGAACCGTTTCGCGGCCGCTCCCGACGCGGCGCCGGCCGCGGTGTCGACGGCGCCACCGGCGTAGTACACGTCACCGATCACCCCGACGCCCACCGGCTCGGCCGACTCGTCGAGCACGTAGACGTGGGTGGCACCCTCGGTCTGCGGCAGCCCGGCGGGCGGCACGGCCTTGCGGCTCCAATCCTCCAGCAGCCGGGTGCGTTCCGCCGGGTCGATCACCGCGATGTCGCGCAGCGTCTGGTCGGCGTCGGTCGCGAACGCCTCGACGACGCGGTGCAGCCATCCCACCAGCCGCTGCGCGGTCTGCGCTTCGTAGAGCTCGGTCCGATAGATGACGGTGCCCTTGTAGCCGGCACCTCCCGCTTGCGCGAAGAAGTTGAGCGACAGGTCGGCATGCGCCACGTCGAACGTGGGTTCCAGTGCGGTGAACCGGGTCTCGCCGTCAGCGCCCGTGTCGATGACCTGGTCCTGCGGCAGATCTTCGCGCACGTGCACCACGACACCGAACAGCGGGTTGCGTGACAGGGTGCGCACCGGGCTCACCGCGTCGACGACCCGATCGAACGGGAGATCCTGATGCTGATAAGCGGCGAGGGCCATTTCCCTGGCTCGGCGCAGCACCTCGCGCAGCGTCGGATTGCCGGACAGGTCGTTGCGCAACACCACGATGTTGATGAAGAAACCGATCAGCGCGTCGAGTTCCGGGGCGGTGCGTCCGGCGACCGGGGTGCCGAGCGGGATGTCGGTGCCCTGGCCGGCCTTGTGCAACGCGATCGCGACGGCGGCCTGCAGCAACATGAACTCGGTGACGCCGAGTTCGCGGGTGAGCTCGACGAGCTTCTCCCGAGTGGCCGTGTCGATGGTGAAATCGAACGCCGCCCCCTCGCCGGTGGGTACCGGCGGGCGCGGGAAGTCGGGCTGCAGCCCGTTGTCCTCGGGCAATCCGGCCAGCTGCCGGGTCCAGTACTCGCGTTGCTCGTCGATCATGTTGTCGGCGGCCAGCAGCCCAGCCTGCCACGCCGCAAAATCGGCGTACTGCACGGGCAGCGGCGCCTGCTCGACCGGCTTGCCGGCCCGGCGGGCGTAGTACGCCGTGAGGAGATCGGTGAACAACACAGCACCCGACCAGTGATCAGCGGCGATGTGGTGCACCACGAGCGACAGCACATGGTGATCTGGCGTCGACAGCATGGCGGCCCGGATCGGCCAATCTGCCTCCAGATCGAAGCAGTACTTGCGCTCGGCTTCGAGTTCCGTCTGCAGCCACTCCGCGCCGTCTCCGTGTGCACGGCGCACCGGCACCGCAGCGCGCGGGTGGACGATCTGGTATGGCGCACCGTCGATCTCGCGATACGTGGTGCGCAGAATCTCGTGCCGGTCGACCACGTCGCTCACTGCGGCGGCCAGCGCGTCGACGTCGCACGGGCCGGTCAGGCGCGCGGCGAACGGCACGTTGTTGACCGGGTTCGGGCCGTCGATGCGGAACTGGAACCACTGCCGCAGCTGAGCGGCCGACATCTGCAGCGGGCCGTCGTGCGGCACGGCCACGATCGGCGGCCTACCGGTGGTCGCGCCCGATGCCACCACCGCATCGACGTGGGCGGCGAGCCCCGCCACCGTGGCATGTTCGAAGATGTCCTGCACACCGACGTCCACACCGCAGCGCGCCCGCACCGCCGCCACCAGTTTGGTGGCCAGCAGCGAGTGACCGCCGAGATCGAAGAACGAGTCGTCGGCCCCCACCTGATCGCGGTCGAGCAACTCGGCGAACAACGTCGCGATGTCGCGTTCAGTATCGGTCGACGGTTCACGGAATTCGTTGGCGGACTTGATCTCCGGTTCCGGCAGCGCCCTGCGGTCGATCTTGCCGTGCGTGGTGATGGGGATCTCGTCGAGCTCGACGTAGGCCGCGGGGATCATGTATTCCGGCAACGCCGCGGTCACCCGGGCCCGGATGCGGTCGATCTCCACCCGTTCCGCACCGGCCGCCGGGGTGATGTACGCGACGAGGCTCTTGCCAAGGGTCGGCAGATCGCTGACGACCACGACGGCCTGGCCCACCGACGGATCCACCGAGATGGCCGAGGACACCTCGCCGAGTTCGATACGGAAACCGCGGATCTTGACCTGTTCGTCGGCGCGTCCGACGAACTCGATGTCGCCGTCCGCGTTGCGGCGGGCGAGATCCCCGGAGCGGTACATCCGGCCGCCGGGGTTGAACGGGTCGGCGACGAACCGCTCGGCGGTCAGCCCGGGACGCCGGTGGTAGCCGTGCGCGACATGGGTTCCGCCGATGTAGATCTCACCGATGACGCCGACGGGCACCGGCTGCAGCGCATCGTCGAGCAGGTGGATCGTGGTGTTGATCTTGGGAGTTCCGATGGGCACGATGCGCGCGCCCTGCTTGCCCTCGACCTTGTACCGCGTGCAGTTGAGCACGGTCTCGGTCGGTCCGTAGAAGTTGTGCAGCAGCGAGTCGAACGTGGCATGGAACTTGTCGGCGATCTCGCCGGGCAGGGCCTCACCACCGATCGGAACTCGTTGCAGCGTGCGCCATTCGTTGACACCGGGCAGGGACAGGAACAGGCCCAGCAGCGACGGGACGAAGTGCATCGAGGTGATGCCCTCGTTGCGCAGCAGCTCGGTCAGGTACGCGATGTCGGTCAGCCCGCCCGGCTTCGGGATCACCAGCCGCGCGCCGGCGGCCAGCATGCCGAAGATCTCGCCGATCGACACGTCGAAGCTCTGTGAGGCCACCTGCAGCAGGCGATCGTCGTTGGAGACCTGGTAGTCGCGGCCGAACCACACGAAGTACTCCGCGATGGGCCGGTGCGGTACCGGCACCCCCTTGGGCAGACCGGTCGACCCCGACGTGTAGATGAGGTACGCGGTGTTGTCCGGATACAGCGGCCGCACCCGGTCGGCGTCGGTCGGATCGGTGACCGGGTACTTCTCCAGCCCGGTGACCGGTTCGCGCAGAATGGTTTTCGGATCGGAGTCGGACAGGATGTAGGTGAGCCGGTCTTCCGGGTACGTCGGATCGACCGGCAGGTACACCGCACCCGCCTTTACGATGCCGAGCGCGGTGATGACCAGTTCGGGTGACTTCTCCAGCAGCACCGCGACCCGGTCCTCGGTGCCGATCCCCTGCTCGATCAACCAGTGCGCCAACCGGTTCGCCGATTCGTTGATCTCGCGGTAGCTGTAGTGCCGACCTTCGTAGACCACGGCAGTCGCATCGGGGGTGCGGGCCGCTTGTTCGGTCACGAGTGCGGTCAGAGTCGTGGCCGGGGTGTCGAACTCCTCACCGGCGACCACCGAGCGCAGCCACGCGGCGTCTTCGGGGGTGAACAGGTCGAGTCGCGACAGCGGCCGGTCCGGTTCGGCCAGGGCGTGCTCGAGCAGCACCGCATAGTGGCGCAGCATCTGGGCGGCCAGGTCGGCGTCCATGACCTCGGTGAGATGCTCGGCTTCGACCGTCGCACCAGAACCATCCCACTCGACCATGAATCCCAGTGGCAGTTGGGTGTGCTGGCCCCGCAGCTCGGCACGCTCACAAGTCACGCCAGCCGGGCTGAAGCCGCCGCCGTCGGGTTCCCGGAAGCCGAAGCTCAACCTCGTCATCCGCTCCGCACCGTGACGGCGGTCCGGGTTGAGCTCGCGCACCACGCGGTCCAGGTTGACGCGCTGGTGGGCAAACGCGCCAAGTGCGGTGTCCCGCGTCGCCGTGACCAGGTTGCGGAACCCCGTCGAGCCGTTCGGCCGCAACCGCATGGCGACGGTGTTGCCGTAGTAGCCGATGGTCTCGTCGGTGTCGCGGTTCAGCACGGGTGTCGCGACCAGGAAGTCGTCGGTGTGCGTGTAGCGGTTGATGAGCGCGGCGAATGCGGCGAGCAGCACCATGTACGGCGTCGCTCCGGTGTCGCGGGCCAGCGCCGCGGCCTTCTCGACCGTGTCGGCAGGCAGCCGCAGGGTGCTGCGTTGTGACCGGAAGGTCGTGGGCACCACGGATCCGCTGGGACCGGGAAGTTCGAGCGGCTCGGGCGGATTCGCCATGACCGCGCGCCAATACTCGAGATCCTCGTCGGTGGTGTCCGCGGCGACGGCCGTGGCGCGCGGGGTCTCAGGCAGCGTTTCGCCCGAATAGGCGCGTGTCAGGTCGGTGAAGAAGACGCGCCACGACCCGTCGTCCCACGCGATGTGGTGCGCGACGAGCAACATGACGTGTTCCGCGGGCCCCGTCCTGATCAGCGTGATGCGCAGCGGCGAGTCACTGCTCAGGTCAAAGGCGGTGCCGAACTCCCGTTGGGCCAGCACCTCGAGGCGCAGCTTGCGTGCGCGTTCAGACTTGTCGGACAGGTCATGCGTGGCCCAGCCCGGTGCCAGGTCGTCGTGCAGAGTCGCACGAGGTTCACCGTTTTCGTCGGCCTGATATGTGGTCCGCAGGATCGGGTGCCGTCGAGCCACCGCGTCGAGCGCGGCATGCAGGCGTTCTGCGTCGATGTCTCCGGTGAGCCGGTAGGACAGGCTGACGTTGAGCAGCACTCCGCTGGGATCGAAGCCCTGCACGAACCACATGCGGCGTTGGCCGTCCGACAGCACGGTGGGGTCGACCGCCGGGGCAGCCGCGTCGGACTCGCCTGCAGCGGCGGCGAGTCCGCGCTCGGCGAGCTTGCGCCGCATCAACTCCAACCGAGCGTCGGCGGTGCGGGTTGCGGCCAGATCTGCGGTGTCAGTCACGCGAAAATGCTTCCTTCTCAGGTCTTTCCAGGTGCTCAATCACCTCGGTAGCGGTGGCACCGCCGAGAATCGTGGCCAGGGGAACAGAACGCCCGGTGGCCTTCTTGAGCTTCTTACGCAGGTCGAGTGCCAGCAGCGAGTCGACACCGAGGTCGAGCAGTGACGCATCGAGGTCGAGTCCCGATGTATCCGCCAGCTTCAGCACCGACCCTAACGCGACCCGCACCGCGCCGGTGGCGTCCATCCCGGCCGTGTCGATGTGGGCGTTGAGGTCTTGGTCACTGCGGGCACTCCTGTTCGCAGGTCGATCGTGGATCCCCAGGAACGTACGCAACCGCTCGGTATCGGCGGTGAACACCAGTGGGTCACCGGGATAGTCGCGCAGGCTCGCCTCGACGGCTCGGTCGGGCGCCATCGCCCGCAACCCGGACCGCTCAACCCTGGCGACCTCGTCGGCGTCGATGATCCCGGCGCCCTGCCACAAACCCCAGCGCACGGCCGCGCAGGTGTGGCCCTGTGCACGCAGTTGCCCGGCCATCGCGTCGAGCAGGCGGTTGGCGGCCGCGTACGCGGCATGGCCATAGCCGCCCCACAGCCCGGACACCGAGGAGCACAACACGATCCGGGCGTCACTGCGCAGCGGCCAAGCCGCGGCGAGGTTGGCGATCCCGAACACCTTGGCTGCAAAGGTCTCCCGCGCTGCCGCCCCGGTCAGCTCCCGACCGGGCGTGATCGTCGCGGCAGCCGCGGCATGGATCACCAGTGAGGCGCCACCGCCCGCGAATTGCGTGGCGACAGCGGAAACCTGCGCATCGTCGGTGAGATCGCAGCGCGGTGCCACGATCTCGGCGTCGTGGGACTTGCGGAGTTCGTCGAGCCGGGCGGCGTCGAGACCGCCGCGGCTCAACAGCACGATCCGCTTGGCTCCGCGCTCGGCGAGTTCGCGTGCGTAGTGCAGCCCGACCGCACCCGCGCCGCCGGTGATGACGACCTCGTCGAGGATGCCCGTCTCCGGGGTCCACGTCGGCGCGTTCGACGATTCGTCGGCCATCGACCGCCGCAGCAGGACGGGGCCGGAATCCCTGATGCGCAGGGCGATCTCGTCGGCATCACCGAGCATCGCCGCGACCGCCGACGTCGCCCCGGCAGCGTCGAGGTCGGCGGGCACGTCGAGGTGCCGGAAGTTGTGGTCCGGAAATTCGAAGCCGATGCTGCGGTGCATCGCCGCGAGCGCGGCAGCTGCGGGACGGAAAGTGCCGGAAGCGTGTTCTCCGTCGGCCGTGACGAGCCAGACGTCGCGGGTCTGTGGCGACACGACGTCGACGTAGCCGAGCAGTCCGTCGTCGATACGTCGACTGAGTTCTTCGGCGGCGGCAACGGGGTCGGTTTCCGCGAGCTCGGGCGCCACCACGATCAGCGCGTCGGCGGAATCGAACTCGGCCGCCTCCACGGCGGGATGGCTGTCGAGGGCCGCGCGGAGGATCCCGGTGAGCTCGCCGGCACCGAGGTCGAGCACGGTCACCCGGCGCGTACCGCCGGGCGAGGACGCCACCGGCAGTTCCTGCCAATCCTCCACTGCGACGGTCAGGCCCGCGACCGGCGCAAGAGGGTCGGGGTGTGCCCAGTGGTGCTCGGCCCGCATGGACGCGAACGGGAAGTCCTGCAACGGCTGTCGCCGTTGCCCCGCCAGATCGAGCCAGCGGTAGCCGGGATCGGCCAGCGCGACCGAGGTCATGTTGGCCGCCAGCTGCTCGGTGAGCGGTTGGTCGCGTCGGCCCGAGCCCACGGTGAGCACCGGTCCGCCGGTCAGCTCGGCGGCATCGTCGAGCAGATCGCCCATCGCGAACAACAGCGCCGGGTGCGCCGAGAGTTCGACGAAGATACGGCCACCGCGCCGCGCAGCAGTCGCAACCGCCTTGTCGAAGCGCACGGTGCTGCGCAGGTTGGCGTACCAGTAATCGCCGAAATCGGTGCCGGGTTCGACGACGTCGTGGGTTGCCGAACCGATGAACTGCACGGGCGTTTCGGTGAACCGACCCGCTGGGAGCAAGGATTCGAGTTCGGTCCGGACCGTGTCCAGGGCAGTGGTGTGCGCCGGGAACCACATCTCGATTTCCTTCGCGAAACCACCCCGCTCGGTCACCGTGCGCACCGCCGCGGCCACGGCGTCGCTGTCCCCCGAAACTGCCACCGACGAACGGGAATTCACGACCGACAGCTCCAGCCAGCCCGGTGTTTCGGCGACCACCGCCGCAGCCTCGTCAGCAGTGACACCGAGCACCGCGACCCGATAGGGTCCGGTCAGCCGGTCCAGCACGGTCGCGCGTGCGATCACGATGGCGACCGCCTCGGGCAGCGTGATACTGCCCGCGACGTAGGCCGCGCCGATCTCGCCGAGGCTGTGCCCCACCGTGATGTCGGGCAGCACCCCGCACGACCGCCACACCTGGGCCAGGGCGGCCCCGTGGACGAACTGCGCGCCCTGGATCTGGAGCTGAGAGAAGTCGTTGGTCGCTGCACCGTTGTCGGCCAGCAGGTAGTCGAGGGGTGACGCGGCTCCCGCGGCCGCGAACTGCGCGGCGCACTTGTCCGCCTCGGCGCGGTATTCCGGCACGCGGTGGTATGCCTCGACACCCATGGACGGCCACTGGCTGCCCTGCCCCGGGAACACGAAGGCGATGCGCGACCGCGATCCGTGCTGGGGACCGACCGACGCCCGGGTAACCAGGTGGTGGTCCTGGCCGTTCACGAGCGACGTGAGGGCTTCGGCGAGTTCGTCACGGTCGGCGGCGCGGATCACCGCACGGTGGCGGCGCATGCGCCGGGTGCTCAGAATCGTATGCGCGACCTCGGGCACCTCGACCCTCGGACGGCGGTCGAGGTAACCCAGGATCGCCGCGGCGTCCAGGCTGATCAGATCCTCGGCGTGCGCACTGAGCAGTACCGGGGTCCGCCCATCGGGTAGCCGGACGTTCGTCGTCACGCGGCCTCCCCGGAGTCCGGGATCGCCACGATCGCATGCGCGTTGGTGCCGCTCATCCCGAAGGCGGACACCGCCGCGACGCGTTCGTCGTTCACCGCGTGCCACTGGGTCAACTTGGTCGCCAATCGCAGACCCTGGGATTCCCAGTCGATTTCGCGGCTGGCCTCGTCCACGTGCAACGTGGCCGGGATCGCCGCGTGCTGCGCCGCGATGATCACCTTGGCCAGACCCAATCCGCCCGCGGCGGCCTGCGCGTGCCCGACGTTGGATTTCACCGAACCCAGCCACGCCCCCGCACCCGGCGCCGTGGCGCCGTAGGTCTGCATGAGGGCTCGCAGTTCGGTGCGGTCCCCGAGTCGCGTTCCCGTACCGTGCCCCTCGATCAATCCGATGTCCTCCGCACGCACGCCGGCCTGGTCGATGGCCTTGGCGAACAGCCGCTGCTGCGCTGCGCCGCTCGGCGCGGTCAACCCCGTGGTGCGGCCGTCCTGGTTGATCGCGGTGGCGCGAACCTCGGCGAGGATGCGCCTGCCGTCGGCCAGCGCACGCGATCTGCGCTGCAGCACGAACATCGCGGCGCCTTCTGCCCATACCGTGCCGCTCGCATGCGCGCTGTAGGGTCGGCAGTGTCCGTCGTCGGACAGCGCGTGCTGCTTGGAGAACTCGACGAAGTACCCGGGCGTGCCCATCACGCACACCCCGCCGGTCAGCGCCATGTCGCAGTCCCCGGCCCGGAGTGCGCCGACGGCAGTGTGGAACGCGGTCAGCGCCGACGAACACGACGTGTCGACCGTGAGGGCGGGCCCCGCCAGGTCGAGCGTGTAGGCGATGCGCCCCGAGATCACCCCGAGCGACGTGCCGGTGATGAGATGCCCACTGTGGTGGGAGAATTCGGTCAGTTCGGGACCGTACTCCAGGTACGAGGCGCCGACGTAGCAGCCGACGTCATGCCCGGCGATGTCGTCGGGGTTGATCCCGGCGTTCTCGAGCGATCGCCAGGCCAATCGCAGTGCCACCCGCTGCTGAGGGTCCATGGCTGCCGCTTCGCGCGGCGAGATCCCGAAGAACGCGGGGTCGAATGTCGCTGCACCGGTGAGGAACCCACCCAGGTCGTGGATACGTTTGAAGCCGTCCCGGCGCGAGCCTTCCAAAAGGTCGCGAATCGCCCAGCCCCGGTCGGCCGGAAAGCGTCCGAGGGCTTCCCGCTGCTCGGACAACAGCGCCCAATAGGCGTCTGCGGTGTCGATTCCGCCGGGTGCCTCCAACGCCATCCCCACGATCACCACGGGATCCGTGGTCTCGGATCGGGATGTGTGCCCACTAGAGCTCATTGACCAGTTCCGCGACGTCGTGGGTGTATTCGTTGACGTAGAAGTGGCCCCCGTCGAACATCGAGCAGGTGAACGCGCCGCCGGTGTGAACCTCCCACCGCCGCAGCATGTCCTCGCTGATGCGATGGTCGCGTTCGCCACCGAGGGCGTAGATGTCGGCCGCGATCGTGACGTCGGCGTCGCACGCGTAGCGGTTGAACGCCGCGTAATCGGCGCGCACCGCCATGAGCAACAGTTCGACGAAGTCCTCGTCCGCGAGCAACTCGGGATCCGTGCCGCCGAGGTCGACCATCTCGGCCAGGATCTCGGCGTCGGCCATCGGCAGTGCGGGCGACGCCGCCACAGCTGACGGGGCTTCGCTCGCCGATACCCAGAGGGCGTCCACCGCGACACCGCCCCGTTCGGCGATCCGTGCGAACTCGAACGCCACGACCGCGCCCATGCAGTGGCCGAACAACCGCAGCGGGCCGAGTGCCGACCAATCACCCGCCTCGAACAGGTCACGCGCCAGATCGCCGACGGTGGCCGGTGCGGGATGCGTCAGCCGGTCACCGCGCTGCGGGTACTGCATGACATACGCATCGGAACCCGCCTCCGCCAACGCGCTGCCCAGCGACCGGTAGGCCAGTGCGGCGCCGCCTGCATGCGGGAAAACCAATGTGGGCCTGGCATTTTCACCCCCTGGGTATCGCTTGACCCAGGACTTGAAGGTGAGTTGGACGTCCGCGCCGGTCACGGTGTCGTGGCGGGGTCGAGTGCGGAAAGCACATCGGAGTCGTCCATGTCGGCGACCTCGAGGTAGAGCTCGGCCACCTGCTCGACTCGGTCACTGCCCGACTCGCGGGCCATCAACCGTGCGGCCAGCGCCTCGACGGTTCTGGTGGCGAAGATGTCCGGCACCATCACCGTCGGGGTGTCCAACCAATCCCGCACGCGGGCAACGGCCGTGGTGGCCAGCACCGAGTCTCCGCCCAATTCGAAGAAATCCTCGTCGACGCCGAGTCCGGCGGTGCCGAGCAGTTCGGCCATGATGCGCACCAGCGCCCGTTCCAACGCGGTCGACGGTTGCCGCGCCTGCGCGCGTTCCCCACTGCCGACCGCCTCGGTGAGCATCTTGGCCACCGCGCGCCGGTCGGTCTTACCGCCCGTCGTGAACGGAATCTGGTCGACGAGCTCGAAATGCCTCGGAATCATGTGTGGCGGTACGAATTCTGCGAGCCCGGCGCGCAGGTCGGCCGCCGTTACCGCCGAGTCGTCGAGGCCGACGACGGCGGCCAGCATGTCGCCGCTCGGGGCGGGCACGATGGCCACGACCGCGGCATGTACGCCGGGCAGCCGCTGTAGAGCGGACTCGATGTCGCCGAGTTCGATGCGATAACCGCTGATCTTCACCCGGTGGTCGGCGCGACCGACGAACTCGAGCGTGCCGTCCGGCCAGTAGCGCGCCAGGTCACCGCTGCGGTACCAGGTGCGTCCGCAGTAGGAGACGAACCGGTCGGCGGTCAGGTCGGGCCTGCCACGGTAGCCGCGCGCGATACCGCGGCCCGCGAACCACAGTTCCCCGGGCACCCAGTCCGGGCAGTCTGCGCCAGCGGCGTTGACCACGCGGCACGCGTTGTTGGCAAAAGGCTTACCGTAGGGCACCGCGGCCCAGCTGTCCGGCAGCTCACCGGCTTCGAAAAGCGTTGCGTGCACCGCGGTTTCGGTGGCGCCGCCCAGGCCGGTAAGGCGTACGCAGGGAGCCAGCGCCTGCAGCTTGCGCACCATGGTGGTGCGCACCCAGTCCCCGCCGGTGGGAACCGCGCGTACCGACGGCAGACCCGTGCCGGCTGAACCCGCGACCTCGACGAGCATTTCGAGCCAGCCGGGCAGGAAGTTCAGCACCGTGATGCCGTGGGTGTTGATCTGCTCGACCCAGTGATCCGGGTTCCGCCGGTCGGCCTCGTCGACCACCACGATCGTCGCGCCTGCGGCCAGGGTGCCGAACACGTCGAGGACCGACAGGTCGCACTCCAGATGCGACAATGCGAGCACGCTGTCGCCGGGCCCGACGCCGAAGTAGCCGTTGAGTGCCTCGATGGTGTTCATCGCGGCGTCGTGGGTGACCTCGACACCCTTGGGTTCACCGGTCGAGCCCGACGTGAACAGGATGTACGCCAGTTCGGTGAGATCGGTTGCGGCGGGCTCGATCTCCTCGGCGCGTGCGCCGACGCGGATCGCCTCGTCGACGGTGAGGGCGGGCAACCAGGTCGGCGGGCCGTCACCGCAGAACAACGCCATCCGGACGTCGCCGTTCTTCAACATCCGCTCGGCACGCTCGGCGGGCTGGTCGACTCCCACGGGGACATACACCGCGCCCGCGGCCAGGATCGCGAGCAGCGCGGTGATCTGGTCCGGGCCCTTGGGGCCCATCACCGCGACGCTTTCGCCGGGCCGGATGCCTGCGACCCGCAGCGCAGCGGCGACGTTGAGCACCTGCTCGCGCAGCTCGGCGTAGGTCAGCCGGCCCTTCGACCCGATCACCGCGAGCGCGTCGGGACGCGCGGCGGCCTGGGCGAAGAACCCTTGGTGCAGCGAATATCCACTGGGGGTGGCGGTTTCGGCGTTCGCCGCGTCGCGCACCGCACGTTGTGCATCGGTCAGCAAGGGCCGCGACGGCGCTTCCCACGCGGTGTCGTCGGTGGCCAGACGACGCAGCTCGGCGATGTGGCGTTCGAACATCGCGTCGATCACGCCCGGCCGGAATGCGTCCTCGCGCACGTCCCAGTTGACCAGGACGCCACCGTCGAATTCGGTGACCTGCGCGTCGAGCAGCACCTGCGGCCCTTGCGAGTTGATCCACACCGGCATGCCGAACGTCTCGGTCACGTCGGTTGCGAACAGTTCGCCCAACCCCAGCGCGCTGGTGTAGACGACGGGGGCGAGCACCTGGGTACCGCGGTGCCTGCCGAGATCGCGCAGCACCGAAAGGCCGGGATAGTTGGCGTGACCGGCGGCCGCGTGGAAGGTCTCCTGCACAGCCCTGGCGCGGTCGGAAGCGCACACCGTGCCCTCCAGGTCGATGCCAAGGAGCAGCGATGACGTGAAGTCGCCGACGAGCTTGTCGACATCGGGATGCCGCTGTTCGCGGCCGAACAGCGGCACGTTGAGCAGGAACCGCGACTCGGCCGACCAACCGGCCAGCGCGTCGGCGAACGACGCGGCCAGCGCCATGGCGGGGGTGATGCCGCGCTTACGGGCCGCGGCGAACAGTGCGTCGCGGGTCTGCGGGTCGAGCCAATGATGGCGCCGCGTGGTGTGGTGCGGATCGGCCTGCTCGGCAGGCGGTACCAACGGAAGCCGAGGCGGGTCGGGCAGTTCGGGAATCCGCTCAGCCCACCACTTCTGATCGACTTCGTGGCCCGCGTCCGGTGTGGCCAACCGGTACTCGCGGTACGTGTAGCCCAGTGGCGGCAGCTCTGCACCGTGGTACAGCGCGGCCAGATCCGCCATCAGGGTGCGGTAGCTCATGGCGTCGGCGGCCTGCATGTCCAGGTCGACGTGCAGCCGGGTGGCACCGCCGGGCAGCAGCGACAGCGTCAGCTCGAAGACCTCGCCGTGCAGCTGCTGGTGCGATTTCGAACGTTGGATCGCCGAGAGTCGCTCGATGACCTGGTCGGGCGCGGCCTCGCGCAGATCCTCGATGGTGACCGGGTATTGCCGGCCGCTGGCGGCGATCCGCTGCGTGCCGTCGGGCAGGAATTCGACCCGCAGCATCGGGTGGCGGTCGGCCAGTGCGGTGGCGGCGCGCCGCAGCCGGTCGGGGTCGACGCCGTCGCCGTCGAACTCGACGTAGAGGTGACCGGCGACGCCGCCCAGCTGCTGATCGCCTTCCCGGCCGACCCACATGGCGTGCTGCATGGGGGCCAACGGGAACGGCTCACTCGCGGAAGCGTCGGCGCCGGCTGTCGAATCCTGCTGCTGCGCCTGAGTATTCGCGCCTCCCGTGCGCGATTGCACGAGCTCGGTCCACGCCGACACCGTGGGGGTGGCGGCCAGTGACGCGAAGTCGACGTCGATGCCTTGCCTGCGCCAGCGGCCGGCCAGGGACATCATCCGGATGGAGTCCAAGCCCTGTCCGATCAAGTCGGCATCGGGGTCGACGTCATCGCTGCCGATCCCGAGAAGGTCGGCGACCGCCTCCCTGATGGTCTGCGAACTCGCAACAGCGATGTCGCTCACAATGGCCCTCCGAACGATTAGCACAGGCTGCCCTAACTTCGCTGAACCTACCCTATATTCGGGTAACCGAACACGCCTACCCGAGGGGTCTCTTCGTGACGCCGACCACTGGCCAACCGGCCGTAACCGCAGCTCAGTCGACCTTGCAGCAAGGATTCACGCCGTTTCCCACCGAGCGGGCGCACTCCTACCGACAAGCGGGCTACTGGAGCGACCGTCGATTGGACTCGGTACTCCGCGATGCCGCCGCCACTTGGCCGGACCGCACGGCGGTGAGCGATCCCGCGGGGGCACACACGTTCGCCGAGCTGGACGCGCTGGCCGACCGGGCCGCGGCGGGCATCGCCGCGCTCGGCGTGGCTCCCGGTGACCGGGTGCTGCTGCAGCTGCCCAATTCAGCCGAGTTCGCCGTTGCCCTGTTCGGGCTGTTGCGCGCCGGAGCGGTCCCGGTGATGTGCCTGCCCGGGCACCGGCTGGCCGAGCTCACCCATTTCGCGGAGGTCAGCAAGGCGGTAGCGCTCGTGATCGCCGATTCCGCGGGCGGCTTCGACTACCGCGACATGGCGCGCCAACTCGTCGAGGCGCACCCCACGGTCCGCCACGTGCTGGTCGACGGTGAGCCGGCGGAGTTCCGGTCCTGGACGGCGGTGTCCCGCGAATCGTCGGACCCGGCCCCCGAGATCGATCCCGACCCGGCCTCACCGGCGCTGCTGCTGGTGTCCGGCGGCACGACGGGGGCGCCCAAGCTCATCCCCCGCACGCACAACGACTATCTGTACAACTGCACCGCGAGCGCCGCGGTGTGCGAGCTGACCGGCGAGGACGTGTACCTGGTCGCGCTGCCCGCGGCGCACAATTTCCCGTTGTCCTGCCCGGGCCTGCTCGGCGCACTGAGCGTCGGCGCCACGACGGTGTTCACCGCCGACCCGAGCCCCGAGTCCGCGTTCGCGGCCATCGACCGCCACGGTGTCACCGTCACCGCGCTGGTGCCTGCCCTGGCCAAGTTGTGGGCCCAGGCCTGCGATTGGGAACCGTTGGCGCCCAAGACGTTACGCCTGCTCCAGGTGGGCGGGGCCAAGCTGGGCGCCGCCGATGCGCGGCTGGTGCGCGCTGCCCTCACCCCGGGACTGCAGCAGGTGTTCGGCATGGCCGAGGGCCTGCTCAACTACACCAGGATCGGCGACGCGACCGAAGTGCTCGACGCCACCCAGGGCCGGCCGCTGTCGCCCGCCGACGAGGTACGCGTCGTCGACGAGGACGGAAATGACGTGGCGCCCGGCCAGGAGGGTGAGCTGCTGGTGCGCGGGCCGTACACGATCAACGGCTATTTCAACGCGGCGGCCGCCAACGAACGATCTTTCACGCCCGACGGGTTCTATCGCAGCGGCGACCGCGTGCGCCGATTCGCCGACGGCCCGCTCGCGGGCTACCTGGAGGTGACGGGCCGGGTCAAAGACGTCATCCTGCGCGGTGGCGAGAACGTGTCAGCGCTCGACCTGGAGGAGCACCTGCTCACCCATCCGGCGATCTGGTCGGCCGCCGCGGTGCCGCTACCCGACGAGTACCTGGGTGAGAAGATCTGCGCTGCTGTGGTTTTCGCGGGAAGCCCGGTGTCATTGGCCGAGCTCCACACCCACCTCGAGCAGCGCGGCGTGGCATCACATTCCCGGCCGGACGTCCTGGTGCCGATGACGACGCTGCCGACCACCGCGGTCGGCAAGATCGACAAGAAAGCGATCCTCGCGCAGTTGACGCGGTAGGCGGGGCGGTCGCGGCGGCGCGGAACCGGTCAGCCGGCTTCGTCGTTTCCCGCCCAGACCCCGCGGGCGTGCCGAATATGTTGAGCCACCAACGCCTCGGCACGCTCACCTTCCCCCGCCGCAACGGCGTCGAGGATCGCGGCGTGCTCACGAGTCGAGTGCCGGAACGCCTCGGTGCCCGCGACCTTGTCCAACCCGTACAGCCGACTCTGATCGCGCAGTTGGCTCACGACCGTCAGCAGGCGAGGATTGTCAAGGCTGCCCAGCAGCTTCAGGTGCAGGTCACGGTCGGCGTCGAGGAACTCGGTCCAGTTGCCCCGCTCGGCCGCGTCGTCGGCCCGTCGGGCAAGTTCCCGCAAGTCCGTCAGATCCGATATCAGTCGCCCGTCGGCTATCGCGCGGACCGCACTCGGTTCGATCATCAGGCGCAAGTCGATGATGTCGTCCAGTTCCTTGTCCGAGATCACTCGGATACGAAAGCCCCTGTTCCGCAACATTTCCACCATGCCGTCGCGCGCCAGCGCCAGTAACGCCTCGCGCACCGGTGTAATCGAGACCCTCAGCTCCTCGGCGACCTGGCCGACGGCATACACGGTGTCCGGCGCCATCTCGCCGGATACTATCCGCGCGCGCAGCACACGCAGAGCGTCCTCGCGCAGGCTGTGCCGCGTCAGGCCGGCCTCGGCCGTCGTGGTCGGCGATGTCGACATCCCCACCATTCCGCACCCCCTCTACGCCCGGATGGGCATCTCAGGTCGGAGTGTAACCAAAACAGTCGAACCTCAGATGTAAGGTGTGATACCTTACCCACGGAGGTGAGTCATGGATCACAGGGAAGTGGTCGTGGTCGGGGGTGGCATCGTGGGCAGTTTTACCGCCTACGAACTCGCCAAAGCCGGCCACCACGTGGTCGTGATGGACCCACGGCCGGGCTCCGGCGCCTCGGCGGGAAACGCGGGGATGCTCGTTCCGAGTTACTGCCTGCCGATGTCCAATCCGGGCACGTTATGGGCCGGTTTGCGCTCGATGGCCGGACCCGATCCGGCGGTAGCCTTTGCCCGCCCGGTGTCCTTGGCCACCATGGGCTGGCTCGCGCGGTTCGCGATTGCGTCACGGCCTGGGCGGGCCATCAAGGTGACCCCTGCGCTGATCGACATGGCGGTCCGAAGCATCGACGACTATCAGCGGCTGGTCGACACCGAACAGGTCGACATCGGGCTACGCCGCACCGGCTGGCTCCACGTCGCCTGGACCGAATCTGCCTTGCGCGCACATCTACGGAGCGTGTCGGCATTGCGCAACCTCGGCGCGCGCGCGGACATACTGACCAATACCGAGACCCGCGCGGTCGAGCCGCGAATCTCGGCCAACGTCCACGGTGGCGTGTACTTCCCGGGCGACGCATCGCTCGATCCCGCTGCGGCCGTCGCAGCCGTACTGGCTTGCGCCGAAAGGCATGGCGCGCGGGTGCTGCACGCCCGCGCGGTGGGCCTCGACCGGGTCGGCGACACGGTGGACGCCGTGGTCACCACGTCGGGGCGCATTCGCGCGGAGGCCGTCGTCCTCGCCGTCGGCGCAGCAACCAGTGAAGTGGCCCAGCGGTTCGGGATCAATTGTCCCAGAATCGAACCCGGATACGGCTGGAGCCTCACACTGCCGACACCGGCGACGATGTCCCGGGTAGCCCTGATGTCTGTCGACGACCACGTCGTGGTGAATGCGTCGCAGGCCGCCGTGCGCATCACCGGCGGTATGCGGTTCGGCGGCAACGCCGCACTCGCTCCCCCACCGTCGGCCTTCGCCGCGCTTCGCGCGGCGGCCGACCGCATGTTGCCCGACCTCGCACACATCGCAGCATCAGCCGAATGCCGTTGGGATGCACGGCCGATGACCGCGTCTGGCCTGCCCGTCATGCACCGCGCCATGGCCAACCTGACGATCGTCTCAGGGCACGGCACCTTGGGCATGACGCTGGCCCCGGCCACCGCACGATCGGTGGCCCGGCAACTGACGACCATGTCGACAAGGAGAGCTTCGTGACCGGCGATTCCCGATCTATACAGCCGCTCAGCGGTTTTCGCGTCATCGACTTCGGCCAGTACATCGCGGGCCCGGCGACAGCGATGATCTTGTGCGACCTCGGCGCTGACGTGATCCGGGTGGATCCGCCGGGTGGGCCACGGTGGGACTCCCCGGCGACGTCGACGTTGAACCGCGGAAAACGGTCGATCGTCTTGAATCTCAAGGATCCCGGAGACCAGGCCGTGGCCCGGCGACTGGTCGACTCCGCCGACGTGGTGGTGGAGAACTTTCGTCCGGGTGTGATGGACCACTTGGGCCTGGGCGCCGATCTGGTCCGTGCCGCCGACCCCCGACTGGTCTACCTGTCCATGCCAGGGTTTTCGAGCCTCGATCCCCGGCGGGCCCTTCCCGGTTGGGAAGGCATCGTGTTGTCGGCGACCGGCGGCTACACCGACATGGGTCTCAACCGGGTGCTGATGGGCATCAATCCGTCGTACACACCGCTGCCACTCGCGTCCGCTTACGCGGCGGCGCTGGGCGCGCTCGCGGTGTCCGTGGCGCTGTACGACCGCGAGAGCTCAGGTGTGGGTGACCACATCGAGGTGCCACTGACAGATGCGGTGCTCGAAGGGCTCGCCTACAACTCGCTACGCGTCGACGGTCTGCAGGACCGCTACCTGTCGCAGCGTGAGCTCGAGATCGAGCGTCGGCGCCGCTGCGGTGAACCGATGGATCTCGGCTATGAGCAACTGCAAGAGCTCCTCGATCCGTTCTACCGCAGCTTCCGGTGTGCGGACGGCCGCATGTTCTACCACTGCTGCCCGGCGCATCGCACCCATGCGACAACCGCGCTGAAGCAGCTCGGCCTGTGGAACGACGTCAAAGACGAGATACCCCTGCACGACCCGTACACCGATCAGGACCAGTGGCCTGCGGGCCAGGACTGCACGCTGCTGGCCTATCCACTGTCCGCGGCATGGTCTCGCAAGTTGGCCGAACCCATGAAGGCGGTGTTCGCGAGCAGGACGAGCGATGAGTGGGAGGCGCTGTACGACAACGCACGCATTCCCGGTGCGGCACACCGCAGCAGCTCCGAGTGGATGCACAGCGAACATGCCCGCGCGGCCGCCCTGATGGTCGAGGTCGACGATCCACGGTACGGCCGGTTGCTCCGGCCCGGCCCGGTGGTGTGGACCGAGGCGAGCGCACCGATACTGAGCCAGGCCCCAGTTCCCGACGCCGACCGGGCCGCGATCGTCGAATCGCTCGACGCGCGGAAATCACACATCCCGCCCGAGCGGCGCGGCCCGTCCATCCCGGCGTTGCGTGGCGTGCGGATCCTCGACCTGACCAATGTGATCGCCGGTCCCACAATCGGTTCGACGTTGGCCCGGTTCGGTGCGACGGTCACCAAGATCGATCCGACCGTCCCGACGTTCGACCCGTACCACAACATCGTGGTGGGCCTCAATGCCAACCGCGGCAAGCGCAGTGCGCTGGTGGATCTCAAAACCCCGGCCGGGCGCCAGATCCTCGACCGGCTGATCGAGAACAGCGACGTGGTCACGTTCAACGGGGTGACCCGGCAGATGCGCGAGCTCGGGCTCGAGCCGGTACGGATCCGCGCGATCAACCCAGCCATCGCCATCGTCCGCATCGACGCTTACGGCGGCCAGCGGCAAGGCCCCCGCAGTGAAGTTCCCGGCTATGACGACAACGTGCAGGCCTGTGCCGGCATCATGACCCGCTTCGGCGGCGCGGAGACCCCCGAAGAACACGCACATCTGGGCACGATCGACGCACTCGCCGGATTCCTGGGTGGTGCCGCGGCAGTCATCGCGTTGCTCCAACAACAACGCCACGGCACCAGTGACGTCGCGCGCGTGTCGTTGGCTGCGGCCGGACAGTTCCTTCAGGTGCCCTTCATGTACGACCACCCGAACCGCGCACCGTTCGACGAGCCGAGCGGCCGGGCAGCCAAGGGCGAGCGTGCTTCATACCGCTGCTACCCCGCCAGTGACGGTTGGCTGTTTCTCGCGGGCCGCTCGGACGACCTCGAACACCTACGCACCATAAGCGAATTCGCCGATCTGCCAACGGAGGCCGACGACGCCGAGCTCGTCGAGCAACTGTCTGCGGTGTTCGAATGCAAACCCGTCGATCACTGGTGTCAGGTGCTCGACGGCACCGCGTTTGCCGTCCACCGCGTCGAGGACATCGCGGACCTGAAGCAGCGCAACACCGTCGCAGAGTCGGCGGGCAACATTCCGCTTGGCCGTTCATCGATGCTGTTCATCCGCCACGACGAGCACCCGATCGGGCGTTGGGTCGACCTGGCTGCGCCCAACTCGATGCGCTTCGACCGTCTGCCGATCGAAATCCCCACACCTGCACCACGCTTCGGCGAACACACGATCGAGATCCTGACCTGTCTCGGCTACGACCGAGCTCAGATCGACGAGCTGATCGAGACCGGCGTCGTCGCGGACCGGTGGACACCTACCGGCTCCTATCTACCCGTCTAGGCACCACGAAGAAAGGCAAGCCATGCGCAATCCCTACGAACCGGTCGCGGTCACCGCTGCGGTGACCGGCGGTGACGTGCTGCCGAGCCAGAGCCCCGCGGTCCCGTGTGGGCCTGGGGCCATCGCAGCGGCCGCGATCGCCGCGGCCGAAGCCGGCGCAACGTCGGTCCATCTGCACGCACGCGAACTCGACGGAAAGCCGACCGCTTCCGCCGACATGTTCGTCGACATCGTCAGTGCCATCCGTGCGTCGTCCGATGTGGTCATCAATGTCACCACGGGTGGCTCCGTCGACATGACGGCCGCCGAACGCTTGCAGGGCGTGGTCGCCACCCGTCCGGACATCGCCACGTTGAACCTGGGCACCATGAACTTCGAAGGGTTTCCGACCAAGGAGCGCTGGCCGGATGTCAAGCACCAGTGGGAGCGCGATGTGCTCGCCAACTCGGGACGCGTGGTGTTCATCAACACGTTGGCGATGATGCGTGATTTCGCGAGTACGTTCCGCGATCTGGGCGTCTGCCCCGAGCTTGAGGTCTACGACATGGGCCATCTCAACATGGCGCGGTTCCTGCTCGACGAGGGCACCTTGCAGGGCCCGCTGCGGATCCAGTTCGTGCTCGGCACGTTGGGCGGAGCGGGAGGCAGCATTCAGGATCTGTTCGCACTCGAGCAGGCCGCGCACCGAATCCTCGGCGCCGACCTCTCGGCCATCAGTGTGGCGGCCGTCGGCTACCCGGGCCAGCTGCGCATGGCCGCGGTCGCCGCGGCGGGAGGCTTCGACATTCGCGTCGGGATCGAGGACAACCTACGGATCCGGCGCCGCAGGCAGGCGGTGGATTCCGCCGAGTTGGTCGCCGCGGCAGTGGCCATCGCCGAACAGCTGGAACGCCCGATAGCGACGCCAACCGAGCTGCGCGCGCAGCTGGGCCCGTGGTACTCGACCCGGTCGAATCGATGACCACAGCGGCGAATCCGCTCGTCGTGGCGTGCCTGCAGAGCGAGGGGGTGCCCGGTGACGTCGACGCCAACATCTCGGCACTCGACGACCACGCCGCCCAGGCCAGCACCTCGGGTGCTCATCTCCTCATCACCGACGAGATGTTTGTCAGCGGATACGACTGTGGCGCAATCGAACACGTCGTAGACGATTCGACCGTCACCGAGCGGCTGCGGGAGATTGCCCGCAGGCACCGAATCGCTCTGCTGGTCGGCATGCCGGAACGACTGCCCTCCGGCGGGATCGGCAACTGCGCGGTGTTCCTCGGCGATGACGGCGAAAGGCTGGCCCGTCACACGAAATCCCACCTCTACGGGAGCATCGACAAGGACCGTTTCGAGGCAGGCGACCGGCCGTTCACCCTGGTCGACTACCGGGGCGTCCGCGTGGCGATCATGATCTGCTTCGATGTCGAGTTCCCGGAGAACCCGCGGGCCGCGGCCCTGGCCGGCGCCGACCTCATCGCGGTACCGACTGCCAACATGAAACCGTACGACGGCATCAACGAGCACCTGCTGTGGACCAGGGCGTGGGAGAACCAGACTCATGTGGCGTACGTAAATCATTGCGGCACCGAGGGGTCCACCCACTACGTCGGGCGCAGCATCGTCGTGGCCCCGGACGGCGAGGTGCTGGCCACCGCCGGAGCCGTCGAGGCGTTGTTGATCACGACAATCGACCCGTCGCGCGTCGCCGCCGCCCGGCGCGGCTTCTCCTACCTCGCCGAGCGGCGGCCGGCGCTCTACACCGACCTCCACGACCACACCCAACGATAGGGATTGAACTGTCATGCACTTCAAGACTTCACCGACCGACGTCCGCACCGTCACCTGCATCGGTGCCGGGGTCATCGGCGGCGGCTGGGTCGCACACTTCCTGGCCCGCGGATACGACGTGCGGGCTTGGGATCCCGCGGCTGATGCCGACAGCCGGCTGCGCCGCCTGGTGGACACGGCGTGGCCCGCGCTGACCGAACTCGGTCTCGCGCCCGGGGCCAGCCCCGACCGACTCACCACGCTGGCGACCCTCGAGGATGCCGTCGCCGAAGCCGACTTCGTCCAGGAAAGCGCGCCCGAGCACCTCGACCTCAAAGCGGACCTGTTCGCCCGCATCGATGCGGCGTGCCGGCCCGACGTCGTCGTGGGCTCCTCGACCTCGGGATTCAGCATGACCGACATGCAGTCCCGCACAGTGCATCCCGAGCGGTTCGTGGTCGGTCATCCGTTCAACCCGCCCTATCTGGTACCGCTCGTCGAGGTCGTCGGCGGCACGCGGACCGCGCCCACAACGGTCGAATGGGCCCGCGCGTTCTACACCGAGACCGGCAAGTCTGTCATCACGCTCACCAAAGAGGTACCCGGCTTCATCGCCAATCGCCTGCAGGAAGCCCTGTGGCGCGAGGCCCTGCACATGATCGCCGCGGGAGAGGCGACCGTGGAACAGATCGACCGGGCCATCACCGACGGCCCCGGCCTGCGCTGGCCCTTCATCGGACCGTGTGTGACCTTCCACCTGGCCGGCGGAGAGGGCGGGATGGCCCACGCCCTCGAGCACTTCGGAATCGATGCGCCATGGTCGAGGCTTGCCAGCCCGCCGCTGACCGACGAGCTCAAGGCACGACTGATCGACGGCAGCCGCGACCTCGGCAACGGACTGTCCCCTTCCGAGCTCGTGGCGCAACGAGACTCGGCGATGCTGACGGTCATTCGCGCCTTGCGGGAAAACCGGCAAGCCAAGGACGCCGGTTGATGACCACTGCGGAAACCGGCGCAGCCGGCGCACTGAGGCCGTCGCATCACCGCGTGATCGATGAGTGGATCGATTACAACGGGCATCTCAACGAGGGCTACTTCGGTGTGTTGTTCGGCCGGGCCGTCGACGATGTGCTGGAACAGATCGGCGCGGGTGCCGACTATCGCCGGACCAGCAATTGTGCGGTGTTCAGCGCGGAGGCACACATCCGCTATCTCGCCGAAGTTCCGCCCCGCAGCCAGGTCGAGATCCGAAACTGCATAATCACGGCCGGCGCCAAGCTGATCGTCACCTGGCATGAGCTCTATGTGGACGGAAAGCTCTGCTCCACAGAGGAAGTACTGGGGTTGCACGTGGACCGGACGGTCGGACGCGTCGCACCCTTCCCGGACGACATTCGCACGCGCGCCGAGGGCTTCCGAGTGGACCCACCCACGGATTCGGGTCGCTCGATCCAAGTCCGGGACGGTGGCGCATGACCGGACTCCAACTGCTCGGGCCGAGAGTCGTCGCCGAGGTCTTCGACCTGGAACTCGCCTACGCCAGCCAGGTCGAGGCGTTCACGAAGCTGGCCGAAGGCCGCGCGTGGCAACCGGACAAGATCGGCGGCGGCCATGCGGACGACCAGAGCACGGTGTTCTGCTATGCGGCGAGGCTGGATCGCGAATCCGGGCCGATCTCCAAATTTGGCAGCGTGAACCCGGCGAACCTCGGGACGGGCCTGCCGACGATCCATGCCGCGGTGGTGCTGCTGCACCCGGACACGGGCGTTCCCGTCGCCGTCCTGGATGGCACGGCGATCACCGCACGCCGGACCGCCGCCGCCTCCGCGGTGGCGGTGTCGGCCCTGGGCAGGACCGGCGAGCATATCGCCGTGCTGGGCGCCGGACAGCAGGGCGTCGCCCACATCCGCGCGTTGCACGCCGCGCTTCCACACGGCAAGTTCCACGTGTGGTGCCCGGATGTCTCGCAGCGCAACGGAGTCGCGGACGCCCTCGCCGACGAAGGCCTGCCGGTCGCTGTGGCAGCCTCGGCGCGCGCGGCCATCAGTGGCGCCGACATCGTGATCGCCGCGACGTCGGCCACATCCCCGTTGTTCGACGCGAACGACCTGCCCGCATCGGCGCTCGTCGTGAGCGTGGGCTGTTTCGAAGAACACCGGTGTGAAATCGGACCGGACACCCTGCTGCGCAGCCGCACCGTAGTCGTCGATCACGCGCCGACCGCGCTGGCCCACTGCGGGCCCGTCGTCGAAACCGCCCGGCAGGGCCGCGATCTCGGTGTGGTCGAACTCGGCGCGATCCTGACCGGACAGGTACGGGTGCCGACATCCGGCCTGACCAGCTATCTGTCCGTGGGGCTCGGCGTGCAGGACGCCGCAGCCGCATGGGCGATCTACCGACGGGCCGAAGACCTCGGTCTCGGCATCACCGTGGATTGGTGAAACATGACTGAACCAACATCGTTGAGCGTGGCCGAAATTCTGGCCGCGTTCCGGGACCGCTCCCTGTCACCGGTCGAACTGCTGGCCGATGTCTTGGCCCGCATCGACAAGCTCAACCACGAACACAAGGCTGTTGCGCACCTGTTCGACCGCGAGGCACTGGAGCTGGCGCGTGAAGCCGAGCATCGGTACCTCACCGACCCCGACGGAGCGCGACCGCTCGAAGGGATACCGGTACTGGTCAAGGAAGACGAACCGGTACGCGGGCAACCATGGACCCAAGGATCGACGATCTATCGTGAGGTGACCGCCACGCACACGTCGTCGTTCGTGCAGCGCATCGTCGACGCCGGGGCCATCGTGCACGGCAGGTCCACCGCGCCCGAGTTCTCGTCGGCGGCGTTCACCCAATCCTTGCTGTGGGGCGTGACGCCCAATCCATGGAATCCGGCCTACTCCCCCGGCGGGTCGTCCGGTGGTTCGGCGGTGGCACTGGCCACCGGCATGACCATCCTGGCCACCGGGTCGGATCTCGCGGGATCGATCCGCACGCCGTCCTCTTTCTGCGGGACAGTCGGTTTCAAGCCACCGCACGGCCGCGTTCCGGTGGACCCGCCGTTCAACCTGGATCGCTACTGCCATTGCGGACCCATGGCGCGCACGGTGGCCGATTGCCTGGCTCTGCAGCAGGTGATCGCGGGGCCCGATCCGTCGGACCTGACGTCGGTCATCCCGTCATCCGTGCTGCCGGACGGCGCGAGAACGGACCCGCGCTCGTGGCGCGTGGCGGTCGCCCCCGGCGAACAGTGGCCGGTCGACCCCGAGATCGCCACGAACACGAGGGCGATCGGAGCGGCACTCGAAGCGCTCGGAACCGAGATCGACTACATAGAGCTCCCGTTCACGCGCGCCGATGTCATCCGCGCGGCGGCGATCCACTACGACAGCGTATTCGGCAAGTCGATCACCGCGGAGGCGGCCGAGCACCCCGAACAGATCACCTCGTATGCAAAGGATTTCGCCCGCTGGGCGGCGGAAATACGCGGCGACGCCAGCTTCCTCGACGGCCTGGCCGCCGAGGCGACGCTGCAGGGCCGGGTCGCGCCGCTGTTCGAGCGCTACGACGCGATCATCCTTCCGACGGTGGCCACGCGAGGGTTTCGCGCCGGTGACGATTACGTCGGCCACGGCATCGAAGTCGGCGGCACGACGCTCGACTTCTACCTCGAGGCGATCCCTGCCATCGCGTTCAACATCCTGAGCACATGCCCGGCACTGGCGGTGCCGTCCGGTTTCGCCGACAACGACGTGCCCACCGGAGTGCAGATCGTCACCCGTCCGTACGACGACCGCACGGCATTCGAGATCGGCCTGCAGCTCGACCATGTTCGGCTCCACAGCGGAAAGGCGCGCCCGTGACCAGTAAGACCAAACCCGGCGGAGACACCGTCGAGGACCGTTTCGACCGCACGATGACGTGGCGGGGTGCGCTGTCGATGGCGCTCGCCCTCCCGGCCAGCGCGCTGGCCGTCATCGGGTACTGGACGGGCGCGCTGGGCGGTTGGGCCGCCGTGGCGTTGCTCGCGATCTCGTCCACGATCACCATCCTGCAGAACTTCTCGTACGCCGAGATGGCCTCGATGTTCCCCGACAAGGCAGGCGGGGTGGCCCTCTACGCCTTCGAAGCGTGGAAGAACGTCTCGCGTCCGATCGGTGCGCTGGCCGCCGCCGGGTACTGGGTCGGCTGGTCGTTCGGACTTGCCGCCAACGCGCTCGTGATCGGAGAACTGGTTCAGGCCCAGTGGTTCTCGAGTCTCGGCGGCACCGTGGCGGTAGGTCCACTCGAGCTTGGTCTCGGTCACGTGATTGCGGTCGTCGCGTTGGTCTTGGTGTGGGCGCTCAACCTGTTCGGCATCCAGCCCGCCGTCCGGGTGAGTTACGCCGTCAACGCCCTGGTGATATTCGTCATGGCGGCGGTAGCGGCCGCCAGCATCCTGACCGGCAAATTGGACCTGGGCAACCTCACGTGGTCACTGGGCTCCGGTGCGGCCTCACCCGTCATCGTCGCGTGCGTCTGGCTGTTCCTGATGGGCTGGACCGTGTACGGCACCGAGATCGCCGCGACGTTCACACCCGAATACCGCGACCCCCGTTCCGATGTCCCGAAGGCCTTGACCGCCGCAGCGTTGTGTTCGTTGTTCATCTTCGTCGCGATGCCGGTTGTCGCGGCAGGAACCGTCGGGGAGGCCGAGATCGCGGCAAATCCGCTGGGATTCAACGTCACACTGTTCGAAGATCTCTTCGGCTGGGCCGGCAGCCTGGCGATCGTCGTGTTGTGTTTGGCGATGTTCAACCTGATGTCGGTCGCCACCGCCGACAGCGGTCGTGCCCTGTTCGGTATGGCCGACAACGGCCTGACGATCCGGCAACTGGGTGTGCTCAACGCGGCGCACATGCCGGCCCGCGCGATGACCGTGGGGCTGGTGCTCAACATCGTGCTCGTGCTGTTCATCGGCAATCTGGTGGGCGTGATCTTCGCGTCGAACCTCGGCTACATCCTCGCCGTGGTCATCGCGTTGTCGGGCTACCTCTTGTTGCGGCGGTCAGGGATCGCACCGGACCGGTCCTATCGGCTGCCCGGCTGGTGGAACGTCGTCACCGCGGTACTCGCCCTGCTCAACCTGACGTTCTTCGCCGTCGCGGTCACCCATCCGGCGCTCACCGGCTACGGCGGCTGGAAAGAAGAACTGATCGGGTTCGGCGTGCTGGCCCTCGCGGTCGCCATGTACGGGTACCGCAGGCACATCCAAGACCGAGCCGCCGCGGACTGACCGATCCCCGCCAAGGAGTGGCCCTCGACGCCGAGGGCCACTCCGTTGTGACGAACTCAGCTGCGCGGCACCAGGTGCGGCGCGAGCGTCGTGAGCTTCTCGCAGGTCTCCTCGAACTCACGGTCCGGCGTGGAGTCGGCGATGATGCCCGCACCGGCGCGCAGCCAGGTCTTGCCGTCGGACTCGTAGGCCGCGCGCAGCGTCAGCGCGGCGTCCATGCCGCCGTCGGCGGAGAACGTCACCACCGCGCCCGAATACAGACCGCGGGGCGCCTCGTCGAGTCGCAGGATGGCGTCGACGCTCTCGGCTTTCGGGATGCCCGACGCGGTGACGGCCGGGAACAACGCCTCCAGGGCGTCCATGCGGTCCATCGACCGGTGCAGCTGCCCGCTGACCGTCGAACCGAGGTGCTGGACGCTGCCCCGCTCGCGCACCGTCATGAAATCGATCACCGCGGCGCTGCCGGGCTCGGCCACCTCGGTGATCTCCTGCACGGACGTGCGCACCGAAATAGCGTGTTCTACAATCTCTTTCGGATTGGACTCGAGATCGTCGCGCGCCGCGCGATCGTTGTCGGCGCCCCGGCCGAACGCGCGGGTACCCGCCAACGGCTCGGTGAGCACGGTGCCGTCGGCGTGCACGGCGGCCACCAGCTCCGGGCTGTAGCCCAGCGCCCGGATACCGCCAAGGTGCAGCAGGAACGAGCGCGCCGGGGTGTTGTTGTGCCGGCCCACGCGGTAGGTGGCCGGGAAGTCCACGGCGAACGGCACGTCGAACCGCCGAGACAGGATGACCTTCTGGTACTCCCCGCGGACAATCTCGGCGATCGCGGTTGCCACGCGGCCGCGATAGTCCGAACCGTCCTCGCGGACGTTGACCGCGGTGGCCGGCGGGTTGGCCTCGACGCCGTCGGCCAGCACCGCCCGCAGCGCCTCGGCATGCCGATCGTCGGCGCCGATCAGCCGGACGGAATCTGCGGAAACCACGAAACGTGCACGGGGCCAGAAGATTCGGGCCAGCGGGGTGCCAGGTGCCAGCCGCTGCTGCAGGCCGAACCGGTAGGTGCCGAACTCGAAGGCCACCCAGCCGAACAACTGGTCGGCCTCGAGCAGCAGACGGTCGACGGCCTCACCCAATGCCACGCCCGGCCTGCCGGTCCAGGGCTGACGCTGCACGACACCGTCCCGAACGACCCGCAACTCATCGGAGTCGAGCTCGATGACGGCATGGATCCCCACGGCGAGCGTCCACTCGCCGTCGCGTTCGTAGACGACGTAGTCCTCTCCGGCACGTTCGGGGAGCACCCGGGCCAACTCGGACACCAGGTCGATCGGATTCACCCCGGTCGGCAGCTCAAGCGTGATGGACTCGGCGTTCTCGGAACTGGCCTCGATACTGACGTTCGACACGAGAAGTAAATGTAGCCTAACCTAGCTAAACGGGGCGGACTACGCTGACACGTCGAGTGTGATCCGCGTCAAGCCAGCAGCGAACGCACCACACCGTCGGCCAACAACCGGCCGCGGTCCGTCAGCGTCACCCGCTCCCCCGCATTGCTGAGCAAACCGTCGGCAACCAGACTCGCGACGCGCGCCAACTCGTCGCCGGTCAGGTCGCGACGAGCCATGCCGTGCCGCAACCGCAGCCGCAGCATGACGTCCTCGGTGTGGCGCGTGTCGGCGTCGAGTTCCTCGAAATCGGCCACCGGCAGCCTGCCCTCGGCGAGGGTTTGCGCATAGGTGTTGGGGTGCTTGACATTCCACCATCGGGTGCGCCCGAGAAATCCGTGCGCGCCGGGGCCTGCGCCCCACCATTCGCCGCCGTCCCAGTAGCCGAGGTTGTGCCGGCACTCGCCACCGGGGCGGCTCCAGTTCGACACCTCGTACCAGTCGAACCCGGCCTGCCGCAGGTGCGCATCCAGCAATTCGTACCGGTGGGCCAGCACGTCGTCGTCGGGAGCGGCGACCTCACCGCGGCGGATCCGCCGGGCCAGTGCGGTCCCGTCCTCGACGATCAGCGAATAGGCGGAAACGTGGTCGACGCCGGCATGCACGGCGGCCTCGATCGAGCGCAGCAGGTCGTCGTCGGACTCACCCGGCGTGCCGTAGATGAGGTCGAGGTTGACATGGTCGAACCCGGCCGCCGCCGCCTCTGTGGCGGCGGCCAGGGCACGCCCCGGCGAATGCGTACGGTCCAGCACCGCCAGCACGTGCGGCACCACGGACTGCATCCCGAGCGACACCCGCGTGAAACCGGCATCGCGCAACGCTGCGAAAAGCTGGGGCGAGGTGGACTCCGGATTGGCCTCGGTGGTCACCTCGGCGTCGACAGCGAGCGCGAAATTGTCCCGGACCGCGTCGAGCACGGCGGTCAGCCCGGCACTGCCGAGCATCGACGGGGTGCCGCCCCCGACGAACACGGTCTGCACCTCGACGGTCCCCACCCGTTCTGCGGCCAGCTGCAGCTCGACCCGCAACGCGGCCAGCCAGCCCTCCGGGCTGGCGCCCCCCAACTCGGCGGCCGTATAGGTGTTGAAGTCGCAGTATCCGCACCGCGTGGCGCAGAACGGGACATGGATGTAGATGCCGAACGGCCGGCCCGGTTGGGCCGCCAGATCGGGCTGGCCAACGGGCGCGGTCCGGGTGGGCATGTCTCGATTTTCCCAGACTGTCCAGCGGCGACTTTTGCTCACCCTGAGCGCAAATCTGGCCCGGTTAGGGCTGGTGGCGACAATCGTGGCACAATGGCGGGCGTGACTACCGTCCGTAACAGCACCACCCGCGTTGCGCTGGTGGCTCGGCGGCATGTCGATTTCAAGCGCGTATGTAGCTGTTGCTGTCTGCTTTGATCCTGCGTTGATTTCGGAATCTGCCCGCCCAATACATTCAGCTGGCCGCCGGATCTGCGCCGCCGGACAGCCCAACCGGTGATCAGCGCGATTCAGCTGCCGGCTCCACCCGAGGAGCCACCCATGACCGAAGTCCAGGCTGAGGCCAAACCCCGCCCCGCGAAGAAGCCCCGCGACGAAGGGCAGTGGGCGCTGGGCAGTCGCGACCCCTTGAACCACAACGAGCAGTTCAAGCAGGAAGACGACGCACTCAACGTCCGGGCCCGCATCATCGACGTCTACTCCAAACAGGGCTTCGACTCGATCGCCAAGGACGACCTGCGCGGCCGGTTCCGCTGGATGGGCCTCTACACCCAGCGCACCGAGGGCTATGACGGCACCTGGACCGGCGACGACAACGCCGACCTGCTGGAAGCCAAGTACTTCATGATGCGCGTGCGCACCGACGGAAAGGCCCTGTCGGCGCAGGCTGTGCGCACCCTCGGCCAGATCTCGGTCGATTTCGCGCGGGACAGCGCCGATATCACCGACCGCGAGAACCTGCAGTACCACTGGCTGCAGATCGAAGACATCCCGGAGATCTGGCGCCGCCTGGACGAGGTCGGCCTGCAGACCATGGAAGCCTGTGGCGACTGCCCCCGTGGCATGCTCGGCTCGCCCCTGGCCGGCGATTCGCTGGTCGAGGTGCTCGATCCGACACCCGCGCTGCGCGAGATCGAGCAGCGCTACATCGGCAGCCCGGAGTTCTCCAACCTGCCCCGCAAGTTCAAGACGGCCGTCTCGGGCCTGCAGGATGTCGCCCACGAGATCAACGACGTGTCGTTCATCGGCGTCAACCATCCCGAGCACGGGCCCGGCCTCGATCTGTGGGTCGGCGGCGGGCTGTCGACCAACCCCATGCTGGCCCAGCGCGTCGGTGTGTGGGTGCCGCTGGAAGAGGTTGCCGACGTGTGGGCGGGCGTCGTCGGGATCTTCCGGGATTACGGCTACCGCAGGCTGCGGTCGAAGGCACGGCTGAAGTTCCTGGTCAAGGACTGGGGCACCGAAAAATTCAGGGAAGTTCTCGAACAGGAGTATCTGAAGCGTCCCCTCATCGACGGGCCCGCGCCCGAGCAGGTGCCGCACACCGTCGATCACGTCGGCGTGCAGAAGATTCGCAACGGCCTCAACGCCGTCGGCGTCTCGGCGATCGCCGGACGGGTTTCGGGCACCATCCTGACCAAGGTCGCCGACCTGATGGAAGCCGCCGGTTCGGACCGCGCGCGCCTGACCGCGTACCAGAAGCTGATCATCCTCGACGTGCCCGACGACAAGCTCGAAGCGTTGCGGGCCGGCCTGGACGAGCTAGGGCTGCAGTCGCAGCCTTCGCACTGGCGCCAGAACCTGATGGCCTGCACCGGCATCGAGTACTGCAAGTTGAGCTTCGCCGACACCCGCGGGCGGGCCCAGCACCTGGTGCCCGAGCTGGAGGCCCGGCTCGGTGATCTCAACTCCCAACTCGACGTACCGATCACCGTCAACATCAACGGATGCCCCAACTCGTGCGCGCGCATCCAGGTCGCCGACATCGGTTTCAAGGGCCAGATGGTCGACGACGGCAACGGTCCCGAGGAGGGCTTCCAGGTCCACCTCGGCGGCAGCCTCGGCCTCGACAGCGGTTTCGGACGCAAGCTGCGCCAGCACAAGGTGCTGGCCACCGAGCTCGGCGACTACATCGAGCGGGTGGTCCGCAACTTCGTGAAACAACGCGAGGCCGGCGAGCGTTTCGCCCAGTGGGCCGTGCGGGCCGACGAAGCTGACTTGAGGTGACGATCTTGACAGAGAACGAATTACGGGAACTCGCGGAACGCGGTGCGGCCGAATTGGCCGACGCCACTGCCGAGGAGCTGCTGCGCTGGACCGACAAGCATTTCGGCGGCAATTACGTCGTGGCCTCCAACATGCAGGACGCCGTGCTGGTCGAGATGGCCGCGAAGGTTCGCCCCGGGGTGGACGTGCTCTTCCTCGACACCGGATACCACTTCGCCGAGACCATCGGTACGCGTGACGCCGTCGAGGCGGTATACGACGTGCGCGTGGTCAACGTGACGCCGGAACGCACTGTGGCACAACAAGACGAGCTGCTGGGCAAGGATCTGTTCGCCCGCAATGCAGGCGAGTGCTGCCGGCTGCGCAAGGTCGAGCCGCTGAGCAAGGCGCTCGCGGGCTACAGCGCCTGGGTCACCGGTATCCGCCGGGTGGAGGCGCCGACGCGTGCCAACGCCCCGCTGATCAGCTTCGACAACGCCTTCGGCCTGGTCAAGATCAATCCGATCGCTGCGTGGAGCGACGAGGAGATGCAGGCCTACATCGACGCCAACGACATCCTGGTCAATCCCCTTGTGTATGAAGGCTATCCGTCCATCGGTTGCGCTCCGTGCACCAGTAAGCCAGCCCTTGGCGCTGACCCGCGCAGCGGCCGGTGGGCCGGGCAGGCCAAGACGGAATGCGGGTTGCACGCCTCGTGAACTCGCTCGTGCTGACCGCACACGGCAGTGCAGATCCGCGCTCGGCGGCCAACGCGCACGCCATCGCGGGCCATCTGCGGCGCCTGCTGCCCGACACCGACGTGCGGGTGGCGTTCTGCGAGCAGAACACGCCGAACCTGGTCGACGCGCTCGCTGACGTGGCGCCCGGATCGGTCGTGACGCCCCTGCTGCTGGCCAGCGCCTATCACGCGCGTACCGACATCCCGGCGATCATCACCGAAGCCGGTGCCGACGTCCGCCAGGCCGACGTGCTCGGCGAGGATCCGAGGCTGCTGCAGGTGGTGCGGGAGCGGTTGACCGCGATCGGAGTGTCCCGGTTCGACGCCGACCTCGGGGTCATCCTGGCCAGTGTCGGGTCGTCGCATCCGGTGGCCAATGCCCGTACCGCCGCGCTCGCGCACACACTGGCCGAGGGCACCCGCTGGGTCGGTGTTGAGGCCGGGTTCGCGACCGGGCAGACACCGTCGGTGGCCGAGGCCGCGGCGCGGTTGCGGGCTTCCGGCGCCCGCCGTCTGGTCATCGCGCCCTGGTTCCTGGCGCACGGCAAGATCACCGATCGCGTGGCCGAATTCGCCCGCACCTCAGGCATTCCGATGGCCGAGCCGCTCGGCCCGCACCGCCTCGTGGCGGCGACCGTGCTGGACCGCTACGAGGAAGCTCTGGCCGCGCGCACCGCCGGCTTCGCTGCCTGATCCCTTTTCCTGCGCGAGCAGACATGTAGGTACCCGGGAATGCGCATTCCCGGGTACCGGCGCGTCTGCTCGGCGTATACCGCAGCTTGACATGCATACCCCTAGGGGTATAGTCGTGTCATCGGTATATACCCCCCTAGGTATATCCCACAGCTTGCAAAGGAGCCAGCGCCATGAAGTTCATCCAGTACTACCTGGACTGTCTGTCCCACGCGTCGTACCTGATCGGCGACGAGACCACCGGCCGGGCCGTTGTCGTCGACCCGCAGCGCGACGTCTCGGAGTACCTGTCCGACGCCGAAGACCTCGGCATGCGGATCGAGCTCGTCATCGAAACCCACTTCCACGCCGACTTCGTCTCAGGACACCTCGAGTTGGCCGAGGCGACGGGCGCATCGATCGTGTACTCGTCGGTGGCCCAGCCGGAATTCGACTTCGTGGCAGTCGATGACGCGCAACGGTATTCACTGGGCGAGGTCACGCTGGAGTTCCGCCAAACCCCGGGCCACACCCCGGAGTCGATGAGCATCGTGGTCTACGAGCGTGCCGACGACACGGTGCCATACGGTGTGCTGACCGGCGACACGCTGTTCATCGGCGACGTGGGCAGGCCAGACCTGTTGGCCTCCATCGGTTTCACGCGAGACGAACTGGCCGACAAGCTGTACCACTCGTTGCACGACAGGCTCATGACCCTGCCCGACGCCACGCGCGTCTACCCCGCGCACGGCGCAGGTTCGGCGTGCGGCAAGAACCTGTCCACCGAGCTGTGGTCCACCATGGGTGAGCAGAAGCGCACCAACTATGCGTTGCGCGCTCCCGACAAGCAGTCGTTCATCGACCTCGTCTCCGCCGGACAGCCGCCTGCGCCAAGCTATTTCGTGTACGACGCGATCCTCAACCGCAAAGATCGCGCGCTGCTCGACGAAGATGCCATGCCACCCGCCATGGATTACCAGCAAGCCCGCACAGCGGTTGCGGCCGGCGCGGTGTTGATCGACGGCCGCAGCCCGGAAGAGTTCGCGATGGGTCACCTGCGCGGCGCGGTCAACATCGGCCTGGCCGGACGCTACGCCGAGTTCGCCGGTTCAGTCGTCAAACCCGACAGCGACATCGTGCTGATCACCGAACCGGGCCAGGAACTCGAAGGCAAGAACCGGTTGGCCCGCATCGGATTCGACCGTGTCATCGGGTACCTCCGCGATGCCGAGCAGACGATGTTCGAGCATCGTGATCAGGTGCAGGTGGCGTCGCGGCTCACCGCCGACGCCTTCGCGCTGCGCGCAGCCGAGATTGCCGACCTGCAGCTCGTCGACGTCCGCAATCCCGGTGAGACAGAAGCGGGCATGATCCCGGGAGCGGTCAACGTCCCCGTGGGCCAGCTTCCCGAGCGGGTCGCCGAACTCGACCCCACACGCCCCACTGTCGTCTACTGCGCGGGCGGTTACCGGTCCTCGGTGGCCGCGAGTGTGTTGCGCCAACGGGGTTTCACCGACGTCAGCGACATCCTCGGCGGCTACGCCGCCTGGGCCACGGCCACGCAAACCGCCTGAGAGACAGGGACTCCACCACATGCACAAGCACCAGATCCTCATCATAGGCGGCGGCACAGCCGGCATTACGGTCGCGGCACGACTGCTGCGCACGGGGCACTCCGACGTCGCCGTCATCGAACCGGCCGACATGCACTACTACCAACCGTTGTGGACGCTCGTTGGCGGTGGGCAGGCGACCGCCACCCAGACCGAACGACCTGAGGCGTCGGTGATGCCGAAGGGCGCGACCTGGATCAAGAACGCCGTGTCGGCACTCGACCCGGACAACGATTCCGTCACCTGTGCCGACGGTGCGGTCTACTCGTATGACGCGCTCGTGGTCTGTCCGGGCATCCAGCTCGACTGGGACCGTACCGATGGACTCGCGGATACCCTGGGCCGCGACGGTGTCTCGTCGAACTACCGATTCGATCTCGCTCCACGCACCTGGGAGTTCATCCGCGAGACCCGCTCGGGAACAGCGGTTTTCACCATGCCATCGGGGCCCATCAAATGTGCAGGCGCACCACAGAAGATCGCGTACCTCGCATGCGATCACTGGCGCAGGCGGGGTGTGCTCGACGATATCGACGTGCACCTCGTGGTCCCGACACCGCGGATCTTCGGGATCCCCGCCATCGCGGCAAGCCTGGAAGCGGTGATCGCCGACTACGGCATCCACCTGCACACCGGTTCCGAGGTGCGCTCGATCGACGCCGCGAGCCGAAAGGTCGTCGTCGCCAGCACCTCCGCAGACGGTGCCGACACGACCCTGCCGTACGACATGCTCCACGTCGTGCCGCACCAGTCGGCCCCTGACTGGATCAAGACCAGTCCCCTGTCGACCGGTGACACAAACGGCTACGTCGACATCGACAAGCACACCATGCAGCACGTCCGGTATCCGAACGTCTTCGGACTCGGCGACGCCGGATCGTCACCGAACTCGAAAACCGGTGCGGCCATTCGTAAACAAGCGCCGGTGGTGGTGGACAACGTCACGGCGTACCTGGACGGCCGCGCACCGTCTGCATCGTATGACGGCTACGCGTCGTGCCCGATCGTCACGTCGTCACACGACATGCTGCTGGCCGAGTTCGACTACTCGATGCAGCTGCGTCCGTCGCTGCCGGTTCTCGACGCCGCCAAACCACACCGCGCCTACTGGTATCTCAAGAAATACGGATTGCCGGCCCTGTACTGGAATCTCATGCTGAAAGGCCTGGCATGACCACCTCACCAACCGTCGACTGTGCCGAGCTCCACGAGCAGATGGCCGCTGAGCGTGGACCGCGCCTGGTCGATGTCAGAACCCCGGGCGAGTTCGAAACCGCCCACATCCCAGGCGCGTACAACGTGCCACTCGATCTGCTGCGCGAGCACCGCGACGAGATCGCGCGCCACCTCGACGACGGCGTCGTGCTGGTCTGCCGTTCCGGTCAGCGCGCCGCGACCGCCGGGGCAACCCTGCACGACGTGGGTCTGACGAACATCCGAATCCTGGCAGGTGGCATGACCGCGTGGCAGGACAAGGGGTTCGACGTACGCCGCGGGGTTCCGCGCTGGGATCTCGAGCGCCAGGTCAGGCTGGTGGCGGGGACCGTCGTTGCAGCGAGCGTGTTCGGCAGCGTCGCACGTCCGCAGCTGAAATGGGTTGCGGCAGCGATCGGCGCGGGACTGACCACGGCTGCGCTCACCGACACGTGCGCCATGGGCATGCTGCTGGCGCGGCTGCCGTACAACCGTGGGCCGGTGTGCGATCCGGAAGCCCTCGTGGCGCGGCTCGCCGACCGCCGCAAAGGCGCGTGAGGGCATGCTCGCGCTGACGCTCGCGCTCGCCGTTGTCGTCGGCGTGTCACTGGGGCTACTCGGTGGCGGCGGGTCGATCCTGACCGTGCCACTGCTGGCGTACGTCGCCGGACTGGACGCCAAGCAGGCGATCGCGACATCGTTGATCGTCGTCGGCGTCACCAGTGTGGTGGGCGCCTTCTCACACGCCAGAGCGGGCCATGTCCGGTGGCGCACCGGTCTGTTGTTCGGCGCGACAGGCATGGCCGGGGCCTACGCAGGCGGAGTGGTCGGGTATTTCCTGCCGGGATCGGTGCTGCTGACCGGCTTTGCCCTGATGATGATCGCCACTGCGGTGGGCATGCTCAAAGGCCGCGCGGCCGCCGCAGCCACGCCGAACGTTTCGGTCGTCAAGACGCTATCAGTGGGATTGGCGGTGGGCGTGGTGACCGGGACAGTCGGTGCCGGAGGCGGATTCGTCGTCGTGCCGGCCCTGGCGCTGCTGGGCGGACTGCCGATGCCGGTGGCCGTGGGCACCTCGCTGATCGTGATCGCGATGAACTCGTTCGCGGGCCTGGCCGGGCACCTGACCACCGTGCCGATCGACTGGACTCTCGCCACGACGGTTACCGCGGCCGCCGTCACGGGCAGCCTGATCGGCGCGCGGCTCACCGCACGCGTCGATCCCGACGCGCTGCGCCGGGCCTTCGGCTGGCTAGTGCTCGCGATGGCGTCGGTCGTGCTGGCGGCCGAGGTGCATCCGGTCGCCGGACTTGCCGTGGGTGCCACAACAGCTGCGATGGCGTTGTACCGCTTCGTGTGCAGTCGCTACACGTGGTGCCCGCTGAACCGGCTGTTCGGTCCACCGGCTCCGGCGACATGACTCGGCGCGATACCCCGCGGGGTACCATTGGTTCTCACGACGACTACGACTTCGAAAGGGGCACACCATGGTCGGTGACCAGGAAGCCATCGCCGCTGTGCTCAACCGGCTGCGCCGGGCCCAGGGCCAGCTCGCCGGCGTGATATCGATGATCGAGCAGGGCCGCGACTGCAAGGACGTCGTGACGCAGCTCGCCGCGGTGTCTCGCGCGTTGGACCGCGCCGGATTCAAGATCGTGGCAACGGGTTTGCGCGAATGTGTGACCGAGGGCCCCGACGGTGCCGAGCGGATGGACGTGGCCGAACTGGAGAAGCTGTTCCTGGCCCTGGCCTGAACGCCCGGTCTAGCTGGTCAGCACCTCGTCGGCGGCCACCACCTGAACATCTCCGGCGATCTGCGGCACCCGGGTCGCGCGCACATACACGGTGTCACCTTCCTTGAGCCCTAACGCCTCGGCGTCGCCGCGAGTGATCTGTGCGGTGAACGGTGCACCGTTGGTGGCACTGGTCAGTTCGACGCGAACCTCGAAGCCCAGCATCACGATCCGGTCGATCGTGGCCCGCAGCACACCGGTCGCCTCGGCCGTGCCGTCGCCCGCCGCGATCGCCATCTCGGGGCTGCGGCCCACCCGAATATCGTGCGGGCGCACCAGGATTCCGTTGAGTTCGGAAACCGCGCCGAGGAACGACATCACGAACGCGTTGGCCGGTTCGTCGTACACCTCGGTGGGAGAACCGACCTGCTCGATGCGGCCCTTGTTGAGCACAGCGATCCGGTCGGCGACGTCGAGCGCCTCGGCCTGATCGTGTGTCACCAGCACCGTGGTGACGTGCACCTCGTCGTGCAGCCGGCGCAGCCAGGTCCGCAGGTCGTCGCGCACCTTGGCGTCCAGCGCCCCGAACGGCTCGTCGAGCAGTAATACCTGCGGGTCGACAGCCAGCGCCCGCGCCAACGCCATACGTTGCCGTTGTCCACCGGAAAGCTGGTTGGGATAACGGGTTTGGAAGCCGGCCAGCCCCACCACCTCGAGCAGGTTGTCGACCTTCTCCTTGATCTCGGCCTTCGGACGCTTGCGGATCTTGAGGCCGAACGCGACGTTGTCGCGCACCGTCAGATGCTTGAACGCCGCATAGTGCTGGAACACGAACCCGATTCCGCGCCGCTGTGGCGGCACCCCGGTGACATCGCGCCCGTTGATGGTGATGGTCCCGGTGTCGGGCTGGTCCAGTCCGGCGATGGCGCGCAACAGCGTAGACTTGCCCGACCCGCTCGGCCCGAGCAGCGCCGTCAACGAACCCGACGGCACCTCGAAGTCGATGTTGTCCAGCGCGGCGAACTCGCCGTAGTGCTTGTTTGCGCCTCTGACCACGATCGCTTCGGTCATAGCAGTCTCCTTATTACTGGTCGGCCTTGGTGCGGCGCCGGTCGAGGATCACCTGGACCACCAGGACGATCACCGCAACGGCCATCAGCAGCGTCGAGATGGCGTATGCGCCGTATACCGAGTCGGCGGTGCCGCGGTTGTACCGGTCGGCCACCAACAGGGTCAAAGTCTGTGAGGTGCCCGGCAGGTTCGACGACACCATGATCACGGCGCCGAACTCACCGAGCGTGCGGGCGATGGTCAGCACGATGCCGTAGGTCAGGCCCCAGCGGATCGACGGCAAGGTGACCCGCCAGAAGGTCTGCCACCATGACGAACCCAGCGTCGCGGCGGCCTCCTCCTGATCGGTGCCGATCTCGTGCAGCACCGGTTCCACCTCGCGGATGACGAAGGGAACGGTCACGAAGATGCTGGCCAGCACGATGCCGGGCAGACCGAAGATGATCTTGAAGCCCAGGTTGTTCTCGACGAATCCGAACAACCCGGCCGATCCCCACAACAGGATCAGCGCGACACCCACCACCACCGGGGACACCGCGAAGGGCAGGTCGATCACGGCCTGCAACATGCTCTTACCACGGAACTTGTTGCGTGCCAGTACCAATGCCGTCGGAATACCGAACAACACGTTGAGCGGCACGACGATCGCCACCACCAGCAGCGACAGTTGCAACGCCGATATCGCGGCGGGCGTGCCGATCGAGGCGAAGAACGCAGGCAGGCCTGGGGCGAACGTGCGCCACAGGATCAACCCGACCGGCACGATCACCAACACGGCGACATAGATAAGCGCCAGATACCGCGCCAGGTTGCGGATCCACGGTGACAGGATCATGCCGCGAGCTCCTCACGCTTGGCCGCCCGCGATCCGACCGCCCGCAGCACGAACAGCACCAGGAACGAAATGACCAGCAGCACGATCGAAATGGCCGCCGCACCGGTGCGGTCGTCGTTCTCGATCAGGGTTCGGATCCACTGCGACGACACCTCGGTCTCACCGGGCACCGCACCGCCGATCAGCACGACCGATCCGAACTCGCCGATGGCCCGCGAAAACGCCAGCCCCGCACCGGACAACAGCGACGGCAACAGCGCGGGCAGGATCACCGTGGTGAAGATGACCCGGTTGTTGGCCCCGAGCGACGCGGCAGCTTCCTCCACCTCACGGTCGAGTTCGAGCAGCACCGGCTGAACCGAGCGCACCACGAACGGCAGCGTGACGAACAGCAGCGCCACTCCCACACCCCATTTGGTGTGCTGCAGGTGCAGGCCGACCGGGCTCGCCGGGCCGTACAGTGCCAGCATCACCAGGCTCGCCACGATGGTCGGCAACGCGAACGGCAGATCGATCACCGAGTCGACGATGCGCTTTCCCGGGAAGTCGTCGCGGGTCAGCACCCAGGCCACCAGCAGGCCGAACACCAGGTTCACCACGGTGACCCCGGCCGAGATGGTCAGGGTCACCCGGAACGATTCGACCGCGGCGTTCGAGGTGACCGCCAACCAGAAGGCGTGCCAACCACCGCCTGCGGCCTGCCACAGGATCGCCGCCAACGGCAGCAGCACGATCACACTCAGCCAGATCGAGGCGGCCCCGACCCGCAGCGAGGTCGTGCCGTAGCGTCCGCGCACCGCTGCGGGGGCGGAGTCCCCCGCAGCGGCCACGGAGTCAGGATCGGTGTCCGCGGGAGCGGTCATCCCGTCGCCTGCTTGTAGATCTTGGTGATCGAACCATTCTCCTTGTCGAACAGCGCCGGGTCGACCTGACTCCAACCGCCCAGGTCAGCGATCGTCCACAGCTTCTCCGGCGTCGGGAAATCCGCCTTGAAATCGGCGGCGACCGCAGGATCGACCGGCCGGAACCCGGCCTCGGCCCACACCTTCTGCCCTTCGGGCGTGTAGAGGAAATTCTTCAGGGCGTTGGCCGCGTCGGCATGGGCGCTGGTGCTGACCACCGCCACGGGGTTCTCGATCTTGAACGTCTGCGGCGGGTTGATGTGCTCGACGGGCTTGCCCTGCCGTTCGACGTTGATGGCCTCGTTCTCGTAGCTGATCAGCACGTCGCCGGTGCCCTGCAGGAACACGTCGGTGGCCTCCCGGCCCGAACCCGGACGGGTCTTGACATGTTCGGTGACCAGCTTGTTGACGAAGTCAAGGCCCGCCTGCGAATCCTTGCCGCCGTTGCTCTTGGCGGCGTATGGCGCCAGCAGGTTCCACTTCGCCGAGCCCGAGCTCAACGGGCTCGGCGTGACCACCTCGAGGCCGGGCTGCAGCAGATCGTCCCAGTCCTTGATGCCCTTGGGGTTGCCCTTGCGGACCACGAGGGAGACCACGGAACCGAACGGGATGCCCTTGGTGTTGCCTGCGTTCCAGTCCTCGGCGACCTTGCCCGCCTTCACGAGGCGCGTCACGTCCGGCTCGACCGAGAAGTTGACGATGTCGGCCGGTTTGCCGTCGACCACGGCCCTGGACTGGTCGCCCGAGGCTCCGTAGGACGTCGTGACCGCGACGCCCTTGCCCTCCTGGGTCGCGGTGAAGGCCGGGATGATCTTGCTCCAGCCGGGCTCGGGCACCGCGTACGCAACGAGGGTCAATGTCGTCTCGGCACCCCCGGTGGCTCCGTCGCCACCCGCGACGTCGCTCGCGCCGCCACCACACCCGACGACCAGCACCCCGGCGGTGGCCAACACTCCGGCGGTGCGCCAGAACTTGCTGATCTTGTACATGTAGAGCCTTTCGTTGCAGAGAACCGACGATGAGGTTCCGTCACAGCGGAAAGGCGATGGATCAGTATCCGGGCACAAAACAGCCGCTACCGACACCAAACCGCGGACGGGTTGGGATCAGCGACAACAGTGCACATCAGCAACAGCGCAAGAACCCACGGCAATGAGAGCCAGGACATGGCTCTCGTTGCTGCCGGACGCTGCATGCATGGCGCGAAGAATAACAGAGTTCAGCGACAACGCCCGCTCAGCGGGAATCAGCGGGTCAGCAGCGGTCGCGAAAATGCAGTCGCGCGACCGATGGCCGCGACAGTTCACTGGACGCCATGACGCCGTTCGACCTCCGGCCGCTGTTTCCGTTGGAACGGGAATTGCTGCTCGACCTGCTGGCTTCGCTCGACACCGCCGAGTGGACCAAACCGACCGTCTGCCCCGGCTGGGCCGTGCGCGATATCACGGCTCACATTCTCAACGACTACGTGCGACGCCTCTCGGGGCTCCGCGACGGTCATCCGGGCGCGGTGTTCGCCAACGATGAAACCTTGCCGCGCTATCTGGCGCGGACCAACGACGAGTTCGTCCGTGCGATGCGACAGTGCAGCCCCAATACGATGATCGACTTGCTCACTCATCTCGGTCCCCAGCTGGATGACGCCTGGGCGGCCGTGGACCCGGCCGGTCCGGCACACCTCGACGTCTCATGGGCGGGCGCGGGGCCCAGCCCGGCGTGGCTCGACATCGCCCGCGAGTACACCGAGCACTGGGTGCATCAACAGCAAATCCGTGATGCCGTGTCGCGGCCCGGCGCCGACGATGTGACGCTCCTGCACCCGGTGATCGTCACGTTCATGCACGCGGTACCGCATGCTTTGCGTAATCAAAGCCGCCCGCCCGGTACGGCGGTCAGGTTCGAGGTCACCGGCCCGGCGGGAGGCACCTGGGATGTGGTGTCTGACGGTGCGGGGTGGGATCTGACGGCACCGTCTGCCACCGCCCCGGTTGCGACCGTGCGGCTCGACCAGAACACGCTATGGCGGCTGGCCAGCCGCGGCATCACCGTTGAGCAGGGAAGTCGGCGAGCCGAACTGGACGGAGACCGGGGGCTCGCGGAATGCGCGGCATCGTTGCTTGCGGTGGTGGGCTGACAAGCCGCCCGCTCAGCGGGAATCAGCGGGTCAGCAGCCACATCACGATGACCAGCACGACCAGGAGAATCAGGATCAAGGTCACCCGGGACCGGGGCATACCCGTCACAGGTCTTCCCCGTCGTCGACCCGCTCGTCAGCACCGACCCGGCGCAACCGGTGAAGGCCGTCGATTCCCCAGCCGAGCACACCGTCGAGCAGCACCGCGATACCGTACGCCAGGATCAGCACAACGGGCATCACCACCGCGGTCTGGGCGACGAACCCCAGGCCGGTCAGCCACAGCTCGACGCCGTCCCACCAATTGAGGATTGCGGCCATGCCCGCCAGCGTATGCGATGCGCCAAATCATCCCGTTCCACCAGTAACGTTCGACACGCGCGCCACAGGTAGACGGACCACACATCAGCAGTCGATGATGTGCGGATGGTTCTGCAACACCCAGAGACCTCGGACGGCGCATCGGCAGCCGTCGACGGGGACTTCACCCAGGACGCAGAGGGCCCGTCGACCATGACCGCGCCCGTGCCCTACACGCCATCGAGCCTGTTGCGAAACCCGTTCCCGCCGATCGCCGACTACGCATTCCTGTCGGACTGCGAGAACACCTGCCTGATCTCGTCGGCCGGGTCGGTCGAGTGGATGTGCGTGCCGCGGCCGGACTCCCCGAGCGTGTTCGGCGCGATCCTGGACCGCAGCGCGGGCCACTTCCGGCTCGGCCCGTACGGCGTGACGGTGCCGTCGGCACGGCGATACCTGCCGGGCAGCCTCATCCTGGAGACCACCTGGCAGACCCACACCGGGTGGGTCATCGTCCGCGACGCCCTGGTGATGGGCCCGTGGCACGACGTGGAGACGCGGTCGCGCACCCACCGCCGCACCCCGATGGACTGGGACGCCGAGCACATCCTGCTGCGCACCGTGAAATGCGTCAGCGGAACCGTCGAGATGGTGATGAACTGTGAACCGGCATTCGACTATCACCGCAACAGCGCCACCTGGGAGTACTCGGGCCCGGCCTACGGTGAGGCCATCGCGCGGGCCGGCCGTAATCCGGACTCGCATCCCACGCTGCGGCTCACCACCAATCTGCGCATCGGCCTGGAGGGCCGCGAAGCCAGGGCCCGTACCCGGCTCAAAGAGGGTGACAACGTCTTCGTGGCACTGAGTTGGTCGAAGCATCCCGCGCCGCAGACCTACGAGGAAGCCGCGGACAAGATGTGGAAGACCAGCGAGTCGTGGCGGCAGTGGATCAACATCGGCGATTTCCCGGACCACCCGTGGCGGTCGTATCTGCAGCGCAGCGCGTTGACGCTGAAAGGTCTGGTGTACTCCCCCACCGGAGCCCTGTTGGCCGCGCCCACCACGTCGCTGCCGGAAACGCCTCAGGGAGAACGCAACTGGGATTACCGCTACTCGTGGATCCGGGACTCGACGTTCGCGTTGTGGGGCCTGTACACCCTCGGTCTGGACCGCGAGGCCGACGACTTCTTCTCGTTCATCGCCGACGTGTCGGGCGCCAACAACGGTGAGCGCCACCCGTTGCAGGTGATGTACGGCGTAGGCGGGGAACGCAGCCTGGTCGAGGAGGAGCTGCATCACCTCGCGGGCTACGACAACGCCCGCCCGGTCCGGATCGGCAACGGCGCGTACAACCAGAGCCAGCACGACATCTGGGGCACGATGCTGGATTCGGTGTACCTGCACGCGAAGTCCCGCGAACAGATCCCGGAAGCGCTGTGGCCTGTGCTGAAGAACCAGGTCGAAGAGGCGATCCGGCATTGGCGCGAACCGGACCGCGGCATCTGGGAGGTGCGCGGCGAACCGCAGCACTTCACGTCGAGCAAGATCATGTGCTGGGTCGCCCTGGACCGGGGCGCCAAGCTCGCCGAGCTGCAGGGTGAGAAGAGCTACGCCCAGCAGTGGCGTGCGATGGCCGAGGAGATCAAGGCCGACGTGCTGGCCCACGGGGTCGACAAGCGCGGCGTCCTGACCCAGACCTACGGCAGTGATGCGCTGGACGCGTCTCTGCTGCTGGCGGTGTTGACGCGGTTCCTGCCGCCCGACGATCCGCGGATCCGGGCCACGGTGCTGGCGATCGCCGACGAGCTCACCGAAGAGGGCCTCGTGCTGCGCTACCGGGTCGAGGAGACCGACGACGGGCTGTCCGGCGAAGAGGGCACGTTCACGATCTGTTCGTTCTGGCTCGTCTCGGCGCTCGTGGAGATCGGCGAGGTGAGCCGGGCCAAGCACCTCTGTGAGCGCTTGCTGTCGTTCGCCAGCCCGCTGCACCTGTACGCCGAGGAGATCGAGCCGCGTACCGGCAGGCACCTGGGCAACTTCCCGCAGGCGTTCACGCACCTGGCGTTGATCAACGCCGTCGTACACGTCATCCGGGCCGAGGAGGAAGCCGACAGCTCGGGCGTGTTCGTGCCCGCCAACGCGCCGATGTAGGCCCGGCCCTCAGGCGTAACGCGCGGCGCTGTCGTCCGCCCAGGCGATGTCGAACTCGACGACGCGCGGCGCCGGGACGGCCAGCACCACCGGGGTGAGCCGGCTGTTGGATTCGTCGTGTGCGACGCCGGTGACGGCCCGTCCGCCGAATCCCTCGGGGTCGGCCGGGATGCTGACCGTCAGCACCACTTCCGACACGCCGCGTCGTGGTCGCAGGTAGAACTCCGTTCCAGGAGCGAGTGGTCCGTCGAGTTCGGTACCGGCATGGTCCACGATGTCGGCGTCGGACACCGTAGCCGCCGCGCGGTCGGTGGCCCGCAACCGCAACGGCCCCACCAGTCCTGCTGCGGCGGTGGCACCTTCGGCCACAAGCGCCGGTTCGACCGTGCGCAGGCGGGCTATTTCCGCGCCGGCCACCAGGTAGTTGTACAGATGCACGACACGGTCGGGGTTGGGGTACACGCCGGAACCGTTGAGCCGGAACCGAACATCGTTCACCCAGACCCGCGTGTGGCGGTCGTTGACGACGGAAAGCCGGTAGTAGCGGTACCCGCGCGCGTTACGCCCGGATCGGGTGGATGACACCGTCGAGCCGACGCCAAGGGTCCGCGAATGGGTGCCCGCTCCGACGTTGAGCCCCGACGCCGCGACGTCCTCCCACCGCACTCCGTCCGACGACTTCTGCAGCGTCAGCGACACCACCCCGTCGGACTCCAATTCGACCGTGTAGCCCCCTAATTGGGGTTCGCCCTCGAACTCGAAGGTGACCCCGTCGCGATGCGGCCACGCGGCGACCGGAACGTTGCGGGGCCGGTTGTCCAGTGCCAGCCCGTTGGTGAAGAACCAGATCGCGGCCTGCGTCGCCGCAATCGCCTCGTGCTCGGCCACATTCGCCACACCGAGCGGGTACCCCGCGGCGCGTACGCGACGGCTGAGTTCGGCGGTGCCGAGTGTGGGAAACGAGTTGCGGACAATCCAGTCCACCTCGGCCTCGTAGGCCCGAGCCCGGAGATTGGGCACAGCCGAGAAGGTCGCGGTGCGGTAGCGCGACGGCCGGGTCGGTGCGAGCCCGGTGAAGTCCAGCGAATACGCCTCGACGTTGGGGTTCAGCCGGATGAGATCGGTGCGTGCCGACGATCCGTCGGTGAACACCACGGTGTCGACGGTGTGTGAGTACGTGCCGCCGCGGTAGCGCGTCATCGCCGGGGAACCGGTGCGCTGAGGACGCACGCGGGTCTGGACGGAGACCGCGTCGACGATCGGGAAAGACAGAACAGACATCGAGGGTTGACTTTCTTCACGGCTGGAATGCGTGCGTCAACACACCGCGGAGAAGCGGGCGGACAACGCAAGGAGGGGCCTGGCGAGAAAATCAACAACAACAACGCACGTCGAAGCAGCGCGCGATACCAAAGCGCAGCGACTCGACGTGTTGCATGGGCACCACCATACGGCACGGACGCGGTTATGCCCAGTTCACAGCGGGGTGAAAGGTTTGAATCGGTTTGCGCGCTAACCCTGTACCGACCGGCGATTGGCCGTATCGTGGCCGCCGCACCGCACATCTCACCCGTCCGTCGGAGGTAGCACCATGACGTCTGCCCAGAACGAATCGCAGGCCCTCGGCGACCTTGCCGCCCGGCAGCTAGCCAACGCCACGAAAACCGTTCCTCAGCTCTCCACCATCACCCCGCGGTTTTTGCTGCACCTGTTGTCCTGGGTTCCCGTCGAGGCGGGCATCTACCGGGTGAACCGCGTGATCAACCCGGATCGGGTGGCCATCCACTCCGAGGAGGGCACCGGCACCGAAGAGCCGCTGCCCGAAACCTACGTCGACTACGAGACCAGCCCGCGCGAGTACACGCTGCGCGCCATCTCGACGCTGCTCGACGTGCACACCCGGGTGTCCGACCTGTACTCCAGCCCGCACGACCAGGTGGCCCAGCAGCTGCGGCTGACCATCGAGACGATCAAGGAACGCCAGGAGTACGAGCTGGTCAACAACCCGGAGTACGGCCTGCTCTCGCAGGTGACCCCGGAGCAGACGATCCAGACGCTTGCCGGTGCCCCGACTCCCGACGATCTCGACGCGCTGATCACCAAGGTGTGGAAGACACCCGCGTTCTTCCTGACCAACCCGCTGGGCGTGGCCGCGTTCGGCCGCGAGGCCACCTACCGGGGCGTGCCGCCGCCAGTGGTCAGCCTGTTCGGTGCGCAGTTCATCACGTGGCGCGGCATCCCGATCGTGCCGTCGGACAAGGTTCCGGTGACCGACGGCAAGACCAAGTTCATCCTGGTGCGCACCGGCGAGGAGCGCCAGGGTGTGGTCGGTCTGTTCCAGCCGGGGCTCGTCGGTGAGCAGGCGCCGGGCCTGTCGGTGAGGTTCACCGGCATCAACCGGTCGGCCATCGCGTCGTACCTGGTGACGCTCTACTCGTCGCTGGCGGTGCTCACCGACGATGCGCTCGCCGTGCTCGACGACGTCGCAGTGGACCAGTTCCATGAGTACAAGTGAGTACAGATCGATAGATGGCGAGGGCGACCTGCCCATCAGCGCGGCCGAACTGGCCGCGCTGGCAACGCAGCTGTTCGCCACCAGCATCCGGCCGGGCCCGGACAGCCCGCCGTCGGCCACCCCGGTCGCGCCGCGGGCCAGCGTGCCGGACGTCACGACGGCGACCTCGGCAGGTGCCGCCGCAGCCGGTGCCGGGCATCCGGGTGTCCCGGCCGAGTTCGCCCCGGTGCCGGATGTCTACGTCCCGGCGCCGACGTCACCCGAGCCGGAACTCCCACCCGGTGTGGTTCCGCCTGCGCCGCGCGGTAACGCAGCGAGCCCCATCGCGCCGATCGGGGGTTTGGCGGCGTTCGCGGTGCCGACGACCGGGATCGTGCCGACCGTGCCTGGTGTGCTGGCCGGTTCTGCGCCGGTGGCTCCCCCGGCACCACGCGGGTCTGCCCCGGTCTGGCCGGGAACGGTGCCGGACGTGCCGGACCTCGGATGGGCAGGCACGCCGGCACCGTCCGATGATGCCGCGGGCTACTACTTCCTGAAACCTGCACCTGCTGAGCCGGTTCCGGTCGTTCCCGACGATCACGCGATCTTCGACGTCAACGCGATCCGCGCCGACTTCCCGATCCTGCGGGAGACTGTCAACGGCAAGCCGCTGATCTGGTTCGACAACGCGGCCACCACACAGAAGCCGCAGTCGGTGATCGACCGGCTCGCGTACTTCTACGCCCACGAGAACTCCAACATCCACCGCGCCGCACACGAACTGGCGGCGCGGGCCACGGACGCCTACGAGGATGCCCGGGAAGCGGTGCGCCGGTTCATCGGCGCGGCCAAGAGCGAGGAGATCATCTTCGTCCGGGGGACCACCGAGGCCATCAACCTGGTGGCCTACGCGTGGGGTGGCAAGCACCTGGGCCCGGGTGACGAGATCGTCATCACGCATCTCGAGCATCACGCGAACATCGTTCCGTGGCAGCTGATCTCGCAACAGACCGGTGCGGTCCTCAAGGTCGCGCCGGTCGACGACGCGGGTAACCTGCTGCTGAGCGAGTTCGAGGATCTGCTCGGTCCCCGGACGAAACTCGTTGCCGCCACCCAGGTCTCGAATGCACTGGGCACGGTGACGCCGGTCAAGACGATCGTCGAGCTGGGGCACCGGTACGGCGCACGGGTGCTGATCGACGGCGCCCAGTCCATTCCCCACATCCCGATCGACGTCGCGGAGACCGGTGCGGACTTCTTCGTGTTCTCCGGACACAAGATCTACGGGCCCACCGGCATCGGTGCGCTGTACGGGCGCGAGGATGCGCTGGCCGAGACCCCACCGTGGCAGGGCGGCGGCAACATGATCGCCGACGTGACGTTGGAGCGCTCGCTGTATCAGGGTCCGCCCAACAAGTTCGAGGCCGGAACGGGCAACATCGCCGATGCGGTGGGGCTCGGCGAGGCCCTGCGTTACGTGGAACGCGTCGGGATAGAACGCATCGCGGCGTACGAGCACGCGCTGCTCGAATACGCCACCCCGCGGCTGGCCGCCATTCCAGGTGTGCGGCTGGTGGGCACCGCGCAGGAGAAGGCCAGCGTGTTGTCGTTCGTGCTGGCCGGCCACGAGCCGCTCGAGGTCGGTAAGGCGCTCAACGCAGAAGGCATCGCGGTGCGCGCCGGACATCACTGCGCACAACCGATCCTGCGGCGGCTCGGCCTGGAGGCGACGGTGCGCCCGTCGTTCGCGTTCTACAACACGTTCGACGAGATCGACGTGTTCCTCGACGCGGTCCGCCGCATCGCCGAGGGCTCGCCCTGACACTGCCGGCTCGGCAGCATCGTCAGTACGTGCGTGGCGCGCCGCTCGGCGCGATGCCGTGATGCAGCTCGGCGACGTCGGGGTGTGCGCGCGTGCGCGACTTCCACGCGTTCTCGCCGTAGGTGTTGAAAATCGGGTTCGCCGGGTCGGTCTCGACACCGCGCGACAGCGCCGCCAGCTCTGGCGGCAGGGAGATGACCGGCACGAGCGCGTCGAGCGCCGGATTGAGGAAGTACGGGATCGAGACGCGGTCACGCCCCGGCGGCGGCGCCAGCACCCGGTGCCGCGTCGCGCGCAGGTAGCCACCCGTGGCGACCTCGAGCAACTCCCCGATGTTGACGATCAACGCGCCGTCGAGCGGCGGCACGTCGACCCACCGCCCCGGTTCCGCCTCCACCTGAAGGCCTTCCGATCCCGGCTCCACCAAGAGCAGCGTCAGTACGCCGGAGTCCTTGTGGGCGCCGACACCCTGTGACGTGTCACCGGTGCCCGGGTAGCGCACGACCTTGATGAGTGTGGCGGGCAGGTCGGCGAACGCGGCGTCGAACGTGTCCTCCGCCGCCCCGAGCGACACCGCCCACTGCCGTAGCAGCCGCAGGCCCACGGCCGAGAGCGTGCGATCCCAATCCTCGAACGCCGCACGGAATCCCGCGGGCTGCGCGGGCCACAGGTTCGGACCCTGCAGTCGCCAGTAGCCCCCGGCGTCTGGCAGCACCTGCCGTTCGGGCCCGATGTCGATCTGCTCGCGCCAGTCGACCTCGCCGTTGGTGAGCTCGCCCCCGATACGCGAGTAGCCGCGGAACTGCGGGCTCCGCAACTGGCTGATCTCGTTCTTGGCGGCGACCGGCAGCGCGAAGAACTCTCGCGCCAAACGCAGTACCCGGTCGGCCTTCTCGGACTCGACGCCGTGCCCGGTCAGATAGAAGAACCCGATGTCGTGGGCGGCCTCGCGCAGGCGCGCCCGGAACCGCTCGGAAGCCGCATCCGCATCACGGAGATCGAGAACCGGAAGCATGCGTCCGAGGCTACCGACGCGTCGTCGCGGCAAACAACCGTCGAATCAGCGTGCGCCGATCTCTGGGCATCCGCGGTGTCCGAGCACATCATCGAGGCATGGCACACCTGGCACCACTGACCGACGACAGATCACGCAAGACGATCGACACAGCCATCGGCGTGCTGGTCGGCTTGCGTGGCTGCACCCCGGAGCAGGCGTTCACCGAACTCGTGCGGGTTGTACACCAGACCGGCATCGGAATCGGGAGTATTTCCTCAGGGCTGGTGGCGATGGCCAGCGGGTCGTCGTCGGCCGACGACGCCGAGGTGTTCACGGCGTGGGGCGGCCTCATCGCCGAATCGCGTTGAGTCCACGCGGCGCCGACATCAGGGTGCTCGACACCGAAGCGGATCTGACCAAGGCGCTCAACCTGTTCCGTACCGCGATGGTGGGCTTTCCCCAGCTGTCCGGACTGGCGAAAGGACGGATCCGGCAGATCTTGGAACCGGGCCGCACGTTCGGCGCATTCGTCGACGGCCATCTGGTGGGCACCACCGATTCCGCGACCAGTTCGCTCACCGTGCCCGGGGGCAAGCTCGTGGGGCACGCCGCGGTGACCCACGTCGGAGTGCTGCCCTCGCACACCCGACGCGGGATCGCCACCGACCTGATGCGTCGTCAGCTCCGTGACATTCGTGACCGGGGCGAAGCGGTCGCAACCCTGCGGGCCTCGGAGGCCACCATCTACGGGCGGTTCGGCTACGCGCCCGCGAGCTTCACCACGACGGTGGATCTGTCGACCAAGCGGACGCGGCTGCGGCCGGACGTCGGTCACGGCGGGCCTGTCCGGTTGATCGACCTGGACGAATCGTGGCGGCTGCTGCCGCAGATCTACGCGGCCAACCGGCCCGACCGACCGGGCACCATCGACCGCCCCGCGGTGTGGTGGCATTCTCAGCAGCTGCGCGCCGAGGGCACGAGCGGGCCCGGCTACGTGGTGGTCCACGGTGAGCCGGGACATGAAACAGGTTTCGCGAGATACCATCCCGTCGACACCGAGGCCTGGTTCGTCAGTGCGCACCGCACCGTGGTGGTGGACGACTTCTTCGCTCCCACCGCCGACGCCTACCTCGGGCTGTTGCGCTTCTTCCTCGATCTTGACCTGATCGACCGGGTGGTGTTCCAGATGCTGCCGACCGACGATCCCCTGCCGTGGCTGCTCTCCGACCGGCGGGCGGCAACCGCAGGCGGTGCCCGCGACGAAACGTGGTTGCGGATCGTCGACGCCGCAGCCGCTTTGGCGGCGAGGGACTACAACGACGGCGGCTCGGTCACCCTTCGGGTGCACGACGCCCTGCTGCCGGAGAACTCGGCGACCTACTCGATCTCACCATCGGGCGCGGAATCGACACGTGGCGATGCGCAGTTGGAGGCCGGGATCGACGCCGTGGCAGCAGCCCTGCTCGGCGCGACGTCATGGCGCACCCTGGCGTTCAACGGCTCGGTGCGGGTCAACGAACCCGCCGCGCTAGTCACCGCCGACCGTCTGTTCTCGGTACCACTGCAACCACACAGCGGCATCTTCTTCTGACGGTCGATAACTTCGGGGTGATCGAAACCGTTGGCCGACAGTGAATCCTGGCCGAGGATAGGGACATGAATTCGGTGCGGTCACGGCGTCACACCCGCGATGACGCTGTTTGACGTCACCGATCTCGCCGTCACCATCCACACCGGGAACCGCGCTCGCGGACGGCGAGCGGTGCGGGCGGTCGAGTCGATCAGTTTCTCGGTGGAGTCCGGTCAGACCGCCGCGATCGTGGGTGAATCCGGTTCCGGTAAGAGCGTGTCCCTGCTGGCGGCCACCCGGCTGCTCGGCGCCCGGGCCGAGACGACGGGCTCCGTCCGCTTCGCCGGCCAGGATCTGCTGTCGGTGAGCGAACCCGAACTGCGCCGAATCCTGGGCAAGGACATCGGTTTCGTGTTCCAGGATCCTCAGAGCAATCTGCACCCGTTCAAGTCGGTCGGGCACCAGATCGACGAAGTGCTGCGCATCCACACCCGCGCCGGGCGCCGTGCACGCCGCGAACGGGTCGAGGAGTTGCTCGCAGAGGTCGGCATCCCGGCCGGCGGCTACGACAGTTTCCCGGCGGAGTTCTCGGGCGGCATGCGGCAACGCGCGATGATCGCGATGGCGATCGCACTGAACCCCGCGCTCATCATCGCCGACGAACCGACCACCGCGCTCGACGTCAGCGTGCAAGCCGGAGTTCTCAAACTGCTCAAGCGACTACAGCGCGAGCACGGCACCGCGATCCTGTTCGTCAGCCACGACCTCGGAGTCGTTCACGAGGTCGCCGACACCGTCACCGTGGTCAAAGACGGCCGGGTGGTGGAAAGTGGCTCCCGGGACCGGATCTACGGCCGACCACAGGAGCAGTACACGCGAGACCTGTTGGCGGCGTCGCTGTTGCACACGGTGGACGCCGGGCGCGGCCTCGATGCAGCCGAACCGGCGGACACCACTGAATCTCTGCTGACCGTGCGACGGCTGCGCAAGAGCTATCCCGCCCGTACCCGCCGCGAGCGTACAACCGTGGTCGAAGGCCTCGACTTCACCATCAGCCCCGGCGAGATCGTCGGCCTGGTCGGTGAATCGGGGTCGGGAAAATCGACGGTCGGGCGGATCGTCGCCGGGCTGCAGTATGCCGACGCCGGCGAGATCACGCTGGCCGGTAACCATTTCCCCACCGCGGTCGACGACGGCGTGCCGCCGCTGCCTGCCACCGCGCGCCGTGACGTCCAACTGGTGTTCCAGGATCCCTACTCGAGCCTCAACCCCCGCCGTACCGTCGCGGCATCCCTGGCAGAACCCCTGCGCGCACAGCACGTCGACAGCGCCGTGATCGTGGCCCGCGTGGCAAGCGCGGCCGACGACGCCCGGTTGCCCCACTCACTGCTCGACCGCTACCCCGCCGAACTGTCCGGCGGACAACGGCAACGGGCCGCGTTCGCCCGGGCGCTCGTGCTGCAACCCCGGCTGATCGTCGCCGACGAAGCCCTGTCCTCGCTGGACGTCACGACGCAGAGCGAGATCATCTCGCTCGTCCAGCAGTTGGTGCGCGACCACCGCACGGCCTTCCTGTTCATCACCCACGACCTCGGCGTGGTGTCGTCCATCGCGCACCGGGTGATCGTGCTGGGACCGGACGGGGTGGAGGAGATCGGTGCCACCGCGGACGTCTTCTCTGCGCCCCGGTCGGCATACACCCGCCGGCTCCTCGATGCCATCCCCCGCCTGAAGGCCTCATGACCGATCTCCTGCTGAAACCCACTGTTGCCGTTGATCCCTCGACGCCCCTACGCCACGGCCGGGTGCGGTCGTTGCTGCGCGATCCGGGTCTCGTGGCCGGCTCGGCGCTGGTGGCCGTGGTGCTGCTGGCCGCGGTGAGCGCACCCGCTGTCGCCGCCGTCGTCGGTCATGGCCCGAACGAGCAGTTCCCCGACGAGACCCTCGATGCGGCCGGGCTACCGATCACCGGCGGCAACGGATTCCTGCTCGGCGCCGACGGCAGCGGTCGCGACGTTCTCGTCCGCACGCTCTATGGCGCGCGGGTGTCGCTGGCCATCGGCATACCCGCCACCACGATCGCGATGCTCGTCGGCCTGGTGATCGGACTGGCCGGCGGGTACTTCGGCGGGCGACTCGACGCCGCGCTCTCCGAACTGACCAACGTCGCGCTGGCCTTCCCGTTCCTGGTGACGGCCCTGAGCGTGGTCACCCTCAACCGGGGTACCGCGGGCACCACTGTGGTCGACCCGATCATCGTCGTGATCGGCATCATCGCACTGTTCTCCTGGACCTATTTCGCGCGGCTGGTACGCAATTCGGTGATCGAGATCAAGTCCAAACCGTTCGTGTTGGCTTCGATCGGTGCGGGCAGTTCGCCTTCGCGGGTGATCCTGCGCGAGATCCTGCCCAATATCGCCCCGACCGTGGTCATCTACTGGGCTGTGCAGTTGCCGATCAACATCATCGCGGAGGCGTCGCTGTCCTACCTCGGTGTCGGCATCAGGCCGCCGACTCCGAGCTGGGGCACCATGATCGCCAACGCGCAGGACTCCGCGCTGTATCAGACGCAACCGCTCATGCTCGTCGCCCCCGCGGGCGCGCTGTTCGTCACGGTGCTGGGCTTCAACGTGTTGAGCACAGCGCTGCGCAATCGGTTCGACCCGAGCGCGGCTCGGTGAGGCGCACCCTGCTCTGGCGTTCCGCACGCATGGTGGTCACGGTGTTCGCCGTCGTGCTCGTGACCTTCGGACTCACCAAGGTCGCCTATCAGAATCCGGCTCGGATGCTGGCGCCCGAGAACGCGTCCCAGCAGACCGTGGATGCCATCGCGAACAGCCTGCGCCTCAACGATCCATGGTATGTGCAGCTGTGGCACTACGTCGTACGCGGTCCGGAGATCAAGGGCACTCCCACGGGCCTTCTCAATTGGCCGCCGAGCCTTGGCTATTCGTACCGGGAACAGCGCCCGGTCACCGATCTGATCCTGGAGAAGATCCCGGCCACCCTCAGCCTGGCCGTCGGCGCCCTGGTGCTGTGGATCAGTCTGTCGATCCTGCTCGGGGTTTACGCGGCCCGTAAACCGGGCGGCGTCTTCGACGCGGTCACGTCGGCGATTTCGTATGTGTTCCTGTCGGTCCCGACGTTCGTCACGGGCGTGATCCTGCTGTTTGTGCTTTACTACCAGCTTTCCCTGGCAGGCGTGAAGTGGTTTCCCAGCGGCGGATACGTCGCGCTGACCACGTCACCGTCCGAGTGGGCCAGGCACCTGTTGTTGCCCTGGCTGACACTGGTATTGGCCGAGGTGGGCTTGTTCCAACGTGTGGTACGGGCGTCGGTCCTCGAGGTGTCGAACAAAGATTTCATCCGCACGGCCCGCGCGAAGGGCGTCGCGCCGCACGGGGTCTATTTCAACCATGCCCTTTCGGCCGCGCTCAACCCGATCCTGACGCTGGGCGCGATCGAGTTCGCCACGATCCTGGGTGGCGCGATCATCACCGAACAGATCTTCGGCATCGACGGCGTCGGCAGGCTTGCCGTCAACGCCGCCAACAACGGCGACGCTCCCGTCGTGATCGGCTGCACGCTGCTGGGCGCCGTGATCTTTGTGCTCTCCACGTTCGCCGTCGACGTCGTCGCCACTGCCCGCAGCGGTAAATGACCTGCAGGCCAAACGAATTCCGCGCACACCCGAGAAAGGTACGAACAATGAACTTGAGAGGCCGTCGCGTCATCGCGGTCGCGTTGAGCACCACACTGCTGGTCGCGGCCTGCGGCCGCGGCGACGATCGATCCGCTGCGGTCGACCCTGCGGAGCTGTCCGGTGGGACACTCCACGTCGCCTCGGTCGGTGACGTCGACGCGCTCGACCCGCTGATCGCCTACTCCGCGGAGTCGTGGCAGGTCATCCGGGCGACCACGCGGCAGCTGGTCACGTATGCCGGCAACAAGGACGGGATCGGCAAGGACACCGAGGTGGTGCCCGATCTCGCGGAGAGCTGGGACATCAGCCCGGACCGCAAGACCTACACGTTCCATCTCCGCGACAACATCAACTTCTCCGGGGCCAGCACGCGACCGATCACCGCGCAGGACTTCGTCTATGCGGTCAAGCGGTTCCCCGACCCCAACGCACAGGTCAGCGCGATCACCTACTACAACGCGCTGTTCGAAGGCTTCAAGGAGTACTCCGACGAGTTCGCCAAGGTGCCCACCGGGGATCTCGCCGCGGTCAAGAACTTCATCGACAGCCACGACATCAGCGGGCTGAAAGCCGTGGACGACAAGACTTTACAGCTGACGCTGACCCAGCCGGCCAGTGACATCCTGGACATCCTGACCCTCAATTTCGTCACCCCGCTGCCCGAGGAAGTCGTGTCGAAGTACTTCGCCGACAGCCTGGAATTCCGCAAGAACTATGTGTCCAGCGGCCCGTACTACATCGAGTCCCTCGATCCGGGCAAGCAGTTGACGCTCGCGAAGGTGCCCGAGTACAACGCCGCGGGCGATCCGCGAAAGGCATACGCCGACAAGATCGTCTTCGACACCACGGTCAGCTCGGCCGACGCCGTGTCGCAGCAACTGCAGACCGGCACCGCCGACATCGGGCTGTACGTGCGGGCCTTCCCCGCCAACGTCATCGCGCAGTACAAGAAGACCGACCCTGAACATCTGCATGCGTCGGCGAGCGGGTCGGCGATCTTCATCAGCCAGAACAACCCGGCGGACCCGAAAACACCTGCGCAGCAGGCATTCAAGGATCTACGGGTCCGGCAGGCGTTCAACTACTCGCTCAACCGGGCGGACGTGGTCCGTGGTCTCGGCGGCCCGGACTCGGCCATTCCCAGCAATGAGATCTTGACCTCCACGATCGTCGGTTACACGGGGAAGAACCCGTACCCGACACCGGAGGACAAGGGCGATCCCGACAAGGCAAAGGCATTGCTCGCGGAGGCGGGCAAGCCGGGTCTCACGGTCAACGTGGCATATCGCAACAATCCGGAATTCGAGAAGATCGCGACGTCGGTGCAGACGTCGGCGGCGCGGGCGGGGATCAACGTCAAGCTCACCCCCATCGCGGCCGACAGCTGGGGCGCATTCGACGCGTTCCTCGGTGACAAGACGAAACTCGACCAGTGGGATCTGGCGATCACGAACTGGACGCCGGACTGGCAGGGCAACAGCGCCAGGATGACGCTGGGCGGTTGGCTGGACTCCGACTTCGCCCCGGGCGGCACCTGGAACGGCGTCACTTATCACAATCCCAGGCTCAACGAAGCCGTCAACCGCGCGTTCGCAGCCCAGGATCCGACTGCCGACTGGCAGGAGGCCAACACGATCGCGACGGAAGACCTGGCCTGGTTCCCGCTCATCGAGCGGGTGAAGACCGTGCCGACGTCCGACCGGGTCACCAACTGGACCTGGCAGTCGCTCGGGAACAACGCCGACATCACCAACATCGCGGTCAACGGATAGCGCGGTCGGGCGGGGCCTGCCGTCAGCGCGCGGCAACCGCGAGCAACCAGGCCTCGCCGTCGCCTTCGCCCGCGGCGATCACGTCGAGCCTGGCGAATGCGGCAGGCAGTTCACCCGGCGCGCACCGGTACGGTCCGGGTGCCGCGCCGACCTCGCTGAGCGCGCAGATCGCGAACAGACCGCCCGGCGCGAGCCGGTCGACGATCGCATCGTCCAACCGGCGGTCGCGGAAACGGTGGCACAGGATCACGTCGGCCGGCGGTCCCTGCGGCAGGCCGTCGTCCAGATCGTGCACGTCGAAGCGGCACCGGTCCGCGACGCCTGTGCGCTCGGCAAGCCGGTGAGCCTGATCGACCGCGACGGCGGACACATCCACACCCCACACCTGTAGACCGCGGCACGCGAGCCATACCGACGCGGCGCCCTGACCACAGGCCAGGTCGAGCGCCGTTCCCGAATGCGGGAACGCCGATTCGAGTCCCGCGAACACACGCGGCAACGCACCGGCGCCGGCGGCGGGCCGGTCTGCATACTCGGCGTCCCAGCGGGCCCGGTCTCGCACGCTCATCCAGCCACTCTAGGAAAGATGCACCGAACGGGAATACGGGCACGCCGCGAGAGGTTTGCCCCCACATGCGAGCCATCGTCTTCGACCCGCAAGCGCCGGCAAAACTGCGATTCGACGAGGTGGCCGAGCCACCCGTGGCGGATTCTCAGGTTCTGATCGACGTCCACGCAATCGCACTCAATTTCGGCGAATTGCACTTCATCGACCACATGCGCCGTCCCGGGGAGGTGCCCGGCTGGGACAGCGCGGGTGTCGTGGTGCAGGCCGCGGCCGACGGATCCGGGCCGCCCGAAGGCGCCCGGGTCGTGGGGTTCAGCGGTGAGGCGGGCTGGGCCGAGCGGCGGGCCGTCGCGACGGACAACCTGGCCGAACTGCCCGAGTTCGTCGAGTTCGACGAGGCTGCCGCGCTTCCGGTCGCGGGTGTCACCGCGCTGCAGGCGCTGCGTGCTCTCGGCCCCGTCGTCGGGCGCCGCGTGTTGATCACCGGCGCCTCGGGCGGTGTCGGACGCTACGCGGTACAGCTCGCGGCAAGGGCCGGGGCACATGTCGTCGCCGCCGTCGGCAGCCCGGCCCGCGGCGAGGGCCTCGAACAGCTCGGCGCCGCCGAAGTCGTCGTCGGGGTCGACGGTGTCGAGCCCGTGTTCGGGGTGCTCGACAACGTCGGCGGGAAGCTCTTGGCGCAGGCGTTCAGCCTGGTGTCCGACGGCGGCTCGGTGCAGTCGATCGGCATGGCCTCCAACGAACCGACCACCATCAACTTCGAGCACGAACGTCGGCTGGGTAACCGGAAACGGTTGGAGCCGTTCACGGTTCGCGCCCCGTTCCAGGCCGACCTGGACTACCTGCTCACGCTGCTGGCCGACGGCGAGCTCGACCCGCAGATCGGGCTCCGGGACTCGTGGGACAACATCGCGGCCGCAGCAGAGGCCTTGCTGAACCGCAAGGTCGCGGGCAAGGCCGTGCTGCGCGTCGGGCAGTAGCCGGGACCGTCAGTTCCCCTGACCGCCCCGGCCCAGCGACGCCAGGTCCGCCACCGGATCCTTGCCGTTGATGAACCAGTCGCCCAGGATGCGTGCCTTGTAGACCACCGGATTGTGCGACGCGAGCGTGCGGGCGTTGCGCCAATGCCGGTCCAGCCCAAGCTTTTCCGATACGCCTGACGCACCGAGCGCGTCGAACACCCGCGTGGTGGCCCGCAGCGCGGCGCCGATGATCACGAGTTGTGCCTGTGCGACGGCGACCTCGGCGTCGACGAGCAGTTGCCGCGCGTGCTCGTCACCGCCCGAGAGCCGCCCTGCCACGATCCGGTCCAGCGTGCGCGCGCTACTGGCCAGGGCGGCCTCCGCGCCGAACGCGTCGGCGGACAGCTCTCCGATCACCTGCAGCAGCTGAGGATCGTCGGACGGCACCGCGGCCAGACCCTGCGGATAGTTGCGGACGCGTTCCTTCAACGCGGCCGACCCGTCACGCTGCACCGCCCGGGTGATGCCGGTGAGCACGGCGAGCATCGCGGTCTGGTAGAAGTGCGCCTGATAGGTGAAGCGTTCCGCGGCGGGAAAGACGTTGCCGCGCTCGGCCTTGGCGCGGTCATACCGGGCCGAGCCACTCGCGGTGGTGCGTTGGCCGAAACCGCGCCAGTCGTCGACCAGGGTCACGCCCGGATCGTCGGCGCGTACCAGCGCGGTCCAGAGCTGCCCATCGTCGCCACGTCCCAGCACGTCGAGCCAGTCCGCGTACAGACTGCCGGTCGCATAGTATTTGGCACCGCTGACCACCCAGTGCCCGTCTTCGGCGGTCACCGTCGTGGTGAGGTTGGCCAGGGTGACGTTGTTGGCCTCGGTCCAACCCCCACCGACGAATTCACCTGCCAGGAACCGCTTGATCCAGGTGGTGTTGTCCTCCGAAACCGGTGCGTTGAGCCGGTCTTCGACAAAGGCGAGGTGGTTGCGCCAGATGTGGGCGACGTTGGCGTCGGCCTCCCCCAGTTCGGCCAGCAGCAGGAAGGTCTGTTCCAGCGAGGCACCGAACCCACCCTGTTCGGCCGGGATCCGGAGGGTGCCGAAACCCGCCTCGTTGAGCCACCGCACCTGCTCGTGCGGGAAGACCCGGTCGGCCTCCCGCTGGACGCTGCCCTCGGCGATCCGCTCGAAGACCGGCCGGAACACCGACCGGAGTTCGGCGTCGTACCCCGAGGGCCGTTTGAGATAACTTGCTTGCGTGGTCATTCCGAACTCCGATCGGCGTCGATGCGATACGCGTACTCGTCCTGAACCGCGACGTACCCGAGCCGGCGGTACAGGACATGGGCATTGCTGGCATTGTTGATGTCGGTACCCAGCGATGCCACGGTCAGGCCCCGGCGCAGCGCGGCCAGCCAGATCTTTCTCAGCAGCAGCTCGCCGGTGCCACGTTCGCGCCGATCCCGCCGCACCCCGATGTAATCGGTGTGGGCGCTGCGCTGTTCGGCCGCACCGACACCGACCGTGTAGGTCGAGCCCAGCACGTAACCGACCACAGCACCGTCGTCGTCGACCGCGGCGAGACTGAAATCGGGGGTGAACGCCCGGCTGGCGAGGTGGTGCTCCCAGCGCTGTGGGGTTTTCGCCATGTTCCCGAAATGCTCGCTGAACGTGTCGAACTGCAACCGCCGGACCGATTCCGACAGGCCGGCCGCAAGGATCTCGGGCCACGACAACACTGTGAGGCCGTCGATCCTGGCCGCGGCCAGGTCGACGGGGTCTTCGTCGAGCAACGACTTGCGCGTGCTGATGAACTGTCGTTCCTGCCGGGCCCCGTGCCGCCGTAACGCGGTGATCGCAACCGGCTGATCGGCCCCGATGTAGGTCCGCAGGTACGATCCGGGGATCGCGACGCGCTGAAAGCGTTCGACTGTGTCCGCGACGATCCGGGCCACCGCGTCGCCGGGCGCTTCCGGATGAAAGACGAAGTCGGCCAGCACTTCCGGTTCTGCGCCGTCAGGCCGGTGCAAAGCCGCGTAGCCGAGGACCGCTCCCGATTCGCCGAGCAGGACAACAGCCGACCCTGGATACGTACCGTCGAGCTGCTCTGCCACGTCGCGGGAGTCGGCGGCGAATTTGCGGCCGCCGAGGCCCGCGGTGGTCGCCAGGAAGTCGGCGATCAGCGGATGGTGCCGCGCTGTCAGCGGAGCGGTCGACGGGTGCTCGACGCGTGGTTGCGCGAGCGTCATGGGGTGACGCCCTCGTCGATCAACCGCTGCTGTTCTTCCTCGGACAGCGTCTGGATGGTGCCGATCCGGTTGGCCACCTCTGGCTTGGTGCGTTTGAGGTACCAGTACCAGGTCAGCCCGGCCAGTAGGATGCCTGCGAACACGAAAGGCAGGATGTTGAACGGGAATTCGGGCACGGGATAGAAGTTGCTGACGATCACGTAGCCCAAGCCGATGGTCGCGGCGACGGCCACCCCGAGGCGCAGTGGTGTCAGCGCGTTGATCTTGCGCAGCCAGATCGGGGTGGCGATGACCACCAGCAGGTAGCTCACCAGGAAACCCCAGTTGGCCACGTAGCCACCGTAGACGTCGAACACCAGCCGGCCCGCCGAACTGAACGTCGCGACGGTCGAGAAGACCAGGGCCAGGATGCCGACGAAAACGACTCCGGCCCACGGTGTCTTGTGGGTGGCGTGCACCTTGGCGAACACCTGTGGCAGAGCGCCCTCATGTGCGAAGGTGAACAGTGACCGCGCGGCGGCCGTGGTCACGGCGGTGACGAACACGATGAATGCGACGGCAACTGCACCGCTGACCACCTGGTTCACCCAGGACACCCCGACGGATTCGGCCAGCTGCGGCAGAACCGCCTTGTCACCGTCGATCTCACCGAAGTGCAGGATCTGCGGGTAGGTCGCGAAGATGTACAGCACACCGAGCAGGATGACGACGCGCAGCAGTGATCGGGCGATGTTGCGGTGCGCGTTCTTGGCTTCGGCACCCAACGACGCGACGCTCTCGAAACCGGCGTAGGAGCCGACGGCGGTCACCGCTGCGATGAAGGTCGCGCTGGAGCCCAGGTGCTGCGGGTTCCACTGCTCCCAGTCGATGCGGAACCCGTAGCCGATGTAGGAGGCCACGATGATCACCAGGATCGAGGCGATCGCGAGCAGTTCGAAGGCCAGCTCATACTTGGCCGCCAGCGACACACCCCGGTACGGCAGGTACACCGCGACGCCGACCACCACGAGCACCAGCAACAGGCGGAACCAGACCGCTTGCGAGCCAAGACCGATGGACTCCAGGAACGAATCCAGGTAGAGCACGCCGCCGAGAGTTCCGGTGGTCGCGAAACCGATGTAGCCGAACAGCAGGCTGAACCCGGCGGCATACGCGAAGCCTGGTCCCAGACCGTTGCCGGTGTAGGTGCCGAGCGATCCGGACGACACCGTGCGCTTGGCCTGGAAGCTGATGGTGATGGCCACCAACGCGACGATGAGCAGGCCGATCACCGCGGCCCACGCCGCGCCCTTGCCTGCCGCGACGAACAACGAGAACGGAACGACGGCGAGTGCGACGCTGGGCGCCGCGGCGGCGAGCCCTTGCGCGAAGACGCCCCAGGCCCCGAGGGCCTCTTTTTCCAGACCGGTGGATTCCGCGGCCGTGAGGGTGCGTCCCCCGGCCGCGGTCTCCTGGTCGTCAGTGGTGGTCACGATGGCCTGTCCTTTCTCCGGACATCGCCTGGTCGAAGTGGACTGGGACGCAGGCGGTTGGCAAGTTGATGAGGTATGCCACGATGCCGCAATCGGATTCGTCGCGGCAGGCATGGAATCGCCAGGATTCTATTGAGCGGGAACGGAATTGCGACGGAAAGCGGCTGCGGGGTGGCCGTCACGCAACAGTGGCGAGTGACCGCCGAAGATCCGCTGCCGCAACGTGGTGGGCTCACCGGCTTCCCGGGCGCGGCCGCGCCTGCGCAGTTCGGGTATCAGGTAGGTCGCCACGTCCGCGAAACTGCCGGGGGTGATGTGGTAGGCGATGTTGAAGCCGTCGACCCCGGTGCGGCGGGCGTAGGACTCCAGTTCGTCGGCGACGGTCGCGGCCGAGCCCACGAACAGCTCACCGCCGAATCCGCCCAGTTTGCCGACATAGTCGCGCAGCGTCAGCCGTCGGCGCGCATCGGTGTCGGTCACGGCGGCCAGAATCGAGCGGCTGGCGTCGGTGTCGAACTGTTCGATCGGCCGGTCGACACCGTAGCTCGACCAGTCGACTCCGCTCAGCGCGGACAGCAGCACCAGACCGCCTTCCAGGTCGTGATATTCGCCGAGTTCGTCGGCCTTGGCCTGCGCGGCCGAATCCGTACTGTCGGTGACGATCTCGACCGAGGTGATGAACTTGATCGATTGCGGGTCGCGGCCGTGCCCGACCGCGCGGCGCCGCACGTCGTCGATGTTGGCCCGTAGCACCTCGGGCCGAGGATCGCTGACGAATACCAGCTCGGCGTTGCGGGCCGCGAATTCACGCCCGGCCGTGGATGTTCCGGCCTGGAACAGCACCGGCGTGCGCTGCGGTGACGGCTCGACGAGATGCGCGCCGGGGACCGTGAAATAACGGCCTTGGTGTCCGATTCCGTGCACCTTGGCCGGATCGGTGTAGATGCCGCGGTCGCGGTCCCGCAGCACCGCGTCCGGCTCCCACGAGCCCTCCCACAGTTTGTAGGTGACCTCCAGGAACTCCTGCGCCATCGCGTATCGCTCGTCGTGCGGGATCTGGCGATCCCGGCCGATGATGTTGCGTGCGGCGCTGTCGAGTAGCGACGTGACGATGTTCCAGCCGATCCGGCCACCCGTGAGATGGTCGAGCGTACTGAACTTGCGCGCCAGCAGGTACGGGCTTTCGTAGGTGGTCGAGACCGTGATGCCGAATCCGAGGTGCTCGGTGGCGGCCGCCATCGCCGAGACCGCGAGCAGCGGATCTGTCACCGGGGTCTGCACGGCACGCGCCAGCGCGGCGTCGGCATCCCCGCCGAACACGTCGAGTTGGCCGACCGCGTCAGCGATGAACAGGGCGTCGAATCCGCCAGCGTCCAGAAGCTTCGCCAGCTCGACCCAGTACCCTAGGTCGGTGTAGTTGGCGGTCTGATCAGCCGGATGCCGCCACAACCCGAAATTGCCGTGCGACACCGTCGACATCGTGAACGCCGCCAGCACAAAGGGTTCGGTCATCGGACCGGAACCTGCAAGCCGAGATGCGAACGCAGCGTGGTGCCGGCGTATTCGTGCCGGAACAACCCGCGCTTGCGCAGCACCGGCACAACCTGTTCGACAAAGAGTTCGGTCTGCCCGGGCAACCCGGAATCCCGCAGCACGAAACCATCGGCTGCCGCGGTGGTGAACCACTCTTCGATCTCGTCGGCGATGCGCTCAGGGGTGCCGACAACCGCTGCTCCCCAACCGTTCACGGTGCGATACAGGAACTCGCGAACGGTCGGATTCCCCTCGCTCGCCAGGGCACGGTATCCGGCCAGCGCGGTTTGGTGGGTCTCGGTGTTAGCCGGGAACGCCGACGCGGGAACGGGTCCGTCGAGGTCGGCACCGGTGACGTCGACGTCGACCTCCAGCAGCCAGCCGGCCTGGTACTGCGGGCTGAAGTACTGGTACTCCTCGCGCTCGGCGCGGCGTGCCTCCTCGTCGGTGGAGCCGACGAGGTACCGCAAGGACGGTGTGATCAGCGGTGCAGTGGAGCGCCCGAGCCGGCGGGCCTCGGCGTGGATCTGCCGGTAGAACTCTTGTGCACGGCGCCGGTTGCCGTGGCTCGTGAAGATGACCTCGGCGTGGCGGGCGGCGAATGTCCGTCCGGTGTCGGACGATCCGGCCTGGAACAGCACCGGCCGGCCCTGCGCCGAGCGGGCCGCACCGATGGGCCCGGCGACGTCGAAGTATTTTCCATGGTGGTTGGCCACCCGGATCTTGCTGGTGTCGTTGAAGATTCCCGTTGCGCGGTCCTCGACGACGGTATCCTCGCCCCAGCCGTCCCACAGCTTGCGGACCACGTCGAGCGCTTCCTCGGCGATCTGGTACCGCTCGTCATGGTCGACGACGCCGTTGGCGCTGAAGTTGTCCGCGGCGGCTCTGGCGAAACTGGTGACGAGGTTCCACCCGGCGCGGCCGCCGCTGAGATGGTCGAGGGACAGCAGTTGCCGGGCAAGGTGATACGGGTGGGCCAGCGTCGCCGATCCGGTCACCACCAGCCCGACTCGCTCGGTCACCGCCGACAGTGCGGCCGTCGCGGTGAGCGGCTCGAAGTCCTCGGTGATCTTGTACGCCCAGGTGGCGGGTGGTCCGTAGTTCAGCCCGTCGGCGAAGAACAACGCGTCGAACGTGCCCGCCTCGGCGAGCTTGGCGTGTTCGATGAGCCTGCGGCGCACCCCGGCAGTGCTGTTGTCGACGTCGGGATGGCGCCACGGCCCTGCTGATCTGGTGTTGCCGAAGGCCAGCAGATGAAGATCTCTTGGCACTCCGGCGACATTACGACGGGCAACCGCGCCCGCCGAGGGTTGCGCTCAGCGCGAATCTTGGCGCGGGTGTCGGCCTCCCGCGCTACGCGTTGTCGACCTTGTCCCCGATCGCGCTCGTGATCGACGTGGCCTGGTCGACGACGTCATCCCCACATGCCCACGCTTCGGCTATCACGTTGGCCGCGACGGCCATGGAGTGGTGACAGCCGCCGCTGGAAGCGACTTCGGGCGTCGACATCTGCGTGATCGACGTGTCCTCGGCCGTCACGTCGCTGACCTCCCACGTCAGCGGTTGGTCGCTGGAGTCGTAGGTCACGAGTGACCCGGCGCAGTCCTGCCATTTCTCCTTCGACTCCTGCAGGAACTTCTTGGCCTCCGCTGCCGACGGGTACAGCGCGACGACCTGTTCGAGCCAGTGTGCGTTGTTGTCGCCGGGTTCCCGGACGATCTGGTCACGCACCGCGGTGTACCCCGAGTCCCCGTACGCCACCTCCTGGGCACCGTAGGCCGCACCGGCGCAGTCCGGATCGGACACGGCGTCGGAGTTGTCGTTGAGGGTGTCCTCGTCGAGAGTCACGCCCAGGCCGGACGCACCCATGATGCCGTCGAGTTCGTCGGGAGACAGCAACAATTCGTCGATGTCGGACTTCTCGAGGATCTTGCCCGGCGGGACGTTCGGGTCGCGGACCGCCATCCCCGCCACGGACTTCTCACAGCCGGCCAACAGTGCTGACACCGCGACCAGAACACCGGCCGCACAAAGCCGGGCACCGACGGATCTGACAGTCATACTGCCATTGTCGCTGATGTTCGGCCGGAAGATTGCCAGCTGATCAACTCAGATCGCTGACTTTGTCCATCATGAGCCGCGCGACGTCGATGGCGCTGGACTCGGGATCGGCCGTCCCGCTGCCGGTTGCGTTGCGGTAGAACGCGACCTCGACCTCGACGAGGCAGTTCGCCCGTACCCCGATGGCCCGCGCGGTCGGGCTGGTCTCCTGGTCGAGGGTGTGCCCGAATTCGACCGTGGCGGCCAGAACCGAGCCGTCGACGCGCACGTCGGTGACCTTGTCGGTGAAGTAGCCGCCGCGCACCGACGTCGACACGATCGTGACGGTCTGGCCCTCGCATTCCTTCCATTGCTTGGTGAAATCCTCGAACAGCTTGTTGGCTGCGGCCGTCGAGTCGAGTGCCACGACGCCACCCTCGGCGGCCAGCACGTCGGCCATGCTCTCGTCGGATTCCCAGCGCTGGTTGACCACGGCGGTCACGTCGGCGTCCTGATAGGTGCTGCGCTGCATCGAGGTCGCGGCCCCCACACATTCGTGCGGGGTGGCGTCCGCCTCGGTGGCCAGGCCGTCAGCCATGTCGTCCACGTCGCCCGTCAGCATCGTGCCGTCGGCACGAAAAGCCTCGCCCATCACGTCCTCGAGGTCGCTCTCGGTGGGCAGAACCTTGACGATGGCGTCGGCCGAAAGCGGCCGCGGCGCCAGGCCGTCGGCGGGTTCGACGGTTCCGGCGACCACCTTCGTGCAGCCGGTCAGCAACATCAAACCCGCGAGCAGCAAACCCGCACCCCGCACCGTTTGCATCCGTTCACCCCTGCCGAATCCGACCTGCCCTGACCCTACTACGCGTACGCGCCAGCAAAGCGCACGTCAGCGCGCGATGACGGCACCGATGAAGGCCTTGCAGGTCTCCCGCATCGAGTCGAGCGGCATGCTCGGCGATTGCAGGATCACCTGCACCGCCAGCCCGTCGAGCATGCCGATCAGCATGTTCGCCAGGGTGACGGGATCACCGGCGCGGGCGAGCCCTTCGGTCTGGGCCGCCCGGATCACCCCTGCGACTACGTCGCGCCACTGCCCGTAGAGCCGATCGTTGATCTCCTGCAGCACCTCGTCGCGACCGCCTTCCGCCCACAACGCGAGCCACACCTTCCAGGCCTGGCGTGACCGGTCGTCGGCGGGCAGGTAGGACTCCACCACGTCGTGCAAGATGGCCAGACTGTCCTTGTCCGCGCTGAGCAGTTCCTGCCTGCGCGCGAGTGAATCGCTCAGGTTGAACTCGAACGCCGCGGTGATGACGTCCCGTTTGGTCTCGAAGTAGTAGTGCACGGTGCCGGAACTGACCCCGGCCTGTTTGGCCACGTCGGAGAGCCGCAGCGCCGGAATGCCGATCTGCGCGATGACGGCGCATGCCGCAGACAAGATCTGCGGCCGGCGCTCGGCTTCGACGCTGGGACGTGGCATCGGCCCTCCGGGTCGGCTGAGCATTGCTGGGTACCCGATCGTACAAGTGAAATAACTGTACGTTCAATCAACAATGCTCGGCCGCCTCAGCCGAGGTTGCGGGAGATCACCAGTTTCATGATGTCGGAGGTGCCTTCTTCGATCTCTTCGAGCTTGACGTCGCGCATCCACTGCTCCACCGGGTATTCACGCGAATATCCCCAGCCGCCAAGCGTTTGCACGGCCGCATGCGTGACGAACATCGCCGTCTCGGACGCGGTGAGCTTGGCCATGGCCGCGAGTCCCCGTGCGGGCGCGCCGCTGTCGATCACCCGGGCCGCGTGCAGGACCAGCAGCCGGGCCGATTCGATGCGGGTTGCCATGTCGGCGAGCCGGAACGCCACCGCCTGGTGCTCGATGATGGGCACACCGAACTGCTTTCGCGTCTTGGCGTAGTCGAGCGCGTATTCATAGGCCGCCCGGGCCGCGCCGACCGCGGCCGCGCCGAGCACCACGCGCGAGATGTCGAACGTGCCCATCAGGCCGTAGAAGCCCTGCCCCTCAGCGCCGAGACGGTCCTCCTCGGGGACGAACACGCCGTCGAGGAAGATCTCGCGGCACACGATGGCCCGCTGCCCCATCTTCTTCATCGGCTCGCCGAACGACATTCCCGGCGCATCGCGGTGCACCAGGAACGCGGTCACGCCACCAGAGCGCAGGCTGGGGTCGGTCTTGGCGAATATGACATAGAACTCGGCAGCACCGGCGTTGGAGATCCATGCCTTCTGTCCGTTGATGCGGTAGCCGCCGTCGACGCGGGTCGCGGTGGTGCTGATCGACGCGGCGTCCGAACCGGATTCCGGCTCGGTGGTGGCCAGCGACGTCATCGGGGATTTCGGACCGGTCAGCGGGGTCAGCCAACGCTTCTTCTGATCCTCGGTGCCCAGCACCATGATCGGATCGGAGAAGAATCCGTTCGAGCACACCAGGTTTCCGATGCCCGGATCGCCCCAGCACAGCTCCTCCTGCACCAGGCACTGGGTGAAGACGTCGGTGAACCCGCCACCGCCGAACTCCTCGGGAATCATGAAGTCCGTGATCCCGACCTCTGCAGCCTTCTGGAAGATGTCGACCGGGGTCACGGTGTCGGCCTCGTCGACCTCACGGCCCCGGGGCCGGATCTCTTTGGCCGCGAAGTCACGGCACAGCTCGACGATCTGGCGCTGTTCGTCGCTCAGCGGCCAGGCCGGGATGTTCGTGGTCTGCATCTGACTGTTCTCCTATCGGGATGAATATTTATGTCTGGCCGCAGTTTTCGTGCGCGGCTACACCGAGGACGAGCGCGTCGACCGCGAGCGCCCCTGACGGGGTGGCCCGCACCGGGTTGAGCTCGATCTCGCCGATGTCCCTGCGGTCCGCGATCAGCTCCGACACCGTGACGATGAGGTCTGCCACCGCGTCGACATCGACCGCGGGGCGGCCGCGCCACCCGGTCAGCAGCGGTGCCATGCGCAACTCGCCGAGCATCTGCCGGGCGATGTCGTGGGAGACCGGCGCGCGTTCGATCCGAACGTCCTGGTGCATCTCGGTCTCCGTGCCACCGGCCCCTACGACGACGAACGCCCCCAGCTGCGGATCCCTGCGAGCCCCGACCAGAACCTCGACCGCACCGGGCCGCGTGTCCTGTTCCTCGACCACGTAATCGCCGTCTCCGAGCCGGGCCTGCATGTCGCGGAAGGCGTCCCGTAACTCGTCCGGGCCGACGAGACCGGTTCGGACACCGCCGACTTCGCTCTTGTGCTCCAGCCAGCCGGCCTTGAGCACGAGCGGGGCACGCAAGCCACTGACGCCGGCCAGGTCTGCGTCGGTGCGGATCACCGCGCCCGTCGGGAACCCGATGCCGAGCGGCTCGAGCAGCTGCCGCGCCGCCCAGTAGCCATGCCCCAGCGGCCTGTCCGAGACGCCGGTCGAACCTCCGACGACCGCACGTGGGCTCAGCGCGGCCGTGCGGGCCACCGCGCGCATGGCCGCCTCGACGGTGCCGAATGCGGGCACGCCGCACCGCCAAAGCGCTTCGGCCGTAGCGGTTTCCGGTCCCATGGTGTGCACGATGACCGGGACGCCGGAGGCTGAGACGACGGCACCGAGGCGCTCGGCCACTGCGGCCTCGCCTGCGGCCGACGAGGGGATGTCACGCCCGTAGCAGCCGAAATACCCCGTCATGACGACCGCGTCGATCTCGCCCGCGGCGACGACCCGTTCGACGATCGCGGCGTAGTTGCCCATGTCCTGTTCTCCGGCGCCGGCCAGGTCGATCGGGTTGGCACAGGCCGCTCCTGCGGGCAACCGGTCGGCGAGATCGGCGGTCACCGGCTCGGAGAACGGCACGACAGCCAGTCGCATCCCCGACGCGACGTCGGCGGCGATCGCGCTCTGCCCGCCGCTGTCGCCCACGATCGCGATGCGCCGGCCCCGCGCAGGCGGCGCGGTGAGGAGCGTGCGCGCGATGTCGACGACCTCGCTGGGCGTGCCGGCCCGTACCACGCCTGCTGCTCGACAGGCCGCGTCGACCATGTCGGTCGGGGCGGTGAGGGATCCGGTGTGGGAGCGGGCCATCCGGGTGCTCGCGCTGCTCGACCCCACGGTCAGCAAAACGGTCGGTTTACCCGATGCGCGCAGCTGTTCGATGGTCTCGAAGAGGGTTTCTCCGTCGGTGAAGCTCTCCAGATAGAGCGCGACCACGCGGGTCGCGTCGTGCTCGGCCAGGTCGGCGAGCAACTCGGCCGCCGAGACGTCGGACTGGTTGCCGATGGACACGAACCGGGAAATGCCAAGGCCCTGCCTGCGGCCGAGGTCTGCGAGTTCCGAGCCGAGCTGACCGCTCTGGGAGATGATCGCCAACGGTCCTGGGGTCAGCCGGCCCCACAGCAGTTGCAGATGGCTGCTGGCGTCGTAGATCCCGAGGCTGTTGGTCCCGATGAGCCGTGCGCCGTGCGCGGTGATCCGGGCGGCCAGCGCGCTGTCGTCGGTCACTCCCCCGGTGATCCCGAGGAATCCGCGGACGCCGCGTTGCAGCCCCTGATCGACGACGGTGTCGACATGCGCGGCGGGGACACACAACGCCACCAGTTCAGGCGCCTCGGGAAGGTCCAGAAGGCTTGGGACACAGGGCTGCCCGAGAACTTCCCCAGCCCGGCTGTTGACGAAGTGCACGGTCCGACGTGCCGAGCCCACCAGAGCACCGGATGCCAGCCAGTAGCCCCATTTCGCGGGGTCGTTCGACGCACCGACCACCGCGACGGACCTGGGGTCGCTGAACACGCTGAGATCGGTTGCGCCGCGCGTCGCGGTGGGTGTCACTTCGCTGTTCCTGTCTGTGCTGACGTCGACGCCGGTCATGGTGCCGAGCCCGCGATGATCTCGGCGGCGGCCCGCTGGCCCGACGCGATCGCGCCGTCGATGTAGCCGTTCCACACGCTCGAGGTCTCCGAGCCGGCCCAGTGCACGCGTCCGCACGGCGTGCGCCAGCCGGCCGCACCGTGTTCGACCCAGACGCCGGGCGCCGGGTTGGCCGCGTATCCGCCATGCGCCCAGGGATCCTCGGGCCAGCTCTTCTCGGTGTACTGCACGGGATTTGCCGCCTCGTCACCGAAGATCTCCCGCAGGGTCGCCAGCACGTCGGCGCGCCGCTCGGCAGCCGTGCGCGCAGACCAGCGCTGCTGCCGCTCGGCGTAGACGAACGACACCAGCACGCCGGCGCGCGCGTCTTCGGGCGAGTTGTCGAATACCACTCCGACGCTGTGGTTCCCGTACACGGTGGCCTGCCCGGACAGTCCGCTGGCGCGCCAGAACGGGGTTTCGTAGACCGTGTGGATCTTGGTGACGTCGCCCATGGGGCTGCGTTCCATCCACCGGTTGCGGGACGGCGGCAGCGCCGGGGTGAAGCGAAGGCGCACTGCGGCGCCGGGGGACGTCGCCACCACGACGTGCGACGCGTGCACTACGGCCTCGTCGGTGTGGATGCGAACCCCGTCCGATGCATGTTCGATGTGGCGCACCGCGGAGTTGAGCCGCACGCGGTTCCCGAGGTGCTCGGCCATCGCGAGCGCCACCGACTGGGCGCCGCCGGTGAAGCGCCGTTCCTGAGCACAGCCCTGGGTCTCCATCAACTGGTCGAAACCGCCCGCCGACGCGACGTAGAAGAGCAGGTGGAACAGCGAGATGTCCCGCGGTTCGACGGTCCACACACCCTGCACCGCGAGCGCCAGGCGGCGCCGCGCATCCTCGTCGGGCACGGTGCGGTCGAAGTAGGACGCGACGGTTTCGCCGTCCCACTCCGCGAGTTGCTCGGTGGCCGTGGGGTCGTCGAGGTTGATCGCGGCCGCGAGCTTGTCGATGGCCTCGGTCGCCTCGATGTACTGCTCGACGCCGGGCCCGCCCACCGGCCCGGCACCGCGGAACGGCCGGCAGATGCCGTCGGCCCAGAGTTCCAGATGGTCGCCCGAGTCGTAGGTCGGGAACGTGGCACACCCGAAGCGTTCGGCCATGCTCAGCAGTCGGTGCTGCGTGGGCCCGACCCACTGACCGCCGTGGTCGACGACCACGCCGCCGTCGAGCGTGCCGGTGTGCACCCGGCCCCCGACCCTCTCCGAGCCCTCCAGGACCAGCACCTCGACACCCGCGTCTGCTAGCGACAATGCAGTGCTGAGGCCCGCGTATCCGGCGCCGATCACGACAGTGTGCACCGAGTCGCCGGATGGCTGCGAGGTCGTCGTCATGCGTAGATTCTTAACTTAATTGGCCCGCCAGTCAAGAATAAATGTGATTCCGCCGCGCGGGTTGACATCTTGTGACCGCGACCACAGACTCACTTAAACTGGCCCGCCAATCAGAAATGGAGTCCGGTGGACGAGACCACATTCGAACGAGAACTCGAGGAACGCCTGAGCATGCTGGAATCCCCCACCGATGCCTCGATGGCGGTACCCGACCTGCCGCTGACCGACATCCTGATCGCGGTGGCGGCCCTGGCCGTGGCCACCGTGGCGCTGCTGTGGTGGGCGTACTGATGACCGACGTGCGCGAACCCGGCGCTGACGCCGCGAGCGCCGATGGCAGCCCCGACGCGACGCTCACCGACCTTCCGCTGCGCCCGGCCGAACGAATCTGGGGTTTGTGGCAGCACTCCGCGGTCAACGTGGGGCTCGCGGTCGCCACGTGGGCCTTTCTGCAGGGCGCGGCCGTCGCCTACTACGTGGGTGTCACGCAGGCCATCGCGTCGATCGTGATCGGCTACGGCATCAGCGTCCTGCTGGTGGCCCTCGCCCCGTGCATGCCGTCGGTCAAATACGGCATCGAACAGTTCGTCGGGCTGCGCAGCATCTTCGGCGAGAACGGCGCGCGGGTGGTGATGGTCGCGGTGTCCACGGTGCTCGCCGCCGCGTGGTCGGCCGTGCTTGCCATCATGTTCGGCCACGGGCTGGTGACCGTCGTGAATCAGGTTGCCGGCACCCAGCTTTCGGAATCCGGTGTGGCCGCAAGCCTGCTCGGCCTGGTGGCGATCGTGGTGTCCTGGCTCGTGCTGGCCCGCGGTCCGGTGTCGGTCGAGGCGGTGTGCCGCATCATCGCGCCCATGCTGGTGGTCATCATCGTCGGCGTCATCGTGATCATCTTCTCGGGTCACACCTGGTCGGACCTCACCGCGTTGGTGCCGCTCGGCGGGGCCGGCGACGACCCGCACCTGAGCTTCATGCTGGCGGTCGAGCTGAACCTGGCGGGCGGTTTCGCGTGGTGGCCGAACCTCGGCAACCTGGCCCGGCTGACCCGGAGCTCGCGGGCGGCGTTCTGGCCCAACTGGATCGGGGTGTTCGGCGCGTCGGTGGTCGCCGCCGTGGTGGGAGTCCTGGCCGCGCTTTCGCTGCAGGTCGAGGATCCCACGCAGTGGATGATCCCGTTGGCGGGCGCCGGTCTGGGCGTGGTGGCGCTGGTGATCATCTGCCTGGCCAATGTCACCGCGATCCTGTCGCAGGGGTATGCGTCGATGGTGGCCCTCAAGGGCGGCGGCGGAGCGTTCTTCCGGAGGGCGGCGTGGCCGCTGATGCTCGCGGTGATCCTCGCGCCGGCGGCCGTGCTGGTGTTCTTCCCGGCCGCCGTCTACGACAACTACGGCCGGTTCGTCTCGTGGGGTGCGATCGTGTTGGCACCGCTGTGCGCGGTACAGATCGTCGACTACTTCATCCTGCGTCGCCGCAGGCTCAACGTCCGAGACCTGTTCCGCCCCATCGGCGAATCCGCCTACAGCTACTGGAAGGGAGTCAACCTGGCGGCGTTCGCCGCGGTCGCCGCAGGCGCGGTCACCTACGCGCTGCTGCTCAACCCGGTGACCTACGAACCCACCGGCGTGTTCCGGTACACCACGGCGTCGCTTCCGGCGTTCGTCGTTGCCGGGCTGACCCACTACGTGCTGACCCGGCTCGTGGTGCAACGCGCGGGAGCCGGTGGCTACCCGCGGTAGCCGCCGGATGCGACGGGCGCGGCGGGACTACTTCTTCGGCTTGTCCCCCGCCGCGTCCGTCGACAACGCCGCGACGAATGCTTCCTGCGGAACATCCACGCGACCGATGGTCTTCATGCGCTTCTTGCCCTCTTTCTGCTTCTCCAGCAGCTTGCGCTTACGGGTGATGTCACCGCCGTAGCACTTCGAGAGCACGTCCTTGCGGATGGCCCGGATGTTCTCGCGGGCAATGATCTTCGAGCCGATCGCAGCCTGCACCGGCACCTCGAACTGCTGGCGCGGGATCAGCTCCTTGAGCTTGGTGGTCATCTTGTTGCCATAAGCCGAAGCGCCGTCCTTGTGGACGATCGCCGAGAACGCGTCCACGGCCTCGCCCTGCAGCAGGATGTCGACCTTGACCAGATCGGCCTGCTGTTCGCCGGCCTCCTCGTAGTCGAGGCTGGCGTAGCCGCGGGTACGCGACTTCAGCGAGTCGAAGAAGTCGAAGATGATCTCGCCCAGCGGCATCGTGTAGCGCAGCTCGACACGTTCGGGCGACAGATAGTCCATGCCGCCGAGCTCGCCGCGCCGCGACTGGCACAGCTCCATGATGGTGCCGATGAACTCGCTCGGCGCGATCACGGTGGTCTTGACGACGGGTTCGTAGACCTCGCGGACCTTGCCTTCTGGCCAGTCCGACGGGTTGGTCACGACGATCTCCGAGCCATCGTCCTTGATGACGCGGTACACGACGTTGGGTGAGGTCGAGATCAGATCGAGGTTGAACTCGCGTTCCAGGCGTTCGCGGGTGATCTCCATGTGCAGCAGCCCGAGGAAGCCGCAGCGGAACCCGAAGCCCAGCGCCACCGACGTCTCAGGTTCATACGTCAGCGCGGCGTCGTTGAGTTGCAGCTTGTCCAGCGCGTCGCGCAGGTCCGGATAGTCCGAGCCGTCCACCGGGTAGAGGCCCGAGTAGACCATGGGCTTGGGTTCGCGGTACCCGGTCAGCGCCTCCGTCGCACCCTTGCGGGCCGTCGTCACGGTGTCGCCGACCTTGGACTGCCGAACGTCCTTCACGCCGGTGATGAGGTAGCCCACCTCCCCGACGCCCAGGCCTTCGCTGGCCTTGGGCTCGGGTGAGACGATGCCGACCTCGAGCAGCTCGTGCGTGGCTCCGGTGGACATCATCGCGATGCGTTCGCGCGGCGTGATCTTCCCGTCGACCACGCGCACGTAGGTCACCACGCCGCGGTAGATGTCGTACACCGAGTCGAAGATCATGGCCCGCGCGGGAGCGTCGGCGTCACCCGTCGGCGCGGGCACCTGCCGCACCACCTCGTCGAGCAGCTCGGCCACGCCCTCACCGGTCTTACCCGAAACCCTCAGCACGTCGGACGGCTCGCACCCGATGATGTGCGCGAGCTCGCCGGCGTAGCGCTCCGGATCCGCGGCAGGCAGGTCGATCTTGTTGAGCACCGGGATGATCGTCAGGTCGCGATCGAGCGCGAGGTACAGGTTGGCCAGCGTCTGCGCCTCGATGCCCTGCGCCGCGTCGACCAGCAGTACCGCACCCTCGCAGGCCTCCAAGGCGCGCGACACCTCGTAGGTGAAGTCGACGTGGCCGGGCGTGTCGATGAGGTGCAGCACGTGATCTTCGCCGTTCACCGTCCATGGCAGCCGCACGTTCTGGGCCTTGATGGTGATGCCGCGTTCCCGCTCGATGTCCATCCGGTCCAGGTACTGGGCGCGCATCGACCGGTCGTCGACGACGCCGGTGAGCTGCAGCATCCGGTCGGCCAGCGTCGACTTGCCGTGGTCGATGTGGGCGATGATGCAGAAGTTCCGAATCTGCGCCGGCGCAGTGAACGTCTTGTCGGCGAAACTGCTGATGGGAATCTCCTGGTGAACGTGGGTGTCGCGCACGTGCTGTGCGCCTCCAGGGTATCGAGCACCTGCCCTCCCGACACAATCGCGCCGTCGGTCTGGTCTCCCGGTCGCACGACTCCCGCCCGCAGGTTGCTGACTTATGCTCGACACCATGGCGTCGCAATGGAAAGCCTTCCAGCGGTTCGCGGAGAAACTTGTGTTCAACGAGGCGCCGAAGTTCATCCGCCAACTGCAGAGTCCGGAAAGCGTGCCACGCACGGTGCAGCAGGGCATCAAGCTCGGGCTGGAGGTGCTCGCGGGCGGGCCCGCCGAGTCGACTCCGGAGATCACCGCAGGTCGCCCCGTGTCCAAGCACAGCGTTCCGACCGCACACCGCGCCCGCAAACTGGTGTATGCGCCGGACCTCGACGGGCGGGCGGACCCGGGCGAGATCGTGTGGACCTGGGTGGTCTACGAGGACGATCCGACCAAGGGCAAGGACCGGCCCGTGCTCGTGATCGGGCGTGATCAGCGCACCCTGCTCGGTCTGATGCTGTCCAGCCAGGACTATCACCGCAACGACCCGGATTGGGTCGGCATCGGTGTCGGTAGCTGGGACTACGACGGCCGGGCCAGCTGGGTCAGGCTCGACCGCGTGCTCGACGTGCCCGAAGAGGGGATCCGCCGGGAAGGCGCCATCCTTGACCGCGAGCGCTTCGAAGTGGTCGCGGCCCGGCTGCGCGCCGAGTATTCGTGGAGCTGACCGCGACCGACGCGATTCTTTTGCGCGCATGCGGGAACCCATGGGCAATGACCGCATTACCGCCCGATCCGGACCCGGCCCAAACACCTGACCTGGAACCCGGCGGTGGTGTTGCCCCCGGCGCGACGCCGCCGGATTCGGGACAGACCTCGGGGCTCGGTGAGCCGGAACCGCGACCGCGGCGAAAAATCACCCCCACATCTGCCATCGCCGTGGTCGGGCTCGTGTTGTTCCTCGCACTGTTCATCGCGGCCGGTGTCCTGCTCATCCTCAACATGACGGGCGCGCTCGGGTAGCGCCGCCGGACACCGATCAGCGCGGCGGCCGCCACATCGGGGTCATCGTGGGGCCCCCGTCGGGCAACCGGATCTCACCCGTCACCTCGAACCCGAATCTCAGGTAGTACGGGACGTTGTCGGGATTGCTCGATTCCAGATAGGCCGGGGCGTGTTCGGCGTCGACGCGATCGAGCCGCGACCGCATCAACGCGTGTCCGAAACCCCCGCCGCGCACCGTGGGATCGCTACCGATCACCGCGAGATACCAGTGCGGCTCCTCGGGGTGATGTTGCTTCATCAGTTCGGCGACCTGCTGGCCGCGCGCAACGCGACGTCCGAAGGCCCGCACGAATCCCGGCATCATCAACAGCTCCTCAAGTCGGGTCTGCTTCCACCGCCCCGGCGGATCCCACAGCGCGGCCGCCCCGATCCGGCCGCCGCGGTCTGCCACCTCGCTGCCTCCGCCGCCCAGAAAATGGTGGCGGGTCATGGTCGCGAACATGCGGGCAAGCCCGCGCCTGCGGCGGTCATCGGCAGGCAGCATCCACCTCATCACAGGATCGTCGAAAAAGGCTCGGCCCAGCACGGCGGCGAGCGGTGCGACGTCAGGTCTGCGTGCGGGTCGAGCGTTGACGGTGGCCACCCGCCCACCATCGCACACCTGCGCCCGACGGTACGAGCATCGGTGAGTCTTGTTGGCCGATAGGCATTGTGGCGCCGGGTAGTTTCGATCAGAACGATCTCTACCCTGTCATGGCCGCGCTCGACTACGTAGATTCAATCGCCGCCGGTCCATGCGCGCGCCTCACCGTGGCTGCGCGCGACATATCCGTTCCAACCCGGAGAGCACCCGTGATCGAGATCGAGAACCTCACCAAACGCTTCGGCGACCGCACGGTCCTCGACGACATCTCCCTGTCTGTCGCAAGCGGTGAGATTCTCGCCGTCGTCGGCCCCAGCGGCGCAGGCAAGAGCACGCTGTCGCGCTGCGTCAGCTTCCTCGAACGCCCGAGCAGCGGCACCGTCCGCGTCGATGGCAAGGACTTCACGCGCCTGGACGGCGACGCGTTGATCGCCGCACGCCGCAACATCGGCGTGATCTTCCAGAGCGCCCCGCTGCTGCGCCGCCGCACCGTCGCCCAGAACGTCGCGTTACCACTGGAATACCTTCGCGCGACCGATGATTCGATCGACAAACGGGTCACCGAACTGCTCGACCGCGTCGACTTGTCGGATCGCAGCGGGTACTTTCCCGCACAGCTTTCCGGTGGTCAGAAACAACGGGTCGGGATTGCCCGCGCGCTCGCGCTGCGGCCGTCGGTGCTGTTGTCCGACGAGGCCACCGCGGGCCTCGATCCCACCACGACGAAGTCGATCTTGGCCCTGCTCAGTCACCTTCGTGACGAGTTCGGCCTCTCCGTCATCCTCATCACGCACGAGATGGAGGTGGTGCGGGAGATCGCCGACTCGGTGGCCCGCATCGACGCGGGCCGCATCGTCGAAAGCGGTCCGGTCACCGACATCATCCTCGATCCGGATTCGTCCCTGGCCCGCGAACTGCTGCCCGACCGGCCCAGTGTGCCGCTGGACGCTCCGGGTGACATCTGGGAGGTGTCCTACGCCTCGCGGCAGGTGCCGCTCGACTGGCTTCACCGCCGTCGGATCCGTCCCGGGCATCTCGGGCACCCAGATCAACGTGCTGTCGGCCAGCGTCGAGGCCATCCGCGGCGTCGCGGTCGGCCGCGCGGTGCTGGCGATCTCACCTTCGGCCCCCGCAGGTTTCACGAGTTACCTGCGGGACCGCGGCCTACACGTGCGAGCCGGTGCCCACGCCGCCGCCAAGGACGCTGCGTGATCACCTATGCCGCCCAGGAAGACTTCAGCACGCCGTGGCGTCACGTGCCCGATCTGCTGCTGCCGGCCTACGGCGAGACGTGGCTCATGGTCGGCATCACCATGGTGCTGGTGGTCCTGATCGGCACGCCACTCGGGCTGATCCTGCACAACACCTCAGAGCTGGGCCTGCAGCCGAATCCACGGGTGTTCGCGGTGCTCAACACGATCGTGAACATCGGCCGGTCGCTGCCCTTCCTGATCCTGATGGCGGCCATCATTCCGGTGACCCGGTTCATCGTCGGCACCACGATCGGCATCCCGGCGGCCATCGTGCCGATGACGACCGCGGGTGTGCCGTTTTTCGCACGGCTCGTGCAGAACGCCGTGCGCGAGGTCCGATCCGACGTCACCGACATGGGCCAGGCCTCGGGCGGTACCACGCTGCAGGTGATCCGGACCATCCAACTGGCCGAGGCGTTGCCCGCACTGGCCGGCGCGCTGACAGTGAACACGATCGCGATGATCGAATACTCGGCGATCGCCGGATCGATCGGCGCCGGAGGCGTCGGAAACCTGGCAATCACATACGGCTACAACAGATTCGACGACAACATCATGATCGCCACGGCGGTCTCGTTGATCATCACCATCCAGATCGTGCAGTTCGCCGGAGACCGCGTCGTCAAGGCACTCACGCGCTGAAACCAACCGAAGGAACATCGTGACCGAGCAGATTACGTCGCCCACCGACCCGGGCACCGACATCGAGATCAAATCCAGGAAGCGGTGGCCGTGGGCGCTCGCCGCGGCGGGGGTCGTGGCCGTTATCGTCGGCGGACTCGTCTTTGCGAACTACACCAACCAGGACAAGCCCTTCGGGCCCGACCTCGAGGTTGCGACGTGGAGCACCGACATCGCGGCGGAGAACCTGCTGTCCTACATCGCCGAGAACGTCGCACCCGAGCACGGCATCACGATCAAGCCGGTCAAGATCGACAATCTCATCGAGATCAACCGCGCCGTCGACGCGGGCAACGTGGCAGGCAACTTCTTCGAACACCAGCCCTTCCTCAATGACGCCATCGCGGCCAACGGATTTCAACTCACGCTGGCCGCACCGACCTTCACCTGGGATCAGGCGACGTACTCGAACTCGTACCGCAGCTGGGATCAGCTGCCGAGCGGGGCCAAGATCGCGCTGCGCGACGACCCTGCCGGTCAGGCGATCGCGCTGCTCGACCTGGCCCAGGCCGGGCAGATCACGCTCAAGCCGGGTAAGGACACCGTCGCGGGTCTCCCGCAGCTCAGCGACGTCGCGTCGAATCCCAAGAACTACCAGTTCGTTCAGGTGCCGATCGGTCAACTGGCCCGCAGCCTGGCCGACGTGGACGCCGTCGTGGTGCACATCTCCGATGTCTACGCCGCCGGATTGACCGAAGACCAGATCCTTGCCCGCCACCCCGCGCCGAAAGGCAGTGAGGGCGGACTGGTGGTCAGCAACAAGCACCTCGACGACCCGAACGTCCAGAAGCTCATCGAGACTTTCAAGGATCCCAAGATCGCCGACTTCCTGCAGAACACCGACAACAAGCTGATCCGCGACACCCTGGGGCCGATTTCATGACAAAGCGCCCGCTGTACTTCTCGGCGTTCGTGATGAACACCGCATCCCATGTGCTGCACGGGCTTTGGCGCGCACCAGAGGCCGACAACCACAAGTTCAACTCGCTGCGGCACTGGACTTCGCTGGCCACGGCGGTCGACAAGGCCGGATATGACCTGCTGTTCTTCGCCGACGTCTTCGGCTTGCGCGCACCGTGGAACGGCAACTGGCGCAAATCCGTCGAGTCGGGCATCCAGATCCCGGTCAATGATCCGTCGGTGCTCGCGTCGGCGCTGGCGGCCGCGACCGATCACCTGGGCATCGTCTTCACCAGCTCGATCGTCCAGGACCATCCGTTCAACTTCGCCAGGCGCATGTCCTCGCTGGACCACTACACCGGTGGCCGGCTCGGCTGGAACATCGTGACGAGCTTCAACGAGAACATGTTCCGCAGTTTCGGGCATGAGGGCACGCTCGCCCACGACGAACGCTATGAGTGGGCCTACGAATACGTCGACGTCACGTACAAGCTGTGGGAGGGCTCGTGGGACGAGGACGCCCTGGTGCAGGACAAGGAACGCAGTGTGCACTCCGACCCGGCAAAGATCCACAAGATCAATCACGCCGGCAAGCGCTACCGGGTCGAGGGCCCGCACTTCTCGTCGCCATCACCGCAGCGCACACCGGTACTCTTCCAGGCCGGCTCGTCACCGGCCGGTCAGCTGTTCTCGGCCCGCAACGCCGAGGGCGTCTACATCAGCAGCCCGAACCCCGCCGCCGCACATGGGCTGACCACCGAAACCCGCGCGCTGGCAGCGGAAAACGGCCGAGATCCGCAGGACATCACGTTCGCGCAAGGCCTGTCGTTCGTGATCGGTGACACGCATGCCGAGGCCGTCCGGCGCAACGACGAACTCAAGCGTTACCTCGACCTGGAGGGGATCGCGTTGCACGCGCTCGGCGACGCCGGGATCGACGCGGGCGGTCTGCCGCTGGACACCCCGATCAGCCAACTCGGCGAGTTCACCGGCATCAAGAGCTTCATCCGTTGGGCGGCCGAAGCTTCCGGTAACGCCGAACCGACCATCCGCGACATGGCCTGGGTGTTGGAGGGCGCCAACCGCATCGTCGGCACGGCCGACGAGATCGCGGACCGCCTCGAAGAGTGGCGCGAGGCCGGCGTCGACGGCATCAACGTCTACCACGCGACGGTTCCCGGATCGTTCCAGGAGGTCGCCGACCGCCTGTTCCCGACGCTCCGAGAGCGCGGGCTCATCAGCACCGACAAGTCGGGCACACTGCGGCACAAACTGCTCGGACGCGGCGACCGGCTGCCGGCCAGTCATCCGGCCGCGGCCTATCGCGGTGCGTTCACCGACAACGACCTGCTCAACGGCGCCGGCGAGCGCCTCAGCGCCCCTGCGTGATGTAGGCCTGCAACTGTCGCTGTTCGGCCTCGAGTTCCTCCATCCGGGTTTTCACCACGTCGCCGATGCTGACGATGCCCGCGAGCCTGCCCTCGTCGAGCACAGGAACGTGGCGCACCCGGTTTTGCGTCATCAGGACGCTGAGGTGGTCGACGGTGTCACGCGGGGTGCAGGTGGCGAGCACCGTCGTCATGATCTCCGACACCGGCTGGGCCAGCAGGCTGCTGCCGCGCTCGTGCAGTTTGCGCACCACGTCGCGTTCGGACACGATGCCGGCCAGTCCTTCGGAACCGACCACCACCATGGCGCCGATGTTCATCTCGTGCAGCCCGGCCAGCAGTTCTGCCACCGTGGTCTCCGGGGAGATCGTCACCACCGCCGCGCCCTTGTTTTTCAGCACGTCCGCGATCCGCATCGCCCGCCTCCGATCGTGATTCACCTCACACCAGGCTAGGTCGGAGACGGTCTGGGCGAAAGGGTATTCGCCACGGCGCCCGACCGGGTATACCTGGGCCATGATCGAGGTCACCCTGCTGGGGACCGGCAGCCCCATCCCGGATCCGGACCGGGCCGGCCCGTCGACCCTGGTCCGGGCCGGTGGCCAGACGTTCCTCGTCGACTGCGGCCGCGGTGTGCAACAGCGCCTGGCTGCAACGGGATCGGGTGCCAACGCGCTCAGCGCGCTGTTGCTGACGCACCTGCACAGCGACCACATCGCCGACCTGGGCGACGTGATCATCACGCGCTGGGTGACCACGTTCGTCCCCGACCCCGCGCCGCTGCAGATCATCGGTCCACCGGGGACGGCCGACGTGGTGAACGCGACGCTACGGGCCTTCGGGCACGACATCGGTTACCGGATCGCTCATCACGCGGACCTCACGGCTCCCCCGCCCGTTGAGGTACACGAATGCACCGAGGGCACCGTGTGGGACCGCGACGGCGTGCGCATCCTGGTGGCGCCCACCGATCACCGCCCGGTGACGCCGACCATCGGATTCCGCGTCGAGCATGCGGGCGCTTCGGTGGTGCTGGCGGGCGACACCGTGCCGTGCGAGAGCCTCGACCGGCTGGCCACCGGGGCGGGAGCATTGGTACACACCGTGATTCGCAAAGACCTCGTGAATCAGCTTCCGATGCAGCGCATCCGCGACATCTGCGACTATCACTCCTCGGTTGAGGAGGCGGCTGCGACGGCAGCCCGTGCGGGGGTCGGCATCCTGATCCTCACCCACTACGTGCCGGGCATCGCCGCGGGCACCGAGGACGAGTGGCGTGCGTTGGCCGCGTCGGCGTTCGACCGGCAGATCGAATTGGGCGACGACCTGCACCGGGTCGAAGTTCACCCGGGCGTGTGTGCCCGGTCGCGCAGCTGATCGGCCGCGCCGGCCGCCACGTCGAGATCGGCCCCGGCCCAGGGCCGTCCGCGCGTGATGAGCACGGCGTGCTCGATGCCGAGTCGGGCGAGCTCCAGACACCGCTCGACCAGCCGCGCGACCGACTCGCCGGGTTCGAGCGCCGTGGTCACCGTGCGCTGGACCGCGTCGGGGCGCCGCCCGACCTCGGCGCAATGCCGGTCGAGCACCGCGAGTTGTCCTCGGATCGCACGGCCGCCGTCCGGAACGTCGAACTGGTTGCAGGCGTCGCCGTACTGTGCGACGAGACGCAGCGTGCGACGCTCACCCGTGCCGCCGATCAACACCGGAGGATGCGGCACCGTCACGGGCCGCGGATTGCCGGTGGGTCGCTGAGCGGTGAGATACTCACCGCGGAAGGCGGTTTGGTCGCCTCGCCACATCTTTTCCGCCAACTGAAGCAGTTCGGTCATCCTCGCGAAACGTTCCGCCGTGTCGGGCAGGAACAGTCCCATCGCGGTCGCCTCGGCCGCGTTGTAACCCGCACCGAGGCCCAGCCAGGCGCGGCCGCTCGACAGCACGTCGAGCGTCGTGACCGCCTTGACCAGCAGGGCAGGCGCGCGGAACGTCGCCGCGGTCACCATGGTGCCCAGCCGGATGCGGCGCGTCGCCGCGGCGAGGTAGCCGAGCACGGTGTAGGCCTCGAGCATGGGCTCGTCGCTCTGACACGATGGATCGGCCTGCACGAGATGATCGGCCACCCACAGCGTGTCGACGGCCGTGCCGTCGAGAGCAGCGGCCAGCGACAGCAACCGCTCGGGAATCGGCTGGGGCCACGAGTAGTTCGTGACGCTCACGCTGAGTTTCATGTGCGGCTCCGGCGCTTCGGCAGCAGTACGCCTACCACGATGAGCCAGATGAACCCCGTGAACCGTGCGATGGGTAGCACCACTGATGTCTCGGGCCAGATCAGCACCAGCGTCGCGAGTTCCGCCAGCACGGCGATCGCGAGGCCGATCCACGCCACCGCCCGAGGCAGCAGTCCGAGGATCAGGCTCGGCACCGCAACACCGGCCAGCAGCAACCCGAGTGCCACGATGTGCCCGACGCCACCGGTGAGAAACACCAGGTAGTACAGCGCGCGGATGAGCCCGTCGTCGACCACCACCTCGGGTCTGGACATGGTCCAGCAGACCAGCCCCGCCAGCGCGAGCGCCCCTGCCGCCAACGTGCCGCCGGCCAGCGCGATCGTCGCGCCGGGCGCGGTCACACCGAGCTGGCGCAGGCGGGTACTCACCGTCGCGACGTAGACCGCGAGCGGCACCGACGCCGCGAACGTGCCCACGGCACTGGCCTGCACCGCGCCGTGGTGGTCGTGGACGTATCGCAGGACGTCGGCGGCAGCGCCGTACGGCAGCGGCATCACGCCGCCGAGCGCTATGCCCACGGCGACCCCGGCCAGCAACAACCCGAGCGAAACCGCCGCGACCGGGGCCGGCGGTGGTCCGCCCTGCCGCCGCGCGGTCCTGATTCGATCGACTGTTGAATCGTTCATAGTTTGAACGATATGCCCGCGGACCGCCCACGGCAAGCACGTGAATATTTTCAGTTGTGAACCATTTGTCAGTGATACGGTTTCGGTGTGGAGACGGGCGACACCGCGGCATTCCTGCTGGCGCAACTGGGCCACCGAGCGGCAACGCTGTTCGCCGAGCAGATGGCGTCGGTGGATCTCACCCCGCCGCATGCTGGCATCCTGCGGGCCATCGGCACGCAGCCCGGCCTCAGCCAGCAGTCCCTGAGCAGCCAGCTGGGCCTGCTACCGAGCCGAGTGGTGAGCTATGTCGACGACCTGGAGAACCGCGGCTACGTCGAGCGCCGCCGCAACCCCGACGACCGCAGGCTGCACGCGCTGTTCCTCAGCGCCGCGGGCAAGAAGATGCTGCGCCGCATCGGGGAGCTGGCCCACCGGCACGACGAGCGGATGACCGCGGGCCTCGACGCGGCACAACGCGAGAATCTACGTACGTTGTTGCAGACGCTGGCCGAGCAGCACGAGCTGACGCCCCACGTGCACCCCGGTTTCCGCAACCTCGGCCGCGCGGGTGGCGGTCCGGTCAAGCCAGCCGGGTGATCTCGACCACCACGTCCAGGTCGGTCGAGCCTTCGCCGGAATAGATGCCCTTGAGCGGCGAGACATCCGAGTAGTCCCGGCCGACACCGACACTGACGTACTGCTCGTTGATCTCGGCGTCGTTGGTCGGGTCGTAGTGCCACCAGCCGCCGGTCCACGCCTGGATCCAGGCGTGGCTCTGTCCGTCGATCGTGTCGCCCACCGCCGCCTTGGCCTTGGGGTGCAGGTATCCCGAAACGTACCGGGCCGGGATGCCCATGGACCGCAACATGATCAGCGACAGGTGTGCGAAATCCTGGCAGACCCCTTTGCCTTCACGCAGCGCGTCCAGACCCGACGAGTGCACGCCGGTCGTACCTGGCACGTAGTCGAGT